>JBDSKZ010000084.1:0-22784 GCA_039916625.1 Pedococcus sp.
ACCACGCCGGTGTCGGACATCGAGGGTGCGCGCGTGCTGGCCAAGCTCGGTGACTCGGTCACGACCGACCACATCAGCCCGGCAGGTTCGATCAAGGCCGACAGTCCGGCAGGGGTCTACCTCGCCGAGCACGGCATCGAGCGCAAGGACTTCAACTCCTACGGCTCGCGCCGTGGCAACCACGAGGTGATGATCCGTGGCACGTTCGCCAACATCCGCCTCAGGAACCTGCTCCTCGACGGTGTCGAGGGCGGCTTCACCAGGAACTTCCTGGCCGGTGGCGAGCAGACCACCATCTATGACGCGTCCGTCGCCTACCAGGAGGCCGGTGTGCCGCTGGTCATCCTGTCGGGCAAGGAGTACGGCTCCGGGTCGTCGCGCGACTGGGCGGCCAAGGGCACGACGCTGCTCGGTGTGCATGCGGTGATCGCTGAGTCCTATGAGCGCATCCACCGTTCCAACCTGATCGGCATGGGCGTGATCCCGCTCCAGTACCCGGTGGGGCAGTCGGCCGACTCGCTGGGCCTCGAGGGCACGGAGACCTTCTCGATCTCCGGTATCACGGCGCTCAACGAGGGCAGGACCCCCGCGACGGTCAAGGTCACCGCGACCCGCGATGGCGCCGACCCGATCGAGTTCGACGCGGTCGTCCGCATCGACACCCCCGGCGAGGCCGACTACTACCGCAACGGCGGCATCCTGCAGTACGTACTGCGCTCGTTGGTCAACAGCTGAGCCTGCTTGCGCCGCAACACCTTCGGGTACTCCTCGTGCGTGCGGACGGGGCCTCGGTCACCCAGCTGGTGGCCGGGGCCCCGTCGTGCGACCGCGGGACGACGCAGAGCGCCGCCGGGCCGGACGCGTGCCGGTCAGGCCATGGTCTGCTGGCCGTCCAGCGACT
This sequence comes from Pedococcus sp., assembly GCA_039916625.1. Taxonomy (GTDB): domain Bacteria; phylum Actinomycetota; class Actinomycetes; order Actinomycetales; family Dermatophilaceae; genus Pedococcus. Next base: position 902 of record JBDSKZ010000084.1, read on the forward strand.
CCCTGATGATGTCGGCGTGTCCGGCGTGCTGCGAGGTCTCCGCCAAGGTGTGGAGCACGGCCCGGCGGACCGACCAGCGGGCGCCGGGCTCGAACCACGGAGCCTTGGGCAGGTCGTGGGCGGTGTCCAGGTCGAGGCGCATGACGAGGTCGTCGGTGTGACGCGCGATCTCGGCGTACCGCGCAAGCTGGCCGTCCAGGGTCTCGTCGTCCCGCAGCCGGTGGGAGTCCGCATAGGCGGCAAGCTCTGCGGGTGGGTTCGCCCAGTCGATCGACGCCCAGTCGAAATCCGGCGCGGAGCCGCTTCCCTCGACCATGAAGGTCGCCCACTGGGCCTCGGTGTCCGCGACGTGTTTGACGAGCCCGCCGAGGGTCAGCTCGCTGACGGTGGTGCGCTGACGGGCTTGCTCCTCGGTCAGGTCGCGGACGGCGAACCTCAGGAGGTCGCGGTGCCGGCCCAGGGCCTGGACCAGGTCGGCGCGCTCACCCGTGGAGGGGGGCGTGGCGCCAGGGGTGGGCTGTGCGCTGGGGGTGGTGGGCTCTGGTGTCGTGGTCATGGGACCACGGTAGGAGCCCGAGCGGTCAGGTCCTGACCGCTTGGTGGTGCCCGCTGCGACGCTGCGCCGGCTCCGGCCCTACGGTGAGACCATGTCTCCCCACGCCCCCGCCCGCGTCCTCGACTGGGTGATGGACAAGTCCCTGGTCCTCGGCTACACCCGCCTCGGGCCTCGCATCCGTCGCTCCTGGTGGCCGGCCGACCCTCGTCCGGCTTCCCTCGCGGGCCGCCACGTCCTTGTCACCGGGGCCAGTGGTGGGCTCGGGCTGGCGGCCGCGCAGCAGCTCGCCGCACTCGGCGCAACCGTGCACCTGCTGGGGCGCACTGCTGACCGCCTCGAGTCCGCCCGCTCCGAGCTGCTCGCCGCCGAGCCGACAGCCCGGGTCGAGCTGGCCCCGTGCGACCTCAGCGACCTCGACGTCGTCCGCGAGTTCTGCGTCGACTTCGCCGGGCGGGTTCCTGCGCTGCACGGCCTCGTGCACAACGCGGGCGTCCTCCCTCCCGAGCGCCGCACCACCGCGCAGGGCCACGAGCTCACCCTGGCCACGCACGTCCTCGGTCCCCACCTCATGACCGGCCTGCTCGCTGAGAGCCTCCGTGGTGGCCGCGTCGTGGTGGTGTCCTCCGGCGGTGCCTACGGCCAGAAGCTCGCGGTCGACGACCTCGAGTACACCCGGGGCGACTACTCGGGGGTGACTGCCTACGCACGCACCAAGCGGATGCAGCTGGTCCTCACCGAGCAGTGGGCCGACCGGTTGCGCGGACGTCAGGTCGGGGTGCACAGCATGCACCCCGGCTGGGCCGACACCCCCGGCGTCACGGAGTCGCTGCCCGGCTTCAACAAGCTGATGCGGCCCCTGCTGCGCTCGGCCGCCGAGGGCGCGGACACGGTGTCGTGGCTCCTGGCGACCGACGACCCGATCGGCACCGGCGGCTTCTGGCACGACCGTCGACGACGGCCCACCCACTACGCACCCTTCGGTGTCGAGACCGCCCCGCAGCGCCAGCGCTTCTGGGAGCTCGTCACCGCGGCCACCGGCGAGACCTTCGCCTGACCCGGTCCTGGCGGCTCGTCCTGACCGCTCGTCCTGACCGCGCGTCCTGCAGTCACCGCGGGTGGTGCGACTCCTGCAGCCCGTAGACGGGGGTCTCGAGCCCTGCGTGGCGCGCCTTGAGCTGGAGGGCGAGGAACTGGCTGTAGTGGCGGGACTGGTGCAGGTTGCCGCCGTGGATCCACAGGTGGTCGACGTTCGTCGGCTTCCACATGTTGCGCAGCTCGCCCTCCCACGGGCCGGGGTCCTTCGGGGTGTCGGAGCCGAAGCCCCACACCTTGCCGACGCGGTCGGCGACCTCGGGGGAGATGAGGGTCTCGAGCCAGCCGTTCATCGACTGGTAACCCGTCGCGTAGATGACGACGTCGGCAGGCAGCTCGGTGCCATCCGCGAGGACGACCGAGCTCTCGGTGAGGTGGTCGACCTGACCGTTGACCACCGGGATGCGGCCGTCGATGACGAGCTGGGAGGCGCCGACGTCGATGTAGTAGCCAGAGCCACGGCGCAGGTACTTCATGAACAGTCCGGACCCGTCGACCCCGAAGTCGAGGTCGAAGCCGGCGTCGCGCAACGCGTCGTAGTAGTCCTTGTCACGCACCTGCATCTGGTCGTACGCAGGCTTCAACGCGCCGGGCATGATCCGGTATGGGAGTGAGGCGAAGACCAGGTCGGCCTTCTCCGTCGTGACACCGCTGGCCACCGCGCGCTCGGAGTACAGGTCGCCCAGCGCGAGGTCCATGAGCGACTCGCTGCGCACGATGTGGGTGCTCGACCGCTGGACCATCCTCGGCCTGGCACCGACCTCCCACAGCGAGGCGCAGATGTCGTGCGCACTGTTGTTGGAGCCGATGACGACGACGTCCTTCCCGGCGTAGGCGTCACCACCCGGGTGCTGGCTGGAGTGGTGCTGCTCGCCGCGGAACGTGTCCGCGCCGGGGAACGACGGGATGAACGGGTAGCCGCTCACGCCCAAGGCGATGACCAGGTGCTTGGGTCGCAGCGTGACGTCCTTGCCGTCCCTGTTGACCTTGACCTCCCACTCCTGGGCGGCCTCATCCCACTGCGCCCCAAGGCATTCCGACTTCGTCCAGTAGTTGAGCTCCATGAGCGCGGTGTAGTGCTCGAGCCAGTCGCCGATCTTGTCCTTGGCGGCGAACACCGGCCAGTGGTCGGGGAACTTGAGGTAGGGCAGGTGGTCGTACCAGACCGGGTCGTGCAGGTGCAGCGACTTGTAGCGCCTGCGCCACGAGTCGCCGGCGCGGTCGTTCTTCTCCAGGATCACGGTCGGTATGCCGTGTCGCTTCAGTCGGGCACCGAGCCCGATGCCCCCCTGGCCGCCGCCGACCACCACGACGTAGGGCTGCTCGGTGTCACCGAGTGCGGAGTCGTCGGCCGTCTTCTTCTCCAGCCAGCTCTGCCGTCCCCGGTGGATCTCGTGCTCGACGCCCTTGACGCGGCGGGGGCCGTCCGGCTCCTCGAGACCCTTGAGCTCGGTCATCGTCGTGAGCAGGGTGAAGGCCTTGCCGCCCACGAGGCGCAGGTGGCCGTGGCCACGGGCGTCGACGGTCTCGAAGTCGATCCACGCCTCCACGGTGCCGTCGGCCTCGGTGGCGGGCTCGGCCAGGGCCCACCCCTTGGGCTGCACCCGGAGCAGCGTCCCCTCGAGCATGTCGGCGATCTGGTCGCGACCCTCCATGGTCCGGATGTTCCACGTGAACGCCACGAGGTCGCGCCAGTAGCACTGCTCAGCGAACAGGTCCGTCACCGCTGCGACGTCCTGGGACTGCAGGGCCTTGTCGAACGAGGTGAGCCACGCCTCGACGGCGTCGCTGGGGGAGGTGCCCATGGTTGCTCCTTTGCATCCGTGGCGGCCAGTCGACGCCTCAGGGGGTTGCACGGGCGTTGCATCCTGGGCTGGCAGCCAACGTGGGCCGGGTCCCGGTCGGCAGGCACCCGCTGCTGTTCGCCGCGCAGGGGCTCCCGCAGGGGCTTCGCGCGTGCGAGAGTGCAGCCATGGGCCGACGCAGCGTCGCGGGGCTCCGTGAGGCGCACGACCGCGTCCTCGCGGGGGAGGACGACGCGCGCGTCAGCGACCAGATCGCTGCATCGTGGCGCCGTGCGGTGGCCCAGGGCATCGACCCCGAACGTCAACGTCCGCGCCGGTTCCACGAGGTCGACGACACCTTGCGGCTACGCGCTGAGCACCCGCTCGCGCCATACATCCCGGTGGTCACCGGCCTGCTCGGTGACTCCTCGATCAGTGACGACCACCTCGTGGTCGTCACCGACGTCTCCGGTGAGGTGCTCTGGAGGATCGGGTCGAGTGCGGCGCTGCGCCAGGCGGAGTCGATCGAGTTCGTCGAGGGCGCCAACTGGTCGGAGGGAGGCATCGGCACCAACGCGATCAGCCAGTGCCTCGTGACCGGTGCGGCCGTGGACCTCGTCGGCGGTCAGCACCTCGTTCACTCCCACCACGGCTGGCTCTGCTCCGCGGCACCGATCACCGATCCCGGCTCTGGCGACATGGTGGCCGTCCTCGACGTCTCGGCGCCGGTGGGCCTCGAGCCGGTGGCTGCCGGCGCGCTGGTCCGCACCGCCGCCCGCCTCATCGAGGAGCTGATGCGCGGTGACGCGCTGCGCCGACGCGCGCAGGCCCAGCCGGCCCTGCGAGCCGTGGCCCAGATCGCGGTGAGCCTGCTCGGGCCCCGCCCCACGGTGCGCGTGGGTGGCATCCTGCACGACCTCACCCCGCGGCGTGCCGACATCCTCGCCCTGCTGTGCTCGCGTGAGCGGGGTTGGAGCGCCGACGAGCTCGCCGGGGCGTTGTATGGCGACCGCGGCGTGCCGTCGTCGGTCCGCGCCGAGGTGCACCGGCTGCGCGAGGTGCTCGGTGCACGCCTGGACTCCTCGCCCTACCGGCTTGGCGCTGACGGGGTGTCCGTCGACGTGTGGGGCGTGCGACGAGCCCTGGCCGCAGGTGACCTGTCCCGCGCCCTGGAGCGCTATGCCGGGCCGCTGCGGCCGGGCTCCGGCTCGCTCGAGGTGGCCCTGCTGCGGGCCGAGCTGCACGAGTCCCTGCGGGGAGCGGTGCTGGGCTCGGGCGACCCGGGGCTGCTGGCCCGCTGGGTGGACGGCGGAGGAGCCGACGACGTGACGGCCCTCGGGGCGCTGCTCGCGGCGCTGCCCGCCGCCAGCCTCGCGAGCTCCCTGTATGCGGCACGGCTGGCGCGGCTCGACGCCACCTTGGGCTGACCCCGGCCTTCCGAGACGGCTGCCGGGCCGGGCCGCCATGACCTACACTCGAACACATGTTCGAAACAGATGGTCCGCCGACCGGGCCGTCTCCCATGGCACCTGGAGCAGGCCGTGCCGGGCCGCGCCCGTCGGGCTGAGGTCCTCGGGGCGGTCCCGCCCGGGTGGCCGCCACTGGTGCCGCCGCCGGAGAGCCCGGGGTGGCAGGTGCCGGCCGTGTCCTGGCTGCTGGACCACTGCCCGTCGGACTACCGGTCCTACGCGGGGTGGCGCCGCCAGCCCGTCGCCCTCGCCTGGGTCGCCACCCGGCACATCGACGCCCAGCTCGTCGCCATGCGCCAGGCCTACCGCGAGGTGCGGGTGGAGCTCGGCGACCACCTCACCAGCGACGGACTGGCCCAGGTCCTCGCCGACCTCGAGGCAGAAGGGGTGCGGCTGCTCGCCGCCCGGCGCAGTGCCGGCCTGGTCTACGACGCCCTCCAGGGCAAGCGCTACGTGCCACGCCTCTGACTGGCGGGCCGCCGAGTCCCTGCTGTCCTGAGCCAGCGCCGTCAGGACCATGATGGGATGGCACGTCGGTACGTACCGACCGAGCCGGCCGCCGCGCTGCCACGACGACGCCCACAGCTCGCGGACCCCCCCAGACGTCGACGGAGAGAAGGCCCCCAGGTGTCCGACCACGACGTCCGAGAGGCGGCTGACGCGGCACTCCCGCCGCGCCAGCCCTGGCTCCACGAGCTCACCATCTGCGTCAACGGCAACGCGACGGCGCTGTCCGGTCCGGGTGGCGACATCGAGCCCGCGACAGCCCACGGGCTCTACGTCGACGACGTCCGCGTGCTGAGCACGGCCACCGTACGCCTCGACGGCGAGACGCCGGCCTTCGTGGCCCAGGGGGCCAGCGGTGCCCGCGCAGAGTTCGTGCTGTCCGCACGCAACCTCGGCAACCCCGGCCCGGACGCGACCGTCGAGGTGCACCGCACCCGGCTGCTCGAGGACGGTGTCATGGTCGAGCGGCTCGTGCTCACCTCTCGGGCGAGCGAGCCGGTCACCGCCAAGGTCGTCGTCGAGCTCGCCGGTGATGGTGCCCCCATCGGGTCGGTCAAGGCGGGCCACGTGGTCCACCCCACGGTGGCCCCGTCGCGCGACGGTGATGCCCTGGTGTTCGGCTTCGAGCGCCACACCAGCCGGGTCGAGTTCGACCCGCGGCCTGCCGCGGTGTTCCTGTCCGACGCCTGCGCAGCGGTGGAGCTGGAGCTGTCCGTCGAGCCGGGCGGCAGCGCCACCGTCACCATGCACGTGCGGTCCACCCGGCAGGCAGCGTCGGTGCTGGACGCCGACCCCGGTCATGCTGCGGTCTCCTGGGACCAGGTCCGGGTCGTCGCCGACGACCCTCGGCTGCGCCGCGTCGTCGAGCACGCGATGGACGACCTGCAGCACCTGCTGCTGCGCGACCCCGAAGACTCCGGCGACGTCTTCGCTGCGGCCGGAACTCCTTGGTATCTCACGCTTTTCGGTCGCGACTCACTGTGGGCTGCGCGGATGATGCTGCCCTTCGGCACCGACCTCGCCGGGGGCACCCTGCGCGTCCTCGCCCGACGTCAGGGCGAGAAGGTCGATCCCCGCAGCGCCGAGGCGCCGGGCAAGATCCCCCACGAGCTGCGCCGCACGGCCTACCTCGATCCGGAGAGCGGACTGGCCCTCCCGCCGGTCTACTACGGCACCGTCGATGCCACGGCCCTCTGGGTGACCCTCCTGGTCGAGGCGTGGCAGTGGGGCCTGGCGCAGGAGGAGGTGCGGGCCCTGCTCCCGAACCTCCGCGCCGCACTGCGGTGGCTCACGACCGACGGCCGCCCCGACGACGACGGCCTGCTCAGGTACCTCGACACCTCCGGGACCGGACTGGCCAACCAGGGCTGGAAGGACTCCGGCGACGCGGTCCGTTGGCGCGATGGGCGCGTCGCTGAGGCACCCATCGCACTCGTCGAGGCGCAGGCGTATGCCGTGGAGGCCCTGTCGGGCGCTGCTCGCCTGCTCCACGCCCTGGGTGAGGACGGCGCTGACGACGCCGAACGCCGGGCCACGGAGCTGCGCGCGCAGATCGCCGACCGGTTCTGGGTCGAGACGGATGCGGGTCGCCACCTCGCCATCGCGCTCGACGGGCACGGTGAGGCCGTCGACGGCCTCGGCTCCAACATGGGGCACGTCCTCGGCACCGGGGTGCTCACCGAGGCAGAGGTCGCCTCGGTCGCGGCCCAGCTGACCGGCGACGAGCTCCTCGACGAGTTCGGTGTCCGCACCCTGGGCAGCGGCAACGGTGGGTTCAACCCCATCGGCTACCACACGGGGTCGATCTGGACCCACGACACCGCCATCGCGGCCCTGGGCCTGGCGCGCGAAGGACATCGCGCAGCGGGCGCACTGGTGGCGCGCTCGCTCGTCGACGCGGCCGAAGCCTTCGACTACCGCTGGCCCGAGCTGTACTCGGGGCAGCCCATGATGGGCCGCCCGTCGCCCTACCCGGCCTCATGCCGTCCGCAGGCGTGGTCCGCCGCCTCCGCGGGCGCCCTGGTCACGGTCGCCCTGGGCCTGCGCGCCGATGTGCCGGCGGGCGTGTTGGACGTGGACCCGGCGATGCCGGCGCCATTCGGTGCCCTGCGCGTCGAGGGCGTGCGCATCGGGGACGCAACGCTCACCGTGAGCGTTGACCGGGACGGGCAGGTCGAGGTGACCGGGGCGCCGCAGGGCATCGAGGTCAGGGTGCGCGGCGTCGGCGCCCAGACCCAGCGCTTACACTCAGTCGCTGGTCCGCCCCGGTGGATCGGGTGAACCGACGGCGTGAAAGGACGGCCCTGCGTGGGACTGCTCGAGACGATCATGAGTCCCGCCGACCTCAAGGCGCTGCCCGCGCCCAGGATCGACGAGCTCGCCGAGGAGATCCGCTCGTTCCTCGTGGAGTCGGTGTCCAAGACGGGTGGGCACCTCGGGCCGAACCTCGGCGTGGTCGAGCTGACCATCGCCCTGCACCGGGTCTTCGACAGCCCACGCGACACGATCGTCTTCGACACCGGGCACCAGTCCTACGTCCACAAGCTGCTCACCGGCCGCCACGACTTCAGCACGCTCAAGAAGCAGGGGGGCCTGTCGGGCTACCCGAGCCGCGCCGAGTCCGAGCACGACGTCGTCGAGAACTCCCACGCCTCCACCGCGCTGTCGTGGGCCGACGGCATCGCCAGGGCCCGTCGCCTCAAGGGCGAGCGGGGTCGCCACACGGTCGCCGTCATCGGTGACGGTGCGCTCACCGGTGGCATGGCCTGGGAGGCGATCAACAACATCGCTGCCGACAAGGACCTGCCCCTGACGATCATCGTCAACGACAACGAGCGCTCCTACGCCCCGACCATCGGCGGCCTGGCCGAGCACCTGGCAACCCTGCGCACGACCCGTGGTTACGAGAGGTTCCTCGACTGGGGCAAGAACACCCTGCACCGCACCCCCGTCGTCGGCGGCGCGATGTACGAGACGTTGCACGGCATGAAGAAGGGCATCAAGGACATCGTCGCCCCACAGGGGATGTTCGAGGACCTCGGTCTGAAGTACCTCGGCCCGGTCGACGGACACGACGAGCCCGCGGTCGAGTCGGCCCTGCGCCGCGCTCGCGCCTTCGGTGGCCCGGTGCTCGTCCACGTCATCACCCAGAAGGGCCGCGGCTACGACCCGGCCATCAACGACGACGCCGACCAGTTCCACGGTGTCGGCAAGTTCAACCCCGAGACCGGGCTGCCGTTCGAGGTGAGCGGCCGCATCTGGACCGACGAGTTCAACGACGAGATGGTGGCCCTGGGCTCGGAGCGGCCCGACCTGGTCGCCCTCACCGCGGCCATGCTCATCCCCGTCGGGCTCGACGGGTTCGCCGCGGCCCACCCCGACCGGGTCTTCGACGTGGGCATCGCCGAGCAGCACGCGGTCACCATGGCGAGCGGACTCGCGTTCGCGGGCCTGCACCCCGTGGTGGCGGTGTACGCGACGTTCCTCAACCGGGCCTTCGACCAGCTGCTCATGGACGCCGCGCTGCACCACGCCGGCATCACCTTCGTCCTCGACCGCGCCGGAGTCACCGGCAGTGACGGGGCGTCGCACAACGGCATGTGGGACATGGCGATCGCCTCGATCGTCCCGGGCCTGCGCCTGGCAGCGCCGCGCGACGGCCAGCAGGTCCGTATGCAGCTGCGCGAGGCCCTGGAGGTCGCCGACGCCCCGACCGTGATCCGGTTCCCGAAGGGTGATGTGGGCGACCCGGTGCCGGCCGTGCGCCGGGTGGGCTCGCTGGACGTGCTGCACCAGACCTCACAGGACGCCTGCGACCTGCTCCTCGTCGGAGTGGGGGTCTTCGCCTCGCTGGCCGTCGACGTGGCCGGGAAACTCGAGGCGCAGGGTCTGTCCGTCACGGCGGTCGACCCGCGCTGGGTGCTGCCCGTCAGCGACGACCTCGTGGCGCTGGCCCGCACCGCGGGAGCCGTCGCGGTGGTCGAGGACAACCTCGTGACCAGCGGTGTCGGGGTGGCCGTCACGGTTGCGCTCCGCGACGCGGGCCTCGACGCGCCGGTGCACCTGTACGGCATACCGAAGTCGTTCCTGCAGCACGCCTCGCGCGGTCAGCTCCTCGACGAGCTGGGGCTCACCGCCGACGCTGTGGCGACGTCCCTGGCGACGCGCCTGCACTGAGCCGGCGTAGGCGCAGCGCGAGCTGCAGCTCCAGTGCGGGGTTCGGCTGCTGCCAGTGCGGCCCGAGCAGCGCGGAGATGCGCTCCAGCCGCTGGCTGACGGTGTTGACGTGCACGTGCAGCTGCGTCGCGGCGTGCCGCGGGCTGCCACCTGCGTCGAAGTAGGCCTGGAGGGTCTTGACCAGCTCGGAGCCGCGCTTGGTGTCGTAGTCGAGCAACGGGCCGAGGTGGGCGCTGATGTAGCCGTCCACGTCGGGCTCCGAGCCCACGACGAGCCCGGCAAAGCCGAGGTGCGCCGAGCTGGCGCCCGTGCCGCCGAGCCCGAGCGACTCCAGGGCCTGAACGGTGCGCACGGCCTCTGACCACGTGGCAGGGAGGTCGTCGGCCAGGCGCACCGGTCCGGCGGCGCCGACGCTGATCCGGCCCAGCCGGCTGAGGCGGCGGGCCAGCTCGACTGCGGCCTGGTGGGCGTCGTCGGAGGGTACGAGCGCGACGACGCGGCCGTCGTGCTCGCCCACGACCGACTCGGGTCCCGCTGCCGCATGGGCGGCAAGCAGCAGGGTGCGGCGCGGCACCTGGTCGTCGGCGTCGGCGACGAGGACGGCGTAGGGGACCGTCGGGTCGACACCCTCGCCACGGGCCCGGCTGGCCAGGGTCTGGGGGTCTCCGCGGCCGCTGACGAGGTCGGCGACGAGGTCGGTGCGCACCCGCTGCTCGGCCTCGGCGGCGGTGCGCTCGAAGAGCAGGACGAGAGCGGTGACGACCGAAGCGCGTTCGACGGTGCGGCGGTCGGCGTCGTCGAGCACCCCGACGCCGCCGAGCACGAGGACCCCCAGCGGGGTCTGGGGTGCCTTGACCCCGATCGCCCACCGGTCACCCGCCGCATCGTGGGCGAGGCGGCCCGAGGTCTGCGTCATGCGGACGACGGGAGAGTCGTCCAGCGATCTGGCACGGGCGTCGTCCGTGGCGGGGGTGTCCCCGTGGGTGCTCAGGCACTCTCCCTCCGAGCCGAGCAGGACGACCCAGCCACCGAGCAGGTCACCGAGCGCCTTGGTGATGTCGTCGACGCCGCCACCGGCCAGGACGAGCTCTGCGAACCGGTCGTGGGCTGCGGCGGCGCGTTCGACGCCGGCCGTGTGACGGCGGACCTCGTCGGCGGTGCGCGTCTGCACGATGGAGACCGCTGCGAGTGCGGCGAGAGAGCCGAGCAGGGCGACCTGGTCGGGGGAGAAGGGCCGCGGTGAGCGGTTCGCCGCGAACAGCACACCCACGAACTCGTCCTCGACGGTCAGCGGAGTCCCGCAGATGGACACCAGGCCCTCGTCCCCGACGGCGCTGTCGATGGTGCCGGTGTGCTGGAACCGGTGGTCCTGCAGGTAGTCCGCGCTCCAGTACGGCTTGTGCGTCGAGGCAACCAGGCCACCGAGCCCGTCGCCGAGGGAGAGGCGCACGCTCTGGAACTGGACGCTGACCGACCCGTCGGTGGCGCGCATGAAGGTGTCGCCGGCCTCGGGGTCGTAGAGCGTGAGGTAGGCGACATCGGTGCCGATCAGGGTCCGGGCGCGGCGCACGATCGCCTCGAGGATGCCGCGCGGGTCGCGCACGGCGGCCAGGTCGCGAGCCGTCTCGACCAGGGCCGTCAGCTCGGCCTCGCGGCGACGCCGCGAGTCGAAGGCCGCGCGCACCCGCAGGGCCAGCTCGCGAGCCTCACCCCCGGGGTCCTGCACCGTCCCGAGCTCCGACGCAGGAGCTCCCTCCGCCAGCAGGCGCAGGAGGGTCATCGCTGAGTCGTCGTGGGCGTCCATCGCGTCGGATCCTAGGCGGCTGGTGCCGTCAGTGCGCCGTCCAACCGCCGTCCATCGCGAAGGACGAACCAGACACCGACGCGGCCGACGGGCCGCAGAGGAACGCCACGAGCTCGGCGACCTCGTCGGCCTCGACGAGCCGCTTGACGGCGACCGGCTCGAGCATGATCTTGGCGACGACCTCGTCCTCGGTGATGCCGTGGGACCTGGCCTGGTCGCTGATCTGCTTCTCGACCAGTGGGGTGCGGACGTATGCGGGGTTGACGCAGTTGCTCGTCACACCGTGCTCGGCCCCCTCGAGTGCGGTGACCTTCGACAGCCCTTCGAGCCCGTGCTTGGCCGAGACGTACGCCGCCTTGAAGGGGCTGGCCCGCAGGCCGTGGACGCTGGACACGTTGACGATCCGGCCGAAGCCCTGGGCATACATGTGGGGCAGCACCGCGCGGGTGAGCCGGAACGGCGAGGTCAGCATGAGCCGGATGATGAGGTCCCAGGTCTCGACCGGGAACTCGTGGATCGGGCTGACGTGCTGGATGCCTGCGTTGTTCACGAGGATGTCGACGTCACCGGGGAGCTGGTCCACGGTGGACAGGTCGGACAGGTCGGTCGGCAGCGTCTGGACAGCAGCGAGCGAGGAGAACCGCTCGAGGCCCTCCTTGTCGCGGTCCACCGCGTGCACCCGTGCACCCGCGGCCACGAGGCGCAGGACGCACGAGGCGCCGATCCCACTCGCCGCGCCGGTCACCAGGGCAGTGCGTCCGGTCAGGTCGAGGAGCGCAGGCGTCGTCGGCATGCGGCGAGACTAGGTCCGCCGCGAGAGGCCGAGCATGTGGCGACGAGCCATAGTTCCGGGGGGTTCTGTGTGGTGCGACCGGCCGGCGCGGGCTAGGCGGGGACACTCGCCACGCCGGCGGGCAGGAACCGCCGGCCGGTCACCCTCTCGGAGACGCCCTCGCGGTCCAGCAGCGGCGTGAGGCCACCGTTCCAGAACTGGAAGCCCGCACCGGTGATCATCGCCAGGTCGAGGTCCATCGGGGCCTGTGCGACACCTTCGTCGAGCATCCGCCGGGCCTCGTCGGCCAGGACACCGAGGACGCGCTCACGCACCTGCTCGGTCGTCAGCACCACCGGGTCTGCGGGCTTGTCGAAGAGCGCCTCGACCTCCGGGTCGACGACCGGCTTGCCCTGCGGCCACGTGTAGATGGCCGACTTCCCCGCTGCGACGACCCTGCGCAGGTTCTCCGAGACGTAGAAGCGGTCGGGGAACGCCTTGGCCAGGGTCTGGTTGTTGTGCAACGCGATGGCCGGTCCGACGAGGCCGATCAGGATGAACGGCGGCATCGGTGCGAGTCCGGCGAAGGCGCGGTCGGCAACCTCGATCGGGGTGCCCTCGTCGACGACCTTGGCCACCTCGCCCATGAAGCGGCCGAGCAGGCGGTTGACGATGAAGGACGGCGAGTCCTTGACGAGGATCGTCGTCTTCCTCAGCGTCCTGCCGGTGGCGAACGCCGTCGCCAGCGTCGCGTCGTCGGTCTGTCCACCCTTGATGATCTCGAGCAGGGGCATCACGGCGACAGGGTTGAAGAAGTGGAAGCCCACGACCCGCTCCGGGTGCTGGAGCTCCGCAGCCATCTCGGTGACCGAGAGCGAGCTGGTGTTGGTCGCGAGGACGCACTGCGCCGAGACGACGGCCTCGACCTCGGCCCAGACCTGTTTCTTGACCGACATCTCCTCGAACACGGCTTCGATCACGAAGTCGGCGTCGGCGAAGCCGTCCTTGTCCGTGGCGCCGGTGACCAGGCCCTTGATGCGGTTGGCCCTGTCGGGGCTCACCCGGCGCTTGCCGAGCAGCTTGTCGACCTCGTCGTGGACGTAGCCGACACCCTTGGCGACGCGCGCCTCATCGAGGTCGGTCAGGACGACCGGCACCTCGAGGCGCTGGGCGAACAGCAGCGCCAGCTGGCTCGCCATCAGCCCGGCGCCGACGATGCCGACCTTGGTGACCTTGCGCGCCAGCCCCTTGTCGGGCGCCCCGGCCGGGCGCTTGGCCCGGCGCTGGACGAGGTCGAACGAGTAGAGCCCGGCCCGCAGCTCGTCACCCATGACGAGGTCGGCCAGCGCCTCGTCCTCGGCGGCGAAAGCCTCGTCACGGGTCGCGGTCCGCGCAGCCGCAACCAGCTCGAGGGCACGGTATGGCGCCGGGGACCGGCCACCCGTCTTGAGGTCGACCAGGGCCTTGGCGGCCTTGATGGCACCGGTCCACTGCGCCTCGTCGCGGGGGACCTCCGAGCGCTCCACGGTGAGGTCACCGGTGAGCACCGAGGCGGCCCACAGCAGGGACTCCTCGAGGAAGTCGGCGGGGGCGAACATGACGTCGGCCATCCCGAGCTCGAACGCCTGCGGACCCGTGAGCATCCGGTTGGTGTTCATCGGGTTCTCGATGATGACCTTGAGCGCGTTCGCCGGTCCGACGAGGTTCGGCAGCAGGTAGCAGCCGCCCCAGCCGGGCACGAGGCCGAGGAACGTCTCCGGCAGGGCGATCGCCGGCACGCCGGCGGAGATGCTGCGGTAGTCGGCGGACAGCGCGATCTCCACACCACCGCCCATGGCGGCTCCGTTGACGAACGCGAACGTCGGCACCGTCAGGTCCATGATCGCGCCGAACGCGGCGTGGCCGGCGCGGGCCACCTCGAGCGCCTGCTCGTGGCTGGTGGCCTGGGCGACCGCTTTGAGGTCGGCCCCGACGGCGAAGATGAACGGCTTGCCGGTGATGCCGACGGCCTGGATCTCCCCGGCCTCGACGCGGGCCGCCAAGCGCTGGACGACCTGCAGGAGTCCCGCGATGGTCTGCGGCCCGAAGGTGTTGGGCCTGGTGTGGTCGAACCCGTTGTCCAGGGTGACGAGCGCGAGGACCCCGGCATCGCCGGGGAGGGTGATGTCGCGCACCGGGGTGTGCGTCACGACCTCGTCGAAGCCCGGGGTGGAGTCGGTGGACGTCCGCGTGGTCTCGCTCATGCTGCGACCTCCGTGCCGTTCCTGACTGCCTGTTGTGCCCGGCCGTAGTCAGCGTGGTGGGGGTTCTCCCAGATGACGGCGCCACCCATGCCGATCCCGATGCACATGGCGGTCATGCCGTAGCGCACCTCGGGGTGCTCCCCGAACTGGCGGGCGAGCTGGGTCATCAGGCGCACGCCGGACGACGCGAGCGGGTGGCCGGTGGCGATGGCGCCGCCGTACTGGTTGACGCGCGGGTCGTCGTCGGCGATGTCGAAGTGCTCGAGGAACGCGAGCACCTGGACCGCGAAGGCCTCGTTGAGCTCGAACAGGCCGATGTCCTCGATCCTCAGGCCTGCCTTGCCCAGGGCCTTCTCGGCAGCCGGCACCGGCCCGATACCCATGACCTCGGGCTCGACGCCCACGAAGGCGAAGTCCACGAGCCGCATACGGATCGGCAGTCCGAGCTCCCGGGCCGCCTCCTCGGAGGCGATGATGCACGCGGTCGCGCCGTCGTTGAGGCCGGCGGAGTTGCCGGCAGTGACGTTGCCGTGCGGGCGGAACGGCGTCTTCAGCGCGTCGAGGTCCTCGCGGGTCGTGCCGGGGCGGGGCGGCTCGTCGCGGACGGCCAGGCCGTAGCCGAGCTCCTGGTGACGGGTCGCCACGGGCACGAGGTCGGGCTGGACCTGGTGGTTGGCGTAGGCCGCGGCGAGCTTGTCCTGGGAGGCGACGGCGTAGGCGTCGGCGCGCTCCTTGGTCAGCGTCGGGAAGCGGTCGTGCAGGTTCTCGGCCGTCGAGCCCATGACGAGCGCGCTGGGGTCGACGAGCTTCTCGGCGACGATGCGAGGGTTGGGGTCCACCCCCTCACCCATGGGGTGGTGCCCCATGTGCTCGACTCCACCGGCGATGGCGACGTCCATGGAGCCGAACGCGATCGACGACGCCGTGGTGGTCACCGCGGTCATCGCTCCGGCGCACATGCGGTCGATGGAGTAGCCGGGGGTGGTCTTGGGCAGCCCCGACAGGAGGGCGGCCATCCGGCCGAGGGTCAGGCCCTGGTCGCCGATCTGGGTGGTTGCCGCGATGGCGACCTCCTCGACGCGCTCCGGGGGCAGCTCGGGGTGGCGGCGCATGAGCTCACGGATGCAGCGGATGATGAGGTCGTCGGCGCGGGTCTGGGCATAGATGCCCTTCTCCCCGGCCTTGCCGAAGGGCGTCCGGACGCCGTCGACGAAGACGACCTCACGAAGGGTGCGGGGCACGGGTGCCTCCTGGTGGCAGTAGCAGTGGCAGGTGGACGGCGCACGACGTTCGTCGGTGCATCCACCCCTGATGCTACTTCCCGGTAACAAGACGGTCATCCGGCCCGCGCGTGAGAGCCGTCACCCCGACCCGCGGAGGCTTCCGTATGGCGCGAGCGCCGGTGGGGGGAGTGCCGCGCGGCTACTCGTCGGGGTGGGCCACGAAGGCCGCCGCGATCAGGGGGGCCACGACATCGGTCTGCCAGCTCCTGGCGCCGAGGGCTTTCAGGGCCTGGGCGAACCCGTCGGCGGACCGGTCCTGCGGCGGGCTCCAGATGACGCGGCGGATCGGCTCGGGTGAAAGGACGTTCTCCACGGGGATGGCGCGTTCGGTGGCGAAGGCGGTGAGGTCCTCGCGGGTGGCGGTGAGACGTGCCGCGGCGACCGGATCGCGCTCGGGCCAGGCGCGTTGCGGCGGCGGGCCGTCGGAACGCAACGTCATCGGCGGCAGGTCGCCCTCGGGGATCGCGTTGGCCAGGGTCACGGCCTCCAGCCACTGGCGCTGGTAGCGGCGCACCGACCGGTGGCCCGACGGCAACCCTGCCGGGCTGGTCGGCGTGGCCATGGCGATCTCGACGAGGACGGCGTCCGGCAGCACCCGGCCCGGGGAGACGTCCCGGTCCTGGGCGATGGCGTCGCGGGTCTGCCAGAGCTCGCGGACGACCGCAGCGACGCGGCGCTGGCGGACCTTGTGCATGCCCGAGGTGCGGCGCCACGGGTCGACCCGGGGCGCCGGCCCGGTGAAGTCGAGCAGTGCCTCGAACTCCTCGCGCGCCCAGCCGGCCTTGCCCTGTTTGGCGAGGTCGACCCCCATGAGGTTGCGGACATCGACCAGGACCTCGACGTCGAGGGCGGCGTAACGCAGCCACGGCTCGGGCAGCGGTCGCGTCGACCAGTCGACGGCGGAGTGCTCCTTGGCCAGCGACAGCCCGAGATAGTGCTCGACGACAGCGGCCAGTCCCACCCTGGGCAGCCCCAGCAGGCGACCGGCGAGCTCGGTGTCGAACAGCTGGCGCGGTCGTAGGCCGACCTCGGCGAGGCAGGCCAGGTCCTGGGTGGCCGCGTGCAGGATCCACTCGGCGTTGCCGATGGCTGCGTCGAGCGGGGACAGGTCGGGGCAGGCCATGGGGTCGACCAGCCACGTGCCAGCACCCTCACGGCGCAGCTGCACGAGGTAGGCCCGCTGGCCGTAGCGGTAGCCGCTGGCCCGCTCCGCGTCGAGGGCCACCGGGCCTTCGCCGGCGGCGATCGCCGCGGCGGCTTCCATCAGCCCGTGCTCGGTCTCGACGACGGGCGGCACACCGTCGGCGGGCATGTTGAGCGGGATCAGCTCGAGCGCCGCCTCGACTGCGGCCACCTCGCCCGCGTCAGCGGTGCAGGGCGCCGTCCCCCCTGCGGGGACCTCGGCGTCGGTGTCGGTCACCGGCCCAACCTACCCGGCGCGGTCGTCAGCGCCGGGGCCCAGGCAGCGCGATGACTCCCTCGGGCAGCGGGGGGAGGCCGGCGATGGTGCACAGGAGGTCCGACCACGCGACCAGGTGGGCGCCGATGTTGCCGCCCACGGGGGTCCACGAGGCCCGGACCTCCATCTCGACGCTGGCGGCGCGGTCGGACAGTCCGGCGAAGCTCTCGGACACCACCCGCGTGACCGTGCCGGCCTCGGCGGTGTAGGCGAGCTGCTGGGACTCCAAGGCGTCGGTCAGCCACGACCACCCCACGGCGCCGAGCATCGGGTCGTTGGCCAGCTCGGGCTCGAGCTCAGCCCGCGCGAAGGTCACGGCACGCCAGGCGCCGTCCCAGGGGTCGGGCGCGGACGGGTCGTGCAACAGCACGAAGCGCCCCGACGCCAGCTCGTCCTCGTCGGCGGCCGCACCCACCACCTCGGCGGTGAGGGCCACGGCATACGGGGCGATGCGCTGGGGCGCAGGCACCTCGGTGAGCCGGATCTCGGGGCGCAACCGTGCGCCTCGCAGGTCGCTGAGCGCCTGCGTGAACTCGGGTGACTGGTCCCCGGGGACCGTTCTGCTGCCCACCATCAGAGAGTATGTCGCGGGGTCGCGTATCACAGGGAGGCTGAGCCAGCGTCGTGTCGCGGTCCGCCGGGTAGCGTTCGCGGGTGCTCTCCCTCCTCGCGCTCGCCTCCAGCGTGTGCTGGGGCACCTCCGACTTCTTCGCCGGGCTGTTCTCCCGGCGACGACCTGCCGTGGCCGTGGTCGGGTGGACGCAGGGGCTTGCCTTCGCGGTGCTGTGCGTCGTCGTGCTGACCCAGCTCGGAGACATCTCCTGGGCGGGGTGGCCGCTGTGGTCGGTGGCAGCCGGCTTCTCTGGGCTCACCGGGCTGCTGTGCTTCTACACCGCCCTGTCGACCGGCACCATGGGCGTCGTCGCACCGATCGCGGCGCTGGGCGTCGCGGTGCCGGTGCTGCTCGGGGTGGCCACCGGCGACGAACCGTCGGCGTGGACCTGGGTGGGCATCCTCGTGGCGGTCGTCGGGGTGACCCTGGCGTCCGGACCCGAGCTCGGCGGCGACGTGTCGACACGGCCGGTCGTGCTGGCCGGGATCGCTGCCGTGGGGTTCGGGCTCGCGTTGTTCTGCATCGACCGAGGGGCCCGCAGCTCGACGTTGATGACGCTGTGGGGGATGAGGTGCACCTCGGTCGTCATCTTCACGGTGGTCGCCCTCGTGGCGGGCTCGCTGGGCGGAGTGGCCGTGCGGGAGGTGCCTGCCCTGCTCCTCATCGGCTGTGGCGACCTTGCGGCCAACGGCCTCTTCGCGATCGCCTCGTCGCGCGGGCAGGTCAGTGTCGCCAGCGTCCTCGGCTCGCTCTTCCCCGTGGCGACCATCGTGTGGGCGCGCTTCGTCCTCAAGGAGCGGTTGCGTCCGATCCAGCAGATGGGGGCGTTGCTGTCGCTGGCTGGCGTCGTGATCATCGCCGTGTCGGCAACCTAGGATGACCGACGTGAACTCCCCCCTCGACTCCGCCCTCGTCCGGGCAGCCCGCCGCCAGCCCGTGACCCACACACCGGTGTGGTTCATGCGCCAGGCCGGGCGTTCGCTGCCCGAGTACCGCGCGGTCCGCGAGGGCGTCGGCATGCTCGAGTCCTGCCGCCGACCGGACCTGGTCACCGAGATCAGTCTGCAGCCGGTGCGCCGCCACGGCGTCGACGCCGCGATCTTCTTCTCCGACATCGTCGTCCCGCTCGCGGCCGTCGGCGTGGACCTCGACATCGTCCCCGGGGTCGGTCCCGTGGTCGCCGAGCCGTTCCGCACCCGCGCCGACCTCGACCGGCTGCCCGAGCTCACGCCCGACCTCGTCCCTGACATCACCGAGTCCGTGCGGCTCCTGGTCGCAGAGCTCGGTGCGACCCCGCTGATCGGCTTCGCAGGTGCGCCGTTCACCCTCGCCAGCTATCTCGTCGAGGGCGGCCCGAGCAAGAACCACGAGCACACCAAGGCCCTGATGTACGGCGACCCCGGGCTGTGGCACGACCTGTGCGCCCGGCTGTCGCAGATCTCGGGGGCGTTCCTCGACGTGCAGGCTGCAGCCGGAGCGTCGGTCGTCCAGCTCTTCGACTCGTGGGTGGGCAACCTACCCCGCGCCGACTACGAGACCTACGTCCAACCGCACTCCCGGGTGGCGCTCGCCGCGGTGGCCCGCCACGGCATACCGACGATCCACTTCGGGGTGGGCACCGGTGAGCTCCTCCCGGCGATGGGGGCTGCCGGCGCCGACGTCGTCGGCGTGGACTACCGCGTGTCCCTCACCGATGCGCTCGCCCGGCTCGGCGACGGGTATGCCGTCCAGGGCAACCTCGACCCCGCGCTCCTCTTTGCGCCGTGGCCGGTCCTGGAGGCCAAGGTGCGGTCCATCGTCGAGGAGGGCAGGGCCGCCCCCGGCCACATCTTCAACCTGGGCCACGGGGTCCTGCCCTCCACGGACCCCGGTGTCCTCACCCGCGTCGTCGAGCTGGTCCACGAGGTCGGCGCGCACTGAGGTGACGCACGCCGGACTACTCCGGCAGCACCGCCGGCACGGTTGCGGCAGCGGGCCCGTGGCGGCGACGGCGCCACACCAGCCAGAGGGGAGCGCCCAGCAGTGCGCCTGCGGCAACGAAGGGCACCAGCGCCCCGACGATCGTCAGGACGACCCGCACCGAAGCCGTGAACGCGTCCCAGCCACCGGTCAGCCCGGCCAGGAAGCCGGTGTCGGCGGCCGCCTTGGGGGCGGCGATGACGTTGGACTCGGTCGTCAGGCTGATCTGGACGGGGGAGCGGGCCACGCTGTTCTCGAGGGCGGCCAGCTGTGCCTCCAGTGCTTCGAGGTCGGCCTGCCGACGGCTGACCTCGGCCTCGAGCATGACGACCTGGGTGAGGTCCGTGGCCTTGGTCATCAGGGCCCGGACCCGGTCGACGCTGGCGCGCATGGTCTTGAGCCGCGACTGCGTGTCGACGATCTGCTTGCCCACCTCCGCACTCGAGCTCTCGGAGCGGATGACGGTGCCGAGCCTGGTCAGCTCGCCCATCACCATGTCGAGCTTGGTGGCCGGGACCGACAGGGTGATCTCTGCGTAGGTCGTCGCGCTGACCTTGGAACGGTCCTCCAGCGGGACGTACCCGCCACCGGTGCCGATGTTCTCGGCGAGGACCACGCCGTCGGAGGCGGCGGACAGGGCGCGGACGGCGGCGACGCTCTGCGAGAGGTTCTTGACCTTGAGGGCCACGGTGGCCCGTCGGGCGAGGGCGGAGCCCGGGGCGGTCAGGACCGCCGGGTCCACACTGCCTGCGCCGGCGGGGCTCCCCGACGCCCCACGGAACGCGGTGCCGGGCTGTCCTGCCGCGTCCTCCTTGACGGCTGGGCCACCGGAGGTGTCGCCTCCGGAGCCGGGGCTGGCGTTTCCGGGGGCTGGCTCGGCACCCACAGCGGCACCGTTGGCGGCACCTGCCGAGGAGTCGCTCGAGCTGTTGCCGCTGCAGGCGGCCAACGCCATGGTGGCGACCAGAGCGGCCGTCAGGCCGACGAGAGAGCGGTACGGACGATCACGGAACATGGCGGACCCCCAGGTCAGCGTCGGGACGGGCGAGTGGTGATGGCACTCGGACTCGGCTGGTGACCAGGCCGTTCCCACCCCGTGGTGTCGAAACCGTCACGATGTTGAAAGGGTGGGGGCATGGTCGGGTCCCGCGTCGTCGTCGTCGGTGGAGGCATCTCCGGGCTCACCGCCGCATGGCAGCTGCTCGACCACCTCCCGGGCGCCGGCATCACCCTCGTCGACGCCGCCGACCGCCCGGGTGGCAAGCTCCGGCGTGAGCCCGTCGCCGGCGTCGCCCTCGACGTGGGCGCCGAGTCGGTCCTGGCCCGACGGCCGGAGGCACTCGCCCTGATGTCCGAGCTCGGGCTCGACCACGCGGTCGTGCACCCCGAGGCGACGACGGCGAGCATCTGGTCTCGCGGCGAGCTGCACCCGATGCCGCGCGGCACCCTGATGGGGATCCCGTCGCCGGCATCTTCGGCCCGTGGCGTGCTCTCGCCGGAGGAGGTCGCACGTGCCGAGGCCGAGATGCCCTGGCCCCGCGGCGAGTTCGAGGACATCTCGGTGGGGGGGTACGTCGCTGCTCGGTTGGGCGACGCGGTGGTCGACCGCCTCGTGGAGCCCCTGCTCGCGGGTGTCTACGCCGGACAGGCCAGGAGCCTGTCCCTGCGGGCCTGTCTGCCCCAGGTGTATGCCGCAGTGACCGCCGGCGCCTCGCTGACCGATGCCGCAGCGAACGCTGCACAGACCTCGGCGCTGTCTTCCGCAGGATCCTCCGCGCCGGTGTTCGCCGGGCTGGACGGTGGGGTGGGGCGCCTGGCCGAGTCGCTCTCCGAGACCCTGCGATCGCGCGGCGTGACCATCCTCAGCAGCACCATCGTCCGTGAGCTGCTGCCGGAGGAGACGGGTTGGTCGGTCGTCACCGGTGCCCGTCCGACGCCGCGGCGACTGGCAGCCGATGCCGTCGTCCTCGCCGTGCCGGCCGCAGCGACGGCGCGCCTCCTCGAGCCCCACGCCGCCGCCGCGGCCTCGGCGCTGCGGGAGATCGAGTACGCCTCCATGGCGATCGTGACCCTCGCTGTCGAGGCCCGCGGCGCGGCGCTGCCGGGGTCGGGCTTCCTCGTGCCTGCCGTGGACGGCCGCACGATCAAGGCGAGCACGTTCTCCTC
>JBDSKZ010000085.1:0-4600 GCA_039916625.1 Pedococcus sp.
GGAATGCGCTGTGGAGTGGCGGAGGGGAACACAGGCCCGGCGCGGACGCTCTCGACGCAGGGTGTCGGGCTTGCGCCGCCCAGGGGAGACAGCACGGCCGTAGGTGCCGCCGATGCCGGTCGACTGAACTGCCCGACCGATCCGCAATGCGCGGCCACAGGTGCTGGAACCCGGCATCAGCGTGCAAGACAGTTGCCGCGGGCCGGTGTCGCCACAACACCATCTCCAACCGCCGCGCGGCGAGAGAGGCTGCGCCTCCTCAGGCGTCGACGGTCGAGCGGATGGCGTCACCGTGCGGCGCGTCCTTACGCAGATGGGGCTTGGCGAGCACCATGTACGCCAGACCGACGCCGACGACGATGACCGCCGAGAGGAGCACGATGTAGTTGTCGTACCAGGGAACGTCCGGAGTTCGGGGCCAGGCCATGTTCAGCGCTGCCAGGATCTGGTAGGCGAACGCCGCGATGGTGACCGGCAGCCCCGCCGCGCCGAGGGTGAACTTGCCTGAGGGGCGCCAGCCCTTGAGGCGGGCGCGCAGGGCGGCGAGCACGACCATCATGAAGCCCAGGTAGATGCCCAGGGCGGCGAAGGAAACGATCTTCGTGAGGGCGTCGGCGGACACCTTGGAGCCGACGATGATGACGGCGGGAACCACTGCGGCCAGCAGCAAGGCGTAGGGCGGCACCGCCCGAGCGGGTGAGAACCGGGAGAGGAGCCCACTGCCGGGCATCATGTGGTCGCGGGCGTAGGCGTAGATGAGCCGGCTGGCCGCTGCCTGCAGGCTCAACGCGCAGGAGAAGAACGAGATGAGGACGACTCCGAGCACGACGCGGAACCCAACCGCTCCGAAGGCGTCCTGGAGCACCGTGGTGACCGGGTCGGCGTCCTCGCCGGACACCACCTTGGCGAAGTCGGGCACAGCGAGCAGGAGCGCGAGGGTGATGAAGAAGGAAGCGAACCCGCCGACGTAGATCGTCATGCGCATCGACTTGGGAATCTGGACCCGAGGGTTCTTGACCTCCTCGGCTACGTCACCGCAGGCCTCGAAGCCGTAGTAGAGGTAGACACCGATGAGCGAGGCGGCGAGGAACGCGGGCAGGTAGGAGCCGCTGCTGGCTACCTGTTGGGTGTCGAACAGTGTGCCGAGCCCGTGACGCCGCTCGGTCAGGAGCAGCCAGCCGCCGACGAGGACGGCTCCGGCGAGCTCCGCGGCAAAACCGAAGAAGGCGATCCTGCCGAGCAGCTCGGTGCCGCCGAGGTTGAGCACCGTGACGATGGCGATGAGCGCCAGGGCGCACACGATGGTGACGTTCGTCGACGGCTCGATACCGAGCACCATGGCGACGAACGGCCCGGCACCGTAGGAGACGCTGGCGATGGTCACGACCAGGGCGATCATGTAGACCCAGCCGGCCATCCACGCCCAGCGCCGGCCCCAGAGGCGTCGCGCCCATGGGTAGATGCCGCCGGAGACCGGGAACTGGGAGACGACCTCGCCGAAGACGAGGGCGACGAGGAACTGCCCGACCGCAGCCAGGACGACCGCCCAGATCATCGGGGGTCCACCTGCGGCGAGCGCGAAGGCGAAGAGGGAGTACACGCCGACGACGGGCGACAGGTAGGTGAACCCGAGGGAGAAGTTCCCCCACAGGCTCATCTCGCGCTTGTAGTCGGAGGTGTAGCCGAGCGAGGCCAGGTGGGCGTCCTCGTCGTCGTGATGCACCGCGGTGTGCTCGACGGAGGCCATGAGCCGGGTCCTTTCCCAGGTCGCAGCCCGAATGGACAGTGCGAGGTGCGGGCAAGGCTAGGAACGCGGCGCCTCAAGTGATATAGACAGACCGTCGAAGTTCGTCACATCATCTCGACACTTCGTCCACACCCTTGTGTCAGGAGTTGCCATCTCGGTTCCCTTGTCCTGGTTACTGGACCAGGACGACCTCGCGCTCCGTCTCGTGGTCGGCCGGCCCGAGGGCGTCCGCGTCGGCTGGGCCCACTCGATCGAGCTGGAGGATCCAAGCGCCTGGCTCTCTGGTGGGGAGCTCCTGCTGACCACGGGGTTGCGGCTGCCGCGCACGGTCGCCGCGCAGGCGGCATACGTCCACCGCCTCAGTGAGGTAGGTGTCGCAGCGCTCGCCTTCGGCGTCGGAGTGCGCTTCCAGGCGGTGCCGAAAGGGCTGGTCGCGGCGTGCGAAGCGGTGGGGCTGCCGCTCGTGGAGATCCCGCTGCCGACGCCCTTCATCGCCGTCACCCAGCGGATCGCGCAGCGACTGGCCACCGACCAGCGGGAGTCGCTGCAGCGCACCGTCGCCTTCCAGCAGTCACTGACCCGGGGCACCCTGCGAGACGGCCCTGCCGGGCTCGTCACCGGCTTGTCGCGCGAGCTCGGTGCTCAGGTCGTCCTGGTTGACGAGCACCTGACCGCGATGGGGGTCTCGCCCCGGGCCCAGGGCCTTGCAGCGGAGATGGTGCGTGAGCTGCAGGCCACGCCACCGGCGCGGACCGTCGTAGCGAGGACGGGCACAGGAGGCAGGGGCGTCGTCGAGCTCCATACGCTGCGTGGGCGCGGCGCCCATCGGGGGTGGCTCTGCCTGTGGACCGACCGAACCCTCACCCCTGACCAGCGACTGCTCGTGCACCACGCCGTGTCCATCGCCACCCTGTACCTGGACCGACCCCGGGAGCTGGAGGAGGCGCGGGGTGCGGTCGGCGCCACCGTGCTGGGGCTGCTGCTGGCAGGAGCGCCGGCACCGGCGCAGCTGGTCGGCCACCTGCGTCACCTGGGCTTCAGCGAGAACGAAAGCGTGCGCGTCCTCTGGGTGCAGGGAGCCGCTGCCGACGCGCTCAGCACCGTGCAGGCACGCCTCACCGCGTCCGGGATCGCCCACGCGGTTCGAGCCGAACCAGGTGGGGTCGTGGTGCTCGTCGGCGACCCGGATGTGGAGCATGCGGTGGGACGGGTTGGCGAACTGCTGCTCCGCAGCGGCGCCACGACGGCGGTGCTGGGCGTGAGCGCCGCCGTGTCGCCGCAGCTGGCGGTGAGCGCCCTCGTGCAGGCGCGCGAGGCCGCGCGATCGGCCGGGCGCGCCGACGCGGACGTCGCCTGGTTCGACCGGCTGACCCTGACCGCCGTCCTCGCAGACCCACGGGTGCGCGAACGCGTCCGCGCCCTGACCCTGCCCAGCCTGGCCCCGCTGCTGCAGGAGGTGGGCGGTGATGGAGTGCTGTTGCGCTCCCTGAAGGTGTTCCTGGAGCACCACGGGGTCTGGGAGAGCGCCGCCCGAGCCCTGTCCGTGCACCGGCACACACTGCGCAGTCGGATCACCCGGGTCGAGCAGCTCACCGGGCTCGACCTCGACATCGCCGACAACCGAGTGCTGTTGCGACTGGCCGTGTCCACCCTCGAGACCTCGTGAAGCATCGTCGCGATCGCCCGCCGTCCCCGGGAGCTCAGGCCTGCCCAAGGCGAGGTGTTCCCCAGGGCCTCGGTCAGCGGACGTGGGCGCCCTCGTCCGCCTGGGTGCGGGACCGCAGGAGCATGCCAGCGGCGATCATTGCGACGCCGAGCACGAAGTGCAGCCAGTCGTCGGCGGAGTTGACCGGCACGAAGTTCGCCGCCGACTCCTTGTCGACCAGGAGCCCGTAGACCCACAGCAGGAGATAGACAGCCCCACCACCCACGAGGTAGGTGAACGCCGAGCGAGCGCTGCGAGCCATGGCCAGACCGGCCAGGCCGAACGCCAGGTGCACCAGGTTGTGCAGGATCGAGACCTGGAAGATGCCGAGCAGCTCAGCTCCCGAGTCGTGGCTGGCGAAGCTCAGCTGGTCGTAGTTGCTGGTGATGCCCGGAATGAAGCCCAGAATGCCCACCAGGAGGAAGACGGCACCGACGAGGGCGGCGATCCGCTGCAGGGCAGTACGCGTGCCGGTCTCGGTGGCCACGGTTCGGCTGGTGGTCATGGGTCCTCCATCTCAGTGCTCACACGAATCTCGTGCGACCTGGATGTCCTACCCGCCCAAACCCTCCCCAAACGCTCCCCGAACCCTCGCTTCAGGGGACGCTGCGGCTGCTGCCCCTGGAGGGAAGCCGGCCCGCGGACGGCCGGGCAAGACGCGCGAGTCGGTAGGCCGGTTCGCGCAGCCGCGCCAACGCGGGGTACTGCGCGGTGCCCGGCAGCGGATTGGCCACCGGGTCGAAGCGCTCGGGAGCGTCGCCTCGCCCGTTCCAGGCCACGGTCAGCTCGCCGAAGGGGTGCCAAGGTCCCGTCCCATGGGCCCAGGACAACCGGTGCTGCGCCGGCCACGGTTGGGAGCCAGGGTCGAGGGGGTCGAGTCGCAGCCGTAGGGCGCGACCGCCCACCTGTACCGGGAACAAGGTCGTCTGCACGGCGTGCGCACCGGGCCGCCGCACGGTCAACAGGTGGCGTCCCAGCGAGCCGGTACCGGTGCTGGCGAACAAGATGTCGGTGAATGCGGCCTCGGCACCGTCCAGGTGGATCCTCAGGGCGAAGCCTTCGATGTCGGCGTACCTCGGACCGCTGCCGACGGCATAGGACGCACGCACCAGACAGGCGTGCTCACCAGCCTCGTCCAGCAGGGAGCA
>JBDSKZ010000086.1:0-22707 GCA_039916625.1 Pedococcus sp.
GAACCCGTCTGGTACCTCGTGCCCGACGGCGTCGTCCAGTACATCAACAAATACCGCCTGTATGCCGCCGGCTCACCTGTCGGCGCAGCGGCACGAACGTAGGAGTGCAGTGCCAGCCACCGAACGATCCCTCGAGCTCGCCAAGACGGCCGCCCTGGCGGCCGACGACAAGCTCGCGACCACCATCGCCGGCATCGACGTCAGTGAGCAGCTCGCCCTGACCGACGTGTTCGTCATCGTCTCCGCCAGCACGGACCGACAGGTCGGCGCCATCGTCGACGAGGTCGAGGACAAGCTTCGCGAGAAGGGTGCCAAGCCGATCCGCCGGGAGGGGGAGCGGGACGGCCGTTGGGTCCTGCTTGACTTCGGCGACATCGTCGTGCACGTCCAGCACGACGAGGAGCATGAGTTCTACGAGCTCGAGCGCCTCTGGAAGGACTGCCCCGAGATCGACCTCGGCGTGCCCAAGCGCCGCGACGCGTGAGCGGAGAGGCTGGCGCAGCGGCGCTGTCCGGCCGCCGCCGGGTGGTCGTGCTGCGGCACGGCCAGACCGGCCACAACGCCGCGGGCATCTGGCAGGGCCACCTCGACAGCGACCTCTCCGAGCTCGGTGAGGAGCAGGCGCGCGCAGCGGGTGCTGCCCTCGCGGCGTACCGTCCCTCACTCGTCGTGGCCTCCGACCTCAAGCGCGCGGCAGAGACCGGCGCCGCGGTCGCCGACGAGGCGGGCCTTGCCCTGCGCGTCGACGCACGCTGGCGCGAGATGCACGTCGGCCGCTGGGAGGGCCTGACCGCCGACGAGGTCTCGGCGCAGTACCCCGAGGACCGTCGTCGGCACTTCGCCGGGGAGGACTTCAAGCGGGGCGTCGACGGGGAGTCCCTCTCGGAGGTCGTCGAGCGCGTCCACGGCGCCGTCACCGACCTGCTGGCCGAGCTGGCGCCCGGTCGGACGGCCGTCGTGGCCACCCACGGCGTGACCGCGCGCGTCGTGGTCTCCGAGCTCGTCGGGCTCGACCTCCCCACGACCTGGCGGGTGCTCGGAGGGTTCGGCAACTGCCACTGGGCCGACGTCGTGGAAACAGTCAGTGGCTGGCGGATCCAGACGTGGAACGCCTCGGCCTGAGGCGCGGTGCGGGGACTGCCTGGCTGTGAGCGACCCGATTTGGTCAAACGGGTGGGTCACTGGGTAAACTTCCGCAGTCGCCTCCGGGGGACACCCTCTCGGGGAAGCTCGGGGCTGTGGCGCAGTTGGTAGCGCACTTCCATGGCATGGAAGGGGTCAGGGGTTCGAATCCCCTCAGCTCCACCGAGACGGCGAGGACCAGGCACCAGGTGCCTGGTCCTCGCTGCATTTCCGCACGGTTGACCGTCGGCTCGACCGTTTGGTCAGGCCCGGGGGGCCGGTCGTCCGGTATGGCGCCAGAAGGCTCAGGAGGAACGGGCCCGTCCGGTTGGCTTGCCCCATGTTCTCCACCATGTCCCCTGAGCTCTTCGTCCTGCTGTTCATGGCCGGCGCCCTGGTCATCACCTTCGCCGCGGTGGCCGTGCTGATGCGCACGGCGACGGCTGCCCCGCGTGGCGTCGTCGTGGCAGGACGGTTCGACTCGCGCGTCCGTCCCTGACCCACAGCTCCCGCTCGACCCACTGAACCGGCGACGGCAACTGATCACAGTGACCACCCGGCGCTGGCGGATCCGACGTCCACGTTTGTGCCGGCGCTCACCCGGGTAGGTCGCAGTCATGACCGACCCGACCAGCACCAGCTCCGCCGACCGCCTGACGGCGCTCGCGATCACGTGCAGCCTCAAGCCCTCACCGGCCGACTCGAGCACCGACCTGCTCACCCAGCAGCTGCTCGACGCGATGCAGGAGCACGGGGTCGACGGTGAGCTCGTGCGGGCGGTCGACCACGACCTGCGTCCCGGCGTCGAGGACGACATGGGCGACGGCGACCAGTGGCCGGCGCTGCGGGAGAAGATGCTCGCCGCCGACATCCTCGTCATCGGCACCCCGACGTGGATGGGGCAGCACTCCAGCGTCGCCCAGCGAGTGCTCGAGCGCCTCGACGCCGAGCTCTCCGACACCAACGACGCGGGCCAGCCGCGGACCTACGGCAAGGTGGCCGCAGCGGTCGTGGTCGGCAACGAGGACGGCGCCCACCACATCAGCGCGGTGATCTTCCAGTGCCTGAACGACGTCGGCTTCACCGTCCCCGCCGGTGGAGTGACCTACTGGAACGGCGAGGCCATGCACGGCACCGACTACCAGGACCTCGAGCAGACCCCGGAGAAGACGGCTTCCACCACGGCGACCCTCGCGGCCAACGCTGCCCACCTCGCGCGCCTGCTGCGCGGCGCTGCATACCCGCCCGCCTGAGGTCCGCCTCCGATCCACCGGGGTGCGCCCGGATCGACCAGCCGTGCCAGAGTGGACTGGCCAGGATCACCTCGACGAAGGAACCCATGTCGGTCAGCACAGCAGACGCAGTCGTCGTCGGCGCCGGACCCAACGGCCTGGTGGCCGCGAACGCGCTCGCCGACGCCGGGTGGGACGTGGTCCTCGTGGAGGCCAACGACGAGGTCGGCGGTGCCGTGCGCAGTGCCGAGGTGACCGCTCCCGGCTACACGACCGACCTGTTCAGCGCGTTCTACCCGCTGGCGGCCGCGAGCCCGATCATCCGCGACCTGCACCTCGAGGACCACGGCCTGGTCTGGCGGCGAGCGCCCCACGTGCTGGCCCACGCCCTCGACGACGGCAGCGCAGCGCTGCTGTGCTCGCGGGCCGAGGACACCGCGGCCGGGCTCGAGGCCGAGGCCCCGGGAGACGGCGATGCCTGGATGGAGCTCGTGGAGGGCTGGGACCGGATCCGCGACCCGTTGCTCGACGCGCTGTTCACGCCGTTCCCGCCGGCCTCCTCGGCCTTGCGCATGGTGCGCCGGATGGGCGCCGGTGGCACCCTCGACTTCGCGCGGCTCGCGGTGACGCCGTCCCGGCGCCTGGGCCAGGAACGGTTCCGCGGCGAGGGGGCGGGGCTGCTCCTGACGGGCAACGCCATGCACAGCGACGTGCCGCCGGATGCTGCCGGCAGTGGACTGTTCGGCTGGTTGCTGTGCATGCTCGGCCAGGACGTCGGCTTCCCTGTGCCGCAGGGCGGGGCCGGTGAGCTGGCCGGAGCCCTGCGCCGTCGGGCGGAGAGCCGCGGGGTGCGCGTGCTCACCGGGACACCGGTCACGTCGGTGACCACAGCGGCGGGGCAGGCGACCGGCGTCCGCCTCGCAGACGGCACGCAGCTGCGGGCCCGCCGTGGCGTGCTCGCCGACGTCCCGGCCACCACGCTCTACCGCGAGCTCCTCGCCGACCACCCCCTACCGGCCAAGCTGCACCGCGACCTCGACCGCTTCCAGTGGGACAACTCGACCATCAAGCTCAACTGGGCGCTCGACCGGCCCGTGCCGTGGACCTCCGAGAAGGCCCGGGGGGCCGGCACCGTGCACCTCGGCGTCGACAACGACGGCTTCGTGGACTACGGCGCCGACCTGTCGGTCGGGCGCGTGCCGCAGCGGCCCTTCCTGCTGTTCGGGCAGATGACCACCTCCGACCCGTCCCGGTCACCGGCAGGCACCGAGTCGGCCTGGGCCTACACGCACGTGCCCCACGGCGAGTGGGGCGAGCAGGAGGTCGGTGACCACGTAGAGCGCATGGAGGAGGCCGTCGAGCGCGTCGCTCCGGGGTTCCGGGACAGCCAGGTCGCCAGGCACGTGCAGTCGCCTGGCGACCTCCAGGACGCGGACGCCAGCCTCGTGGGCGGGGCGATCAACGCCGGGACCGCGGCACTGCACCAGCAGCTGGTGTTCCGGCCCACTCCCGGTCTGGGACGACCCGAGACGCCTGTGCCCGGTCTCTACCTCGCGAGCGCATCAGCCCATCCCGGGGGCGGGGTGCACGGGGCGTGCGGGTGGAACGCCGCTCGCGCTGCGCTCGGCGCCAACGGGCTCACCGGCGGCGTCCGCCGGGCGCTCACCCGCACCGCGTGGGACCGAGTGCTCAGGACGTGACGCGCTCGCGGTACCTGCCCTCGGCGAGGTAGGCCAGGCGACGCAGGGCCTCGACGTTGCGGGGGCCGATCGCCAGCTGCCGCAACGGCTTGGGCATGAGGGTGCCTGGCCCCTTGATGGCGTCCTCAGCGATGGCGACGGTGCACGCCCGGTCGCCGCGGGCCGTCAGGGTGAGGGACACCTCGGCCTCGCCCAGCGGCCACCCCCGGGCCACGAGGGTCAGGCTGGTCGGCTCGCTCGCGCTGACCACGTGGGTGGTGTCGCTGACCACCACCGGCCACAACCCGAACGAGTGGTGGATGCGCGCCCCTTCGGCCGGCCAGGAGCGGTCGACGTCGCGGACGCGGGTCGCCCCCACGACCCAGGTGGCGTAGTCCCAGCCGTCGGCCAGGACGTCCCAGACTGCCTGCGCGGGGGCGTCGACATCGCGGGTGACGGTGACGACGCCGTCATGGACGGAGTTCTGTCCGGTCATCGGTGCAGCTTCTTCCTGGTGGCCTTGGTGATCTTGGTGGTCCGGCTCGCCCGCGTGGTGCGGACGGCCCTCGCGGTGGCGGCGACGGCGGTCGCGGCTGCTGCTGCGGCCACCGGACGCAGCCAGTGTCGCCCCCACCGGCCGTGCAGCGCATCGCCGTGGGGCTGGGGCTGCAGGACGTTGCCCGGCGAGTTGCCGGTCTCGGACCGGGAGATGCCACCGGCGCGCATGAGTGGTGTCACGAGCCGGTCGAAGACTGCCGGCATGAGGCGGAACCCGGTCACCGCCAGATGGTTCGCGGCCCCCACCGACACCTCGCGCCGCGGGCGGGCCAGCGCCCGGACCACGGCACGGGCCACCTTCTCCGGAGGGTCGACCGGCGGCGGTGGGCGGCCGTGCCGGCGAAGGTAGGTGCCGGCCTGCAGGTAGACCGGGGTGTCCACCCCTCCGGGCGAGACCAGGCTGATCTGGATGCCCGGGGTGCTGCGGGCCTCGATCTGCAACGTGCGGACGAGGCCGTGGACCCCCCACTTCGCGGTGACGTAGGAGCTCATCCACGGTGTGCTGATCTTGCCCAGGAGGGAGCCGATGACCACGAGGCTACCGCCGTCGGAGGAGGCCGCGAAGGCCGTCAGTGCACTGCGGGCGACGTTGGCGGTCCCGCCCAGCGTGGTCTGCAGAGCCCCGTCGAACACCTCGACGGGCACGTCCTCGAAGCGGCCGTAGGCGAGGACCGCAGCGGAGTGCACGACCCCGTCCACCCGGCCGAACGCCTGCCCCGCCTCCCGGAACGCCCGCGTCACCGCGTCGGCGTCGCCGACGTCGGCGACCGCCACCAGGGCTCGTGCGCCCCGCGCCTCGCACTCTGCCTGCACCTGTTGCAACGGTTCGAGTGAGCGGGCGACGAGGACGAGGTCTGCGCCCGCGGCGGCGAGGCGGTGCGCGGTGGCCCGACCGATACCACTGGACGCGCCGGTGATGAGCACGGTCCTGCCGGCGAACGACGTCACGGTTGCAGGACCACCTTGACGCAGCCGTCGTCCTTGGCCTGGAACATCTCGTAGCCACGGGGTGCGTCGGTGAGCGGGAGGATGTGGGTGGCGAGCTCCTCCGTGCCGAGCGGGTCCGAGGGGTCCAGGACCAGCGGCATGATCTCGTCGATCCAGCGCTTGACGTGGCACTGCCCCATCCGCATGGTGATCCCGCGGTCGAACATCTCCATCATCGGCAGCGGGTCCACCTCGCCGCCGTAGACCCCGCTGACCGACACGGTGCCCCCACGGCGCACCGCCTTGAGCGCAGTGAGCAGCGCGTCGATCCGGTCGATTGCCATGCGGTCGATGAGCGGACGGGCCAGCGCGTCAGGCAGGAGGCCGACCGCGGCCTGGGCGGTCTTGGCCACCGGGTTGCCGTGCGCCTCCATGCCCACAGCCTCGAGGACGCCGTCCGGACCGCGACCACCGGTCATCTCGATCAGCGCCGCTGAGACGTCGTCGACCTCGCGCAGGTCGAGCGTCTCGATCCCATGGGCCCGGGCCAGGGCGAGGCGCTCGGGGACGAGGTCCACGCCGATGACGCGTGCTGCGCCGAGCTGCTTGCCGATCCGGGTGGCGAGCTGGCCCACCGGACCGAGGCCGATGACCGCGAGCGTCCCGCCCTGCGGCACGTCCGCGTACTTCACGCCCTGCCATGCGGTGGGGAGGATGTCCGAGAGGTAGAGGAAGCGCTGGTCACCGTGCCCCTCGGGCACGACGATGGGCCCGAACTGGGCCTGCGGCACGCGCAGGTACTCCGCCTGGCCGCCGGGCACCGCGCCATACAGGCTGGTGTAGCCGAACAGCGACGCACCCTTGCCCTGGTCGCGGACCTGGGTCGTCTCGCACTGGGCGTAGAGGCCGCGCTCGCACATCCAGCAGTGGCCGCAGGAGATGTTGAAGGGGATGACCACGCGGTCGCCCGCCTTGATGTGGGTCACCTCGGGGCCGACCTCCTCGACGATGCCCATCGTCTCGTGGCCGAGGATGTCACCGGGCGTGAGGTAGGCACCGAGGACCTCGTACAGGTGCAGGTCCGAGCCACAGATGGCCGTCGACGTCACCTTGATGATCGCGTCGGTCGGCGTCTCGAGCTCGGGGTCGCGCACCTCCTCCACCCGGACGTCGCGCTTGCCGTGCCAAGTCAGTGCCTTCACCGGTGCTGTCCTCTCGTGGGTGCGGCGGCCGGACCGGCCACGCGCGTCGCTCTACCTGCCCAGTGCCCCGCGCTGGATGGTCGCAAACCCGCTGCGGGACGGTGAACCGTCCGGCCCGCGCTGTTGGAGCCGGACGGCCCTACCGGCTGACTACCCCAGGGGATGCCGTCCAAAACAGGGAGGGTGGCGCTGTCATGCGGTGACGACCCAACGACCCGTCGCCGGATCGAGTCCCGCCAGGCCACGCTCGGCAAAGGCGGACAGCCAGCCCTCCATGGGAAACCATCCCCACAGGTCGTGGAACACGTTGGCGTTGCGGACGATCGAGGTGAGGTGCCGCACCGGGGGAGCCTCGGTGGGGTGGTGCTGGTGGTAGGCCGCGGCGCCACCGACCCAGAGCATCGTCCCCCTCGCGGCGCCGAGCCGTTGACCGAAGTCGGTGTCCTCGGCGCCGTACCCGACGTAGTCCTCGCTGAAGCCGCCGAGCCGCTCCCAGTCCGCTGTGGTGAGGGCGAAGGAGAGCGACCAGAACAGCCGCAGGTCCGCACCCACGACGACCTGCCCGTCGGCAGGGACGGGCCGGGCAGGGTGGGGTTCCGCGAGCTCGGGCAGGCTCTCCGTGCGGTAGTCGCGGGGGTGGGCGACCGCGGGCAGGTAGGCCACCGTCCCGCACGCGACGACGGGTCCGTGCAGCCCGGCGTCCTGCTCGGACCCGTCGAGCGCTGCCACGTAGCGCTCCAGGGTGCGCGCAGCGGGGATGCAGTCGACGTCGAGGAAGACCAGGCGGTCGGCCCCGGCATCGATGGCGGCGCGCGCGCCGGCGTTGCGGGCGTGGGCGAGCGGCAGCTCCGCGCCCACGACGTCCACGTCGACCGTCACCACGCGCGACACCCCGTGAAGAGCCCCCGACCGCGGGTGAGCCTCGGCGCGGGCGAGGGGGGCGATCTGCGCGTCACCCATCGCCACGACGACGTGCAGGTCGGCAGGCAGGGTCTGACGGGCCAGGCCCCACTGCTGGCCGCGCAGGTGCTCGTGGCGCCCGTGCGCGATGGTGACGACGGCGCTGCGGCGCGAGGCGGTCATGGCCCGACCGGCGCAGCAGTGAGCTGGGCGAGGTGACCGGCGACCTGCCGGGCTCCGTCGCCGTCGGACCAGCGCGACCACCCGTGACCACCCCGGGCCAGCGCCAGGTCGAGCAGCGCCGGCCAGGCATCGGCCTCGGGCCAGGCGCTTCGTCCCACGGCGATCCGCCAGTCGTCGATGCGGCAGGCGGTCGACTCCTGCTCGGCGTGCGGCCGGGGCTGGGCCACGATGACCGCGGGTCTGCGGGCTGCGGCGATCTCGGCGACGGCGTTCTGGCCGGCGTGGCTGACCACCACGTCGGCCCGCTGCAGGTCGTCCCACAGGTCGGGGCTGCCGGCCGTTGCAGCCGATCGTTCCACCCAGCTCCAGCCGGGGGTGGCGTCCTGGGCGGCCCGCACGTCGGCGTCGGTCGTCGAGCGACCACCCGCGCCCCAGAGCAGCAGCACCGCGCCGCCCTTGGACCCGTCGTGGACGACGCGACCGGGTGCCGGCACGGCCTCGCGTCCGTCGAAGCGCGAGATCCCCCCGACGAACCATGCCTTGTCCAGCCAGCGATCCGGCCAGTGCAGGTCGTGGGCACCGCGCGGCCACGGCGCGAGCAGGGCGTCGGCGGTGTCGTAGGCCAGCCGGTGGGCACGGTCGTCGCGGTGTCCGGGCATGGCCACGACGACGCAGGGGACCCCGCACAACCGGGCGAGCAGGGTCACCTCGACGGAGACGTCGACCACGAGTGCGCGAGGACGCTCGTCCGCAGCCCAGGCCGTGAGCTGTGCGGCCCTGCGGGCCAGCCCGTCGTGGTGCTGCGGCACCCAGTGCAGCGCCCCGTGGGCCGTGACGTCGCGGTCGGCGACGTCCTCGGGCCACGGCTCGTCGTCGCGGGCCAGGGTGGTCCAGCCACCCGCCCAGCCGGGCGGGCACGCAGCCGAGCTGAGGCCCCATACGGGCTCGTCGAGGACCGCGGCGATGCTCTGCATACGGGTGAGGTGACCTGCGCCCTGGTGGTGCGCGTAGTAGCCGATCATGCTGCCACGGAGGTGCTCTGGGACTGGGTGAGGTAGGCCTCGAGGTAGGCGTCCACCATCACGTCGAGGGAGCAGTGCTCCACGGCGTGCGCCCGACACGCCGTCCTGCTGAGCCTGGTCACCGACTCCAGCCGGGCTGCGGCCGAGGCGATGTCGCCGGGCTCCACGAGGGTCCCGCACTCAGGCACCACGAACTCGGACAGCCCACCACGTCGGTATCCCAGAACCGGTGTGCCACAGGCCATCGACTCGGCGGCCACCAGCCCGTACGGTTCGTCCCACGCAGGGGTGACGAGCATGGCGGCGCTCGACCCGACCAGCTCGCGCAGGCTGGGCACGTCGAGGTGCCCGACGTAGTCCGCCCCTCGTCCGAGGAGGGGCTCGAGGACGTCGCGGAAGTACCGCGGGTCACCGATCGGTCCGGCAAGGCGCAGGTGGCGCCCGCACGCGGCGGCGATGCGGACGGCCTCGTGCGGCGCCTTCTCGGGCACCACCCGGCCCACCCAGACGAGGTCGTCACCGCCGGGACCGGGGGTCCAGACCCCCGTGTCCACGCCGTTGTGGACGACCGTGGCCTCGGTGACGTGGCGCCACTGGCGGGCGGTGTAGCCGCTCACCGCGACGAACCGGGACCGGCGTTGGTCCATCAGGCGGATCGCGGGTTCCAGCCAGGGGGTGGGGGGCGTGTGGAGGGTGGTGAGCATCGGCGCGCGGCACGTCTGGGCCATGGCCACGGGCAGGTGGTGCAGGCTGTTGTTGTGGATCAGGTCCACGTCAGTCCGGGCCGCCAGCTCGAGCATCACCTGCAGGTAGGCGTGGTGCTCCCGCAGCCACGCCTCGGCAGGCATCGACACGTCAGCCCTCGCGGCGTCGCTGAGCTCGAGCGGGAGGACGTCGATCACCCGGGCGTCGAGGCCCGGGTCGCTGCCGGGCCCGGCGAACAGGGTCACCTCCACGTCCCGCGCCCGGAGGCCACGGACCAGCGCCCACGTGAGCGACTCGAGCCCCCCCGCGAACGGCTGGCGCAGCGGATGGCGGGCGGAGGCGAGGATCACGACGTGCATGCCAGCCCCCGAGCTCCCCTGCGGGTCAGGGCACGCGTGTAGATCGCCTCGTGCGCACGGGCCAACGCTGCACGTTCGGTATGGCGCTCGCGGGCCGTGGCGCGCGGGGCCACCTCACCGGCGAGCCAGCGAGCATGGGCCGAACGGATCGCGTCGACGAAGGAGGTCGTCCGCGTGTCCCCCTCGGCCGCATAGGACAGGACCGGTCGCTGCTCCGCGTAGAAGCCGCAGTCAGGAGCCACCACCCACGTGCCGAGGTCGTGGCAGGCCTCGAGCCACCCCGAGTGGGTGCCGAAGCGGTAGGCGAGGACCGAGACGTCCAGGCCGTGCAGGTAGCAGAACAGCTCGTCGTCGGTGAAGAAGTCGTGGACCGCCAGTTCGATGCGGTGCTCGTCCGCGAGCGAGCGCAGCCGGATCGACAGCGCCTCGTCGTGACGCGGCAAGCCCGGCGTCATGACATCGGTGTGGGCGTCGACGCGCAGCACCGCCCCGGGGAGGGTAGGCAGGGCATCGAGCAGCGCCTCGACGAGGGGGATCGGGTCCATGTTGGCGCGCAGGCTCTTGGCATGGATCCCGATGACGAACTCACCACTGGCCGAGGGGCGCGGACGTTCGAGCCAGCCGGTGGGGACGACGTGCGGGTGCGGCAGCACGGTGGCAGCGCGGCCCCAGCGCCTCAGAACCGTCGCCGCGGCGCCCTGCGTCAAGGTGACGACCTCGTCGGCCGCAGCCACCAGGATCCCCATCTGCGCTTCGTGGGTCTCCGGATCCTCGTGGTGGGGGTTGCGCAGGTCGTGGACGGTAAGCACGAGCGGCTTGTCATGGGCCCGCAGGGCGTCGACGACCTTCTCGAGGTCCGAGGGTGCCAGGGCGTCGAAGCCGAAGTGCACGTGCATGACATCGAACTCGCCTGCGTGCCCGTGGATCCATCCCGCCGTGAGCATGCGCGGTGGCCACCAGGGCGATTCGGGGGAGGATCCCGACGGTGGGTCAGGGAGGCGGACGACGCCCGGACCACCCGTCCCCGGTCGGGGCGAGAGGTGCCGGATGTAGACGTGCCCAGCGGGCACGGACGCGACAACGGTGCTCAAGACTTCCTCCACCAGAGGGGGAGTCGAGCCCACAGCAGCAGACCCGACAGGGCAGCTGGCGCGCTTTTCGACCGGCTAGTGACAACTGCTCCTCAACGTAGCCGCCTCCAACGAAAACGGCGACCTGCACAGTCGCGACCGGCACGGTGGAGCGAGGGTCAGACGGCGTTTTGTCCGTAGTTGGCAGCGATCTTCTGCGCGATGGCGGCGAGCTTGGTGTTCGTGCGGCTCGAGGCGCTGCGCAGGATGTCGAAGGCTTCCTCGGCCGTGACCGAGTGCGCTGCCATGAGCAGACCGACCGCCTTGCCGATCTCGCGGTTGCTCTCCATCCCACGACGCAGGTTCACGATGTCGCTCTGTCGCTCGGCGGCGGCCAGGGCCACCGAGGTGAAGGCTGCCAGCACCGTCCCGATGTCTGCGGCCTCGTCGGTCAGGGCGCCGGGGGTGTCGGAGAAGACATCCAGGGCAGCCCGACCATGAGCACCGTCCTTGAGCTGGTACCCGACCATCCCACGGACCGGTGTCCGGTCGAGGGTGAGCGCGGCGAGGGTCGGCCAGGTCGAGTTCGCCCTGATGTCCGAGTCCCGTTGGAAGGAGCTCTCGACGATGCTGTCGAGGCAAGGTCCTTCGCCTGCCTCGGTCTCCAGCCGGTCCATCAGGCGGGCGACGTCGTCGCTGGCAGCCACGCTGACGAGGGTCAGGTCTGCGGACAGGGTCGAGATGGAGACATGGTCGGCGCCGGGGATGAGGTCCACCGCGAGCCGGCAGATGCTGTCCAGCACCTTCTGGGAGTCGGCACCGGAGTAGACCAGCTCGGCGAGGGAGGCAAAGGCCTCGGAGGTCTCGGACGGGATTCGCGGTGACATGGGAGCAGTATCACCCTCCCCGGGTCCGACGCACAGGCGCCCTGCTCTGGTTGCGGGCGCCACG
Organism: Pedococcus sp.; assembly: GCA_039916625.1. GTDB lineage: Bacteria > Actinomycetota > Actinomycetes > Actinomycetales > Dermatophilaceae > Pedococcus. Next base: position 11,911 of record JBDSKZ010000086.1, read on the forward strand.
CGCCAATGGTTGTGTAGATCTCGTAGACACGTGGTCCAACAGCGGCGCCATGTTCCTCTGGAAACGAACGGGACAACCATGGCCGCTGCCACCGAGCTCGACACCTCCTTGACCCCCTCGCCCGGTGAGGACGCCGCCGCGCGTCATGAGCTGGCCGACCAGCTCCTCGCGCAGGCCGAGGTGAGTGACCCGGTCACGGCGGAGCGCCTGCGCCAGCAGGCTGTCCTCCTCACCCTCGACCTGCCCGAGCGCGTCGCCCGTCGCTACCGGGGACGTGGGATCGACAGCGACGACCTCGTGCAGGTCGGACGGGTGGCACTGGTCAAGGCTGCGAACGGCTATCGCGTGGGATACGGCAACGGGTTCGCCTCCTACGCGCTTCCCACGATCTTCGGCGAGGTGAAGCGCCACTTCCGCGACTGTGGCTGGGCCGTCCGCCCGCCACGTCGACTGCAGGAGGTACGCGCCCAGCTGGCGGGCGAGGAGGACCGGCTCACGCAGAGCCTGCAGCGCTGGCCGAGCTCGGCCGAGCTCGCGGAGGCCCTCGAGGTCGAGGTGGAGGAGGTCCACAGCGCGCGCCAGTCCGGAGCTGCGTACACGGCGACCTCCTTGGACCTGTCGTCCGACGAGGGCGGGGTCATCGACGTGGTGGCCGGCGAGAGCGCCGACATCGACCGCCTGCTGCGGCTGCGCGTCGTGTGCCAGGGGGTGGGCCGGCTGAGCGAACGCGAACGACTGATCGTGCACCTGCGCTTCGTCGAGGAGAAGACCCAGTCAGAGATCGGCGCGGTCCTCGGTGTGAGCCAGATGCAGGTCTCCCGGCTGTTGACCGCGATCATCTCCGGGCTGCGCAGCGAGCTCGCCGACGTGGCCGCCGCCGCCTGAGGGACCCGGGCGGCCTGCTGCGCTAACCTTGACCCATGGCACGACAGCTCCGCCTTCGATAGCCGCGTTGGCCACCGGTTCGCCGAGGCCACCGCGGCCAGCCCCTCCTTCGTGAGGGGCTTTGTCGTGAGTACTCCCTTGCGGTCACCACCCGCAGCGGGAACAACCGTCCGCCACGATGCGACACGAGGATGAGATGAGCGAGACGCCCTACCGCTACACCGCCGAGATGGCCCAGCAGATCGAGCTGGCCTGGCAGGACCGCTGGCAGGAGGAGGGCACCTTCCACGCGCCCAACCCGGCCGGTCCGTGGGCCGAGCCCGAGAAGGTGGCAGACCGCGAGAAGCTGCTCGTCCTCGACATGTTCCCCTACCCCAGCGGCGCCGGCCTGCACGTCGGGCACCCGCTGGGCTACATCGCGACGGACGTCTTCGCGCGCTACCACCGCATGACCGGCAAGAACGTCCTGCACTGCCTGGGCTACGACGCGTTCGGCCTGCCCGCCGAGCAGTATGCGGTGCGGACCGGCCAGCACCCGCGGAAGACGACCGAGGAGAACATGGTCGTCATGAAGCGCCAGCTGCGTCGGCTGGGGCTCGGCCACGACGACCGCCGCACCATCACGACGATCGACCCGGGCTACTACAGGTGGACCCAGTGGATCTTCCTGCAGATCTTCAACTCCTGGTACGACCGCGAGGCCGTCCGGCCGGACGGGGGGTTCGGCCGTGCTCGCCCGATCGAGGAGCTGGTGGCGGATTTCGTATCCGGCGTGCGCACCGTTCCCGGCGGCGCGGACTGGGCGTCGCTCACCCCCGCCGAGCGTTCCGCGGTGCTGGACGGCTACCGCCTGGCCTACTCCTCCGAGGCGCCGGTGAACTGGGCTCCCGGTCTGGGAACGGTGCTGTCCAACGAGGAGGTCACCAACGACGGACGCTCCGAGCGGGGCAACTACCCCGTCTTCAAGACCAGCCTGCGCCAGTGGATGATGCGCATCACCTCCTACTCCGACCGCCTGGCCGACGACCTCGACCGGGTGGACTGGCCGGAGAAGGTCAAGGCCATGCAGCGCAACTGGATCGGGCGCAGCCAGGGGGCTCGGGTGACGTTCCCGGTCGTCGGGCACGCCGCGGCGATCGACGTCTTCACCACCCGCCCCGACACCCTGTTCGGCGCGACCTTCATGGTGCTGGCGCCCGAGCACCCGCTCGTCGACACCCTGGCCCCGGAGGGGGACTGGACCGAGGGCACCAACCCGGCATGGACGGCCGGTGAGGCGTCCCCGTCTGCTGCCGTCACGGCATACCGGCTCGCGGCGTCGCGCAAGAGCGACCTGGAGCGGCAGACGGAGGGCAAGGACAAGAGCGGTGTGTTCACTGGCGCCTTCGCCACGAACCCCGTGACGGGACAACAGGTTCCGGTGTTCATCGCCGACTACGTCCTGATGGGCTACGGCACCGGCGCGATCATGGCCGTGCCCGGGCAGGACGAACGTGACTGGGACTTCGCCGCGAAGTACGAGCTGCCGGTCGTCCGCACCGTACAGCCGTCTGAGGGTCACCCGCAGGACCAGGCGTTCACCGGCGAGGGCGCGGCGATCAACTCCTCGAACGACGAGGTGTCGCTCGACGGCCTGCCGATCGCGCAGGCCAAGTCGACGATCATCGAGTGGCTGTCGGCCAAGGGGTTCGGCGAGGGCACGGTCAACTACAAGCTGCGTGACTGGCTGTTCAGCCGGCAGCGCTACTGGGGCGAGCCGTTCCCGATCGTCTTCGACGAGGACGGCGTCGCGCACGCGGTGCCCGAGTCGATGCTCCCCGTCGAGCTCCCGGACGTTCCTGACTACTCTCCCAAGACCTTCGACCCAGAGGACTCCTCCTCGCAGCCTGAGCCGCCGCTGGGTCGCGTGCAGGAGTGGGTCGACGTCGAGCTGGACCTGGGCGACGGCCGCGGGGTGCGCAAGTACCGCCGCGAGACCAACACCATGCCCAACTGGGCGGGTTCCTGCTGGTACTACCTGCGCTACCTCGACCCGGCCAACGACGCCGCGCTGGTAGACCCCGAGAACGAGCGGTACTGGATGGGTCCGCACGCGACCCCGGTGGCGGGTGCTCCCGAGGGCGTCGTCGACCCCGGCGGCGTCGACCTCTACATCGGTGGCGTCGAGCACGCGGTGCTGCACCTGCTCTACGCCCGCTTCTGGCACAAGGTGCTGTACGACCTGGGTCACGTCAGCAGCGACGAGCCGTTCCGCAAGTACTTCTCGCAGGGCTACATCCAGGCTCCCGCGTACCGCGACGACCGCGGCCAGCCGGTCGAGGCGTCCGAGGTGGTCGAGGTGCCCGACCACGAGGGGGGCGAGCCGAGCTACACATGGCAGGGCCAGCCGGTCACCCGCGAGTTCGGCAAGATCGGCAAGTCGCTGCGCAACGTCGTCAGCCCCGACGAGATGTGCGACCAGTACGGCGCGGACACCCTGCGCGTCTACGAGATGTCGATGGGGCCGCTGGAGCTGAGCAAGCCGTGGGAGACCCGCGCGGTCGTCGGGGCCCAGCGGTTCCTGCAGCGCCTGTGGCGCAACGTCGTCGATGAGGAGACCGGTGAGGTGCGGGTCGTTGACGCGCCGCTGGACGACTCGACGGCCCGCGCGCTGCACAGGGCCATCGACGCGGTGTCCCGGGACTTCCCGACGCTGGGGTTCAACACCGCCATCGCCAGGCTCATCGAGCTGAACAACGCGCTGACCAAGCTCGACGCGGTGCCCCGCGAGGCCGCCGAGAAGCTCGTCGTCATGGTGGCACCGCTGGCTCCGCACATCGCCGAGGAGCTGTGGGCCAGGCTGGGGCACGCCGAGACGGTGACGTTCGAGCCGTTCCCCGTCGCCGACCCGACCCTGCTGGTCGAGGACACCGTGACCTGCGTGGTGCAGATCAAGGGCAAGGTCCGCGACCGGCTCGAGGTGCCGGCCGACATCAGCGAGGACGACCTGCGCGAGCAGGTGCTGGCGCTGCCGAAGGTCCTGGCCGCGACCGAGGGTGGCATCCGCACCGTCATCGTGCGGGCGCCCAAGCTGGTGAACGTGGTGCCGGTCTGAGCTGGGGTGGTCGTGGCGCGGTGCTGCTAGCGACAGCCCTGCGCGGGTAGCCTTCGGACGTGTCCGTCGCCATCGTCACCGACTCCACGGCCTACCTGCCGCAGGTGGTCGTCGACGACCACCACATCCGGGTCGTGCCGCTGCACGTCGTGATCGGCGGCAGCGAGTTCAGCGAGGGCGTGGACGTGACCACGGCGCAGGTGGCCACGGCGCTGCGCGCGTTCCGACCGGTGTCGACGTCACGGCCGTCACCGCAGGCGTTCCTGGGGGCCTACGAGAAGGCCGCCGCTGGGGGAGCGCAGGCTGTGGTGTCGGTGCACATCTCGGCCGACATGTCCTCGACCGTCGAGTCTGCACACCTCGCGGCGAAGCAGTCGCCGGTGCCCGTGCACGTGGTCGACTCGCGTTCGCTCGGCATGGCGATGGGGTATGGCGTCGTGTCGGCCGCGCTGCTCGCGGCCGCTGGAGCGTCGGCGGAGGAGGTTGCGGCACAAGCTCTTTCGCGTGCTATCGCGGCACGGGTCGTGTTCTACGTCGACACGCTCGAGCACCTGCGCCGTGGCGGGCGGATCGGGTCGGCGTCAGCTTTCCTCGGGTCAGCCCTGGCGATCAAGCCGATCCTCGAGCTCGTGGACGGACACATCCGGCCGCTGGAGAAGGTCCGGACGTCGGCGCGCGCACTCGCCCGGTTGGAGGAGATCGCTGCCGCAGCGGCCGAGGGGGCGCAGCAGGGCGTCGACATCGCCGTGCACCACCTCGACTCCGCCGCGCGGGCGGAGGACCTCGCGCAGCGGCTGCGCTCCCGGGTGATGACCGCTCACGAGGTGTCGGTCGTCGAGCTCGGGGCCGTCGTCGGCGCGCACGTCGGCCCGGGAACGCTCGCCGTGGCGATCTCGCCCCGTCCTGCGCCGTCGGGGGCCTGACCCGTCGTGGGCGGACTCGTCACGGTCGGGCACGCGTCGTTCTGGGAGCTCGCCCAGGTGCCGCTCGCTGCGGGCGTCGCCTTCGTCGTCGGGGCGGTGAACCCCGCCACCATCCTCGCGCGGGTCCTCGGCAAGGACCTGCGGACCTCCGGCTCCGGCAACCCCGGCGCGACCAACGCGGGTCGGGTTCTCGGCACGGGGTGGGGCATCGTCGTCGGAGTCCTCGACGTCCTCAAGGGGCTGCTGCCCGTCCTGCTCGCCCAACAGTTCCTGGGCGCCATCACGGCCCTGGTCGTCGGCCTGGCTGTCGTCCTGGGCCACATCTGGTCGCCGTTCCTCAAGGGCCAGGGCGGCAAGGGGGTGGCGACTTCGCTGGGAGCGATCCTGGCGGTGGAGCCGTGGTTCGGGCTCGTGGTGGTGGTGGTGTTCGCCCTGCTCGTCTGGCGGCTGCGGTGGGTGGCGGGCGCATCGGTGTCGGCGTGTCTGCTGCTGCTCGCCCTGGGGCTGGTGTCCTGGCTGCGCTGGGTGCCGTTCGGGTCGCGGGACACGGGAGCGTGGTGCGTGGTGCTGGCGCTGCTCGTGATCTACCGGCACCGGCGCAACATCGAGCTCTGGATCTCCGCGCGACGCGACTCGTCGTCCACAGCCTGACCCGGCCGCGCTCCTTGTCCACAAGGGCTGGCTCGTGGGCACGGTCCGGCTCCTGTGGCTTCCTAGCGTGCCGGTATGCCGTTGCGTCGCCGACCGCCCGAACCCTCCCCGCGCCTGCGCGCCCTGCTCGCCTCGACCCCGCCGACGGCAGGGGACACGTCGGTCGTCCCCTGGCAGCCGGACCGCGAATGGATCGAAGCGGTGGCGACATCGCGGGCTCCTGTCGGTCCGGAGCGTCCTGAGCGAAGGGGGCGGCACCGCCGCCCCTCTCCTCCGGGGCCAAGGCTGTTCTCCCTGCCCGAGTCACTGGTCGGTGCCCGGCTGAGCGGTCCGCGCGCGGCAGTGGCAGGGCTGCTCATCGTCGCGGTGGTCGCTGCTGCGGGCTTCGGGGTACGTGTCGCCTGGGCCAGGGCCGCCAGCACCCCCCAGGTCGTGGCACCTGCCCAGCCCGGGTCCGCTGTCGTGGGTCGGGCCGCTGGTGCGAAAGGGTTCGCCTCGTCGAGCACCGCCTCTGGTGGGGGCGGCCCTCCCTCAGCGGCCCCGACGGCGGTGAGGTCGACCCTGACGATCCATGTGGTCGGCCAGGTCAAGCAGCCGGGGGTCATCTCCCTCCCCACTGGGGCTCGTGTGACCGATGCCGTGGCCAAGGCGGGAGGGGCGCTGCGTGGCGCCGACCTCGCCGCCGTGAACCTCGCGCGCCAGCTCGTCGACGGTGAGCAGGTCCGCATCCCCAAACCGGGGGAGCCTGCGCTGCCTCCGGGGGGAGGCGTGAGCGGGTCGGGGGTCGGGGGCAGCGCTGGCGGCGGGTCGGCGAACGGCGCCGGTGGAGGTGGCGTCGGCGGTGCCGGCACCAAGCTCGACCTCAACCGGGCCACGGAGTCCGAGCTCGAGGACCTGCCCGGCGTCGGGCCGGTGCTGGCCCAACGCATCCTCGACTGGCGCGCCGAGCACGGCAGGTTCGCGACCGTCGACGAGCTCGGAGAGGTGAGCGGCATAGGCGAGAAGATCTTCAGCCAGCTCCAGCCCAGGGTGACCGTGTGAGGACGCCGTCACCCGGGCTCGACCTGCGGCTGCTCCTGCCCGCGCTGGTCGCCTGGGCCTTCACCGCTTCCGTCCTGGCGTGGTCACTGCCGGCACTGCTCGTGGTCGCCGGCGTCGCTCTGGTCCTGTCGGCGCTGTTGCTGGTGCGGGGTCCCAGTCGGTCGAGGCGCAGCGGCCGCGGCGACCGCGGCGGTGGCAGTGACGGCAGCGCCCGCGGCGACCGCGGCGACCGCTCGAGCCGGAGCGCGGTAGCGCTCTCGCTAGCGGCGGTCGCTCTCGTCGCCTTCTCGACATCGGGCCACCTCGCCGCGCGGACGGCCGGGCCGTTGACAGAGCTGGCCCGGGACCATGCCGTGGCGGCGGTCGAGGGCGTGGTCGCGACCGAGCCCATCGTCCGGCCGGTCCCGGGGCGCGACGCCATGGTGGTCCGCTTCCGGCTGACGGTCACCCAGGTCACCGCGCACGGAACGCGCTCTACCGTCCGTAGCCCGATCCTGGTCCTGGCGGACGAGCGCTGGCAGCACGTTCGGTGGCGCGAGGGACTGCAGGTGCGCGGCAAGCTCGTCCCGGCCGAGCCGGGTGACGACGTCGTCGCCGTGGTCCGGCCGACGGTGAGCCCGGCCTCGACGAGTTCGCCGGGCGCGGTCGAGCGCGGTGCCGAGCGACTGCGGGCCGGGCTGCGCGAAGCGGCCTCGCCGTTGCCGACCGACGCCCGTGGGTTGCTCCCTGCCCTGGTGATCGGCGACGTCAGTCGCACCCCGCCGGACCTGACCGCGGCAATGCTGGCCACGGGCATGACGCACCTGTCCGCGGTCTCGGGCAGCAACGTCGCCATCGTGATGGCCTTCGCCCTCGGTGGGGCCGGCCTCCTCGGAGTTCGCCGTCGTTGGCGACCCTACGTCGCGGGGTTCGCGTTGGCGGGGTTCGTCGTCCTCGCGCGCCCTGAGCCCAGTGTGATTCGTGCCGCGACGATGGGCGCGATCGGCTTGATCGGGCTCAGCCGGTCACGCCGCGCCGCGGGAATCCCCGTGCTGTCGGCAGCAGTGCTGGTGCTCCTCGTCGTCGACCCGTGGCTGTCTCGGTCCTACGGCTTCGCCTTGTCGACGCTCGCCACCCTCGGTCTGCTGTTGTTCACCCGCTCGTGGGGCGAGGCCATCGGTCGCCGGCTGCCGGGCCGGATCCGCTCGTGGGGTCCCGCGATCGCGATCCCCGTTGCAGCACAGGCGATGTGCGCTCCAGTCGTCGTGCTCCTGCAAGGCAGTGTCTCCGTGGTCGGAGTTCTGGCCAACCTGCTTGCCGCTCCGCTGGTGGCCCCTGCCACCGTCTGCGGGGTGGTGGCGGCGCTCGCCGCACCGCTGTGGCCGTGGGGGGCGACAGTCCTGTGCTGGCTGGGCGCCCTCCCCGCCCAAGGCATCGCCTGGGTCGCCCGCACCTGCGCGACCCTTCCGGGCGGGACCATGCCCTGGCCCGACGGGGCAGTGGGGGCTGTCCTCCTGGCTGCCGTCACCATCGCCGTGATCGCGTCCGGCCGCTGGTGGGCGCACGCAGCCCGGACCCGGCCGGTGGCCGTGCTGTCGGCCAGCCTCCTGGTCGTGGCTGCCGCGGCGCCGACCTCGACCGTGACCTGGCCCGCTGCGGGTTGGAGGTTCGTCGCGTGCGACGTGGGGCAAGGCGATGGGTTGGTCCTCGCCACGGCACCGGGGCACGCGGTCCTGGTCGATGCCGGACCCGACCCTGCCGCGATCAACCAGTGCCTGCGACGACTCGATGTCGAGGTCCTCGACTCGGTGGTCCTCACGCATTTCCACGCCGACCACGTCGACGGCCTGCCCGGCGCCATCGCGGGTCGGGAGGTGCGCGAGGTCCTGGCCACCCCGGTCCACGACCCCGACCACCAGTGGAACAAGGTCGAGGCGTGGACGCGAGCTCGCGGCATACCGCTGCGGGAAGTGGCGGCTGGCGACCACCTGGCCTGGCCGGGTGTGACCGCGGACGTGTGGTGGCCGCAGCGACGGCTCTCCAGCGGGTCGGTGCCCAACAACGCGAGCGTCGTCCTGGCCGTTCGTGCCGGTCCGGTCGACCTGCTCCTGCTCGGCGACGTCGAGCGCGAAGCCGCCCACGCAGTGCTGCTGGCCCTGCGACGTGACCCGGGGATGTCCGCGCGAGCGGGCGAGTTCGACGTCATCAAGGTGGCGCACCACGGCTCCAGCAACCTCGACGAAGAGCTCATGGCTGCCGTGGCCGCGCCGGTTGCCGTGATCAGCGTCGGCAAGGACAACGACTATGGGCATCCGTCACCCACGGCACTGGAACTGTTGCGGCACCAAGGATCTGCGGTGTTCCGGACCGACCAGCGGGGCGACGTCGCAGTGGTCGCGGATGCTGGGGCCGTGGGTGTGACGTGGCGCAGGCGTTGAGGTGCAGCGTGGTGGTGCGGGGCTCGATGGTGACAGCCGTGATGGTGACGGCGGCGCTCAGTTCCTGGCGAGGACCCGCGGCTTGGCCTTGGCCGCCTCGCAGAGCGCGTCGATCGTGGCCCGGACCGCGGGCACCCGCTGGAGGTCCGCCGTGGTGACGACGCTGATGGCACGGCGCGAGGTCGGCGTGATGGGCAACGTCACCACATCGTGGTGGTTGGCCGTGCGCAGGATGAGGTCGGGGATGAGGGCGACGCCGAGCCCTTCGGCCACGAGGCCGAGGACGGCGACGTAGTCCTCGGTCTCGAAGCCGACGCTCGGGGTGAAGCCCTCGTTGGCGCACATCTGGAGCAGGTGCCCCCGACAGCGCGGGCAACCGGCGATCCAGTTGTCGGTGGCCAAGGCCGACAGCTCGATGACCTTGCGGTCGGCCAACGGGTGGGTGCGCGGCAGGGCCACGCGGACCTCGTCGTCGAGGAGCTTGTGCGTGACGAAGAGGTCCATGTCCTCCTCGCCCCGGCCCACGTCGGTGCCCTCGTAGGCGAAGGCCACGGCGAGGTCGCACTCGCCTGCCTTGAGGGCCGACAGGGACTCAGGGGGCTCGGCCTCGGTGAACGTGACGTGGACGTCGGGGAAGCGCTGCTTGACCAGGGCCAGGGCGCGGGGGACCAGCGTCGCCGAGCTCGACGGGAACGCCATCAGGCGCACCCGCCCGGCGCGCAGCCCCGCGATCGCGGCGACCTCCTCCTCCGCGGCATCGAGCGCGGCGAGGACGCCGACGGCGTGGCGCGCCAGGACCTGGCCGGCCTCGGTGAGGCGGACGTTGCGACCGATGCGTTCGACGAGCACGGTGCCGGTGCGCTGCTCGAGGCGGCGGACCATCTGCGAGATCGCGGGCTGGGAGTAGCCGAGGGAAAGGGCGGCTCCGGTGAAGCTTCCCTCGTCGGCGATGGCCTTCATGACCCGAAGGCCGGCAGCGTCAATCATGAGTTGAGTATAACGGGTGGTTATCCAATCCTGTCGTTGACGAGGAAATCGTGATGGGTGCTGCCCGCCGATGGTCTTCGGCACGGGGCATGACCAGCGACGAGGCGGGGCCTGTGGACAACGGGGTGGCCGAAACGCCGGGAATCCGTAGAATCCCTACGATCGGTCGCCTCAGCCGCGGCCGTTCCGTGGACGGCAAAGGGGAGTGACGTGCGCTCACGACGAGCTGGGTTCGTGACGGCGGTGGTGCTCGGGGGAGCACTCGTCGCCGGCTGCAGCGACGGTGGTGATCCGCCGCCGAGCACGACATCGACGTCGTCGAGCACCTCGAGCTCGACGACCAGTGGTCCGTCGAGCCCATCGTCGAGCACGACGAGCAGTGCGACGAGTGGTACGTCCTCGTCGTCGTCCACTGTGGCGGTCCCAGCCGCCGCCAGCAAGAAAACCCCCGAAGGCGCCGAAGCCTTCGCCCGCTTCTACTGGGAAGAAGCTTCCAAAGTTCTGGTTACCAACGACCCAACGAGGGTCGAGTCCCTATCGGCGACAGAGTGCGCGGTCTGCAAGGCGTTCGGCGAAGTCGCAGACAAGCAGATCGCACAAGGGCACCACGCAGAAAAGGATCCATTCCAGATCAAACTGGCTACTTGGACGCAAACCAAGCAGGGGCGGTCAGTCGTCGAGGTTGCAGGAAACGAGATCCCAGTTCGAACGCTAAATGCTAATGGAGGAACGGTCCGCACGTCCAAGGCCGGGGTTATCACGTGGCAGACCACGATGATCTGGACCGAGGGTCGTTGGG
>JBDSKZ010000087.1:0-6010 GCA_039916625.1 Pedococcus sp.
CCTGGCGAGAGGCGATGACATCGGCCCTCGACCCGGGCGGCAACCACGGTGCACCCGGCACTGCGTGGATCACCTTCTCGTGCTTGCGCTTCTGGATACGCAGGCCGCTGCGCTGCAGGATGCGCACGATCTCCCTACCCGGCACCTCCTGCGCGCCCGCGGCCACGAGGGCGGCATACCCGTCCTCGGGCACGTCATAGTGGTCACCCTCGAAGCCGCGACGCGGGATCCCTTGCGCCGCAGCGAACTCGTGCAGCTCCCCGTATGACGCGTCGCTGACCAGGTGGGACCAGAGCCGTCCGTGGGCGGGCCACGCGGGCGGGTCGATCCAGATGGTCACGCCCCCGACGCTACCCCGCGCGGACCACCCCTGTGGAAAACCCGACGGGCCGTTCGGCTGCTGCCCCTAGCCTCGCAGGGAGCGGTGCCACCAAGGCACCCACGACCCGCGAGGGGAGACGGTCATGACCGCGCAATTCCAGGTGGACACCGGGCAGATCCAGGCAGCATCAGGCGACATCGCCCGCATCTCCAGCGAGATCGACGGTCAGGTGAGCGCCATGATGGCTCGACTGAACGGTTTGCAGGGAGCGTGGACCGGCACGGCGTCGGCGCGTTTCCAGGCCTTGGTGACCGAGTGGCAGGGCACCCAGCGCCAGGTGCGGATGTCCCTGGACTCGATCGGTGGGGTGCTCGCCGCAGCGGGAGTGCAGTACGCCGAGACGGAGGCGCAGACGCTGCGGATGTTCAGCTGACGCAGGACCGCCCGGACCGTGAGGTCGGTCCGGGCGGCGTCGGCCGGCGTTCGGTGCTACTCGTTCTACTCGGTGTTACTCGGTGGTGATCGCCTGCAGGACGTCGAGGCGGGCGGCCCGGCGGCCCGGCCACAGCGCGGCGAGCACTCCGACGAATCCGGCGACCACCACGAAGATGGCCAGCTGCAGACCGGGGATCGCGAGGACGTCGATCCCCTCGTCGGCGAGGCTGCGCTGCAGTGCCCACCCGGCGACGAGGCCGAGGACGACACCGAGCACAGCACCGAGCAGGGCGATCGCCACCGACTCCAGCCGCAGCATCGTCCGCAGCTGGCGCCGGCTCAGGCCGACCGCACGAAGCAGTCCGATCTCCCGTGTCCGCTCGATCACCGACAGCGCCAGGGTGTTGATGATCCCGAGGATGGCGATGATGACGGCGAGACCGAGCAGCGCGTAGATGATGTAGAGGAGCTGGTCGATCGGCGCCCGCTGCTCTGCAGCGAAAGCATCCTGGTCCTTGAGGGTCACCGTGGGCACGTCGGCGATGACCTTCTCGATCGCCGCCTCCACCGTTGCCGGATCGGCGCCACCGGCACGGACGACGAACGCCACGCTGTCGCGGTCCGGCACGCCGGCCGCCTTGGCGGTGTCGAGGGTGATGAGGATCGAGTTGGGGACCGACGCCGACGTGACGAAGATGCCGCCCACCGTGTAGTCGTCCTGCTGGCCGGCGACGTCTCCGCGCACCGTGCTGCCGACCGAGAGCTTCTGCTTCTTGGCCCGGTCCTGGGAGACCAGGACGGTCCTGCCCGTCAGCGTGGCGAGCGAGCCGGCAGTGAACTCCAACGGCACCGCCTTCCCGAAGGACGCCGGGTCGATGGCCGCGGCGAAGCCTCGGTCCCCGTTGAGCGAGACCGGCAGGTAGCGCAAGGGACTCACCGTGGCCACCCCCGGCACGGCAGCGACGTCCTTGGTCACCGTCGTCGAGAACGGCTGGCCGACGGCGTTGGACACCACGTAGTCGGCAGCGAAGGTGGAGTTGATCGACTTGTCGACACTGGCCTTCGCGGAGGCACCGAAGACGGACATCATGGCCACCAGGGTGAGGCCGATCATCAGCGCCGAGGCCGTGGCGGCCGTGCGGCGGGGGTTGCGGGTGGCATTCTGCTCCGCCATCAGGCCGACGGCCCCGAAGAGCCGGCGGTAGACCCAGCCGAGCAGGGCGATGACCGGTCGCCCGATCACCGGGGAGGTGAGGATGGCGGCCAGGACGAGGCCGAGGACACCACCGCCGACCCAGTAGGCGCTGTTGTCGACCGAGGTGAAGGCACCGAGCCAGGTGCTCACCAGGCCGGCGACGAACAGCACCGCTCCCACCCACATCCGGGTGTGCAGGGCCGACTCCGGTATCGCCACGTCGTCCCGCATCGCTGCGACCGGCGGCATCGCCCCGGCGCGACGAGCCGGCAGGTACGCCGCCACCATCGTCACGATCATGCCCACGCCATACGCGATGAAGGCGGTGCTGGGTTTGAAGACGAGCGGTGACCCGCTGAGGTCGAGGCCGAACTGCGCGAACAGGGTCTGGATGCCGATGGCGAGCAGGAAGCCGCAGCCGAGACCCACCGTGGACCCGAACAGGCCGACGACGAATGCCTCGAAGAGCACCGACCGGGTGACCTGGCGGCGTCCGGCACCGAGCGCCCGCAGCATGGCGAGCTCGCGACTGCGCTGGGCGACGAGGATCGAGAACGTGTTGATGATGAGGAACGAGCCGACGAACAGGGCGATGCCGGCGAAGACCAGCAGGAAGATGTTGATGAAGCTCAGCGCCTTGTTGATGCCCGTCGCCGACTCCTTCGCGACGGCCTTGCCCGTGACGGCCTCGAACCCGGTCGGGAGCTTGGCCTGCACGGCAGCCGCGAGGTCCTCGGCGCTGGTGCCGTCCTTTGCGGTCACCCAGGCGTCGGTGAACTCGTCCTTGCCGCCGTAGTAGAGCTGCTGGGCGGTCTTGGTGTCGAAGAACGCCAGCGTCGCCCCGACCGTGCCGCCCTTGAACTCTGCGATGCCCACGAGCTCCGCGGTGACGATGGGCGTTGCACCGCTGGTCACGAGCCGGACCGTGTCGCCCACGACGTACTCCGCCCGCTTGGCGGTGCCGGAGTCCAGGACCACCTCACCGGAGCCCTGCGGCCACCGCCCCTGGGACAGGGTGGCCGGCGGGTCGCCGGCGGAGGTCGGGGCGTCGTTCCAGCTGAGGCCGAGTCCGGGCGGACCCCCGCCGCCGATGATCTTGCCCTTGCTGGAGATGACGAAGGTCGTGGGGTCGCTGACGTTGCCATCGGCCCTGGCCACCCCCGGCACCTCCTTGAGCGAGGAGACCAGGGAGGCGGGCACGGTCTTGGACGTGGGACCGGCGTCGAAGTCGGAGCTCGCGCTCGTGGGTCGGACGACCACGTCGCCGACGGTGTTGACGATGCCGTCGAACGCCTTGCCGAGGGTGTCGGTGAAGATGAACGAACCGGAGACGAACGAGACCCCGAGGATGATCGCGAAGGCGCTCATGATCAGCCGCAGCTTGCGGCCGAGCAGGCTCTTCCAGCTGGCCCGCAGCATGGTCAGGCCTCCGGAGACGAGGCAGCCGAGTCGGCCGAGGCTGCCAAACCAACTGAGACAGTCGAGCCAGCCGCAGGAGCCCCAGGAGCCGCAGGGGAGTGCAGCCGGGGGTCGAGGCGCTTCATCCGCTCGAGGATCTTCTCGGCGGTGGGTTCGAACATCTCGTCGACGACGACCCCGTCGGCGAGGAAGACCACGCGGTCGGTGTGCGCGGCTGCCACGGGGTCGTGCGTCACCATGACGATCGTCTGGCCGAACTCGACGACGCTGCGTCGAAGGAAGTTCAGCACCTCGGTGCCCGAGGTGGAGTCGAGGTTGCCGGTCGGCTCGTCGGCGAACACGATCTCGGGCTTGCTCACCAGGGCCCGGGCGCACGCGACGCGCTGCTGCTGGCCGCCGGACAGCTCGTTGGGTCGGTGGCTGAGGCGGTCACGCAGTCCCACGGTGTCGATGACGAGGTCGAACCACGCGGGGTCGGCCTTGCGCCCCGCGATGGCCAGCGGCAGGAGGATGTTCTCCTCCGCGTTGAGGGTGGGGATGAGGTTGAAGGACTGGAACACGAAGCCGATCCGGTCGCGCCGCAGCGTGGTCAGGGCCTTGTCCTTGAGCTGGGTGATGTCGACGTCACCGATGTAGACCTCCCCGGCGGTCGCCGCGTCGAGGCCGGCGGCGCAGTGCATGAGGGTCGACTTGCCCGAGCCCGACGGACCCATGATCGCGGTGAACTGGCTGGCGGCGATGTCGAGGCTGACGCCGTCGAGGGCGCGGACCTGCGCCTCCCCTTTGCCGTAGATCTTGCTCAGGTCGCGGACCCGGGCGGCAGGCGCCCGCGACGCCTCGCCGACGGGTCCGGACCTGGTGGTGGACGAAGGGGTGGCGGTCATCGGGGCTCCAGGGCTGATGGTGGTGGTTCTCACGGGTCACAACGCTAGGGACCCCCAGAATGCTCCACCCTCGGGTTCGACCCGGAGCCACCCCTGACCCGACCCTGAGCCGGCCCGGCCGGGTCACCGGTCAACCCAGCCACAAACAGGCCAGACCCGGACGAACGCCTCGTCGTCAGCTGATGACGACCCGCGCCACCAGCTCGAGGTCAGGTGCGTCGTACCGGTCGTCCTGCACCACGCCCATGTCCCAGCGCATCACCAGGCCGCGACCGCGGACCTGCAGCGTCGCGAGGTTGTTCTCGAACCACGGCCCCTCGGTCATGGGCCAGTGGTATGGCGCGTTCGGCACCTTCGAGGTGCGGCTCACCACGAGCTCCAGCGGCCGCGCCATACCCTTGCCGAGCACGGCCTGCGCGATCCGGACCTGGCGGGGCAGCGGGTTGCGGATCGGGGAGCAGACCGCCTGGACGATGCGGCTGGAACCGCCGGCGAGCTGGCGGTGGTCGATCTCGGTCACGTAGGAGTTGTGCACGTCGCCGGACAGGAACACGATCGTGCCCGGAGCGGCCCCCCGCTTGCCCTCCGCGACCTCGACGACCATGGCCAGGACCTTGGCGAAGCCCTCCTGGAAGGCCGCCCAGTGCTCCAGGTCCAGGGCGCGACGCATCTTCTCGCCCCACCGGGCCACCCGCGGCCCCCAGGCCCCCGTGGCCATCGCCTCGTTGATGGCTTCGAGGTCGTGGATGCCCTGCGCCATGAGGAACGGCAGGGAGGTGCCGATGAACAGGTGGTCGACGTCACCACGCAGCTGCTCGTCGAGCCAAGCCATCTCCCGTTCGTCGAGGATCGAGCGCCGGTCTGGTTCGAGCACGCGCGCCGCCCGGCTGTCGACGACGACCAGGCGTGACTCGCCGAGGTCACGCGCATAGCTCCACCGGTAGGTCTCGGGGTGCGCGTCGACCCGCTCGGCGAGGGTGTCCAGCACCTCGGTGAGGTCGAGCTCCCCGTCCGCGCCCGACTGGACGTGCTCACTGACGAGCTGCCAGACCTCGTCGCGGGCAAGCTCCTCAGGGGCGAGGTTCCCGACGTGCTGGTAGACCCAGTAGGACGACAGCCCGCCGACGATGCGCTCGTGCCACCAGCTCAGCTGGTTCATCTCGCGGTGCCAGTCCTGGGAGGTGTTCCAGTCGTCCCGGATGTCGTGGTCGTCGAAGATCATCGCGCTGGGCAGGGTCGACAGCAGCCAGCGGTTGAGCGGGTCGGTCCACGCCAGCCGGTAGAGGTGGGAGTACTCGACGTAGTCCTTCAGCTCCTCGCCCGGCGGCTCCTCGAGGCTGCGCCGCGTCGCGATGTACTCGCGCATCGCCTGTGAGGTCTCGTCGGCATACACCTGGTCACCGAGGAAGACCACGAGGTGCGGCCACTGCTCGGGGTCACCGTGGGCCAGGTGGTGGGCGTAGGCGCGCAGGGCGTCGACGCCGTTGCTCTTGTTGCCCTCCTCGTCGTGCGGGACGCTCGTACGACACGAGCCGAACGCCATGCGGGTCGGCTCGCTGTGGCGCAGCGTGGTGACCCGGCTGGCGGGGAGGGTGGCGGTCAAGGAGTCCAGCGCCTCACCGCGGGGCGGCCACACCTGCACCCCGTCGATGTCGACCTGGTAGTCACTGCCCTGCCCCGGCGACAACCCGTCGAGGACGACCAGGGCGTAGTGGTGGCCGTGGACGGCGAACGTGGGTGCCTGCCACGACCGGT
>JBDSKZ010000088.1:0-7855 GCA_039916625.1 Pedococcus sp.
AGAAGATCCTGACTGCGATCGACCTGATGCGCGAGTTCGTCGCAGAGGAGGCCGGACAGCCACTCGAGCGGTCCGGACGTAGGCTCTCCGGCGTCTCCTCTGGGTGAGGCGCTCTTGCTGGCCCCGCCCACGCTGGCGAAACTCACCAGAACCGTCGGGCCTGGGCACGGAAAACGGGGTCTGACCTGTGTGGACAGGTCAGACCCCGCTGGTCGGGCTGACAGGATTTGAACCTGCGACCCCTTGACCCCCAGTCAAGTGCGCTACCAAGCTGCGCTACAGCCCGTTGTTGAGTTGTCGCCCATGCAGAATCGAGCCGAAGCAGGTCCGCGGGAGCGAACGAAACACTAGCGCACGGCACACCTCTGCTTGAAATCGGTATGCCGTGCGGTCGCCGCCCGCCGGGCCTACCTGCGCTTGCGCTTCTCGCGGACGCGGACCGAGACCTCGATGGGCGTGCCCTCGAAACCGAACTCCTCACGGAGCCGACGCTCGAGGAACCGCCGGTACCCGGCCTCGAGGAAGCCGGACGCGAAGATGACGAACCGCGGCGGTCGCGTCGAGGCCTGGGTCGCGAACAGGATGCGCGGCTGCTTGCCACCGCGGACCGGGTGCGGGTTCGAGGCGACGATCTCGCCGAAGAAGGCGTTGAGGCGGCCGGTGGGCACGCGGAAGTCCCACGACTCGAGTGACTTCTCCAAGGCTGGCACGAGCTTCTCGACGGCCCGGCCGGTCAGGGCGGAGATGTTGACGCGCGGGGCCCACGGCACCTGCACGAGCTCACGCTCGATCTCGCGCTCGAGGTAGTAGCGCCGCTCCTCGTCGAGCAGGTCCCACTTGTTGTAGGCGACCACGAGCGCCCGACCGGCATCGATGACATGCTGCACGACGCGCACGTCCTGCTCGGCGATGGGCTGCTCAGCATCGATCAGCACCACGGCGACCTCGGCCTTCTCCAGCGCGGTCTGGGTGCGCAGCGAGGCGTAGAAGTCGGCACCACGAGCCTGGTGCACGCGGCGACGGATGCCTGCAGTGTCGACGAACCGCCAGGTCCTGCCACCGAGCTCGATGAACTCGTCCACCGGGTCGCGCGTCGTGCCGGCGACGTTGTCCACCACGACGCGGTCCTCACCGGCGAGCTTGTTGAGCAGCGAGGACTTGCCGACGTTCGGCCGACCGACCAGGGCCACTCGGCGCGGGCCACCCCGCTGGTAGGCCTCGGAGTTGGCCGCGACCGACGGCAACACGGCGAGGACGGCGTCAAGGACGTCGCCGCTGCCTCGGCCGTGCAGGGCCGAGACCGGCCACGGCTGGCCGAGCCCGAGGTTCCACAGTGCGGCGGCATCAGCCTCGGTGCGCTGGTCGTCGACCTTGTTGGCGACCAGGACGACCGGCTTGCCGGAGCGCCGCAGCAGCTTGACGACAGAAGCGTCGTCGTCGGTCGCGCCGACGGTGGCGTCCACGACGAACATGACCACGTCGGCGAGGTCGACGGCCACCTCGGCCTGTTCGGCGACGCGCAGGTGGATGCCGGTCGCGTCGACCTCCCAACCACCGGTGTCGACGAGGGTGAACCGGCGACCGGCCCAGTCGGCGTCGTAGGCCACGCGGTCACGGGTCACCCCGGGCACGTCCTCGACGACGGCCTCACGGCGGCCGAGGATGCGGTTGACCAGCGTGGACTTGCCGACGTTGGGGCGACCGACCACGGCGACGACCGGCAGGGGGCCGCTGCCGATGACGAAGCCGTCCTCGTCGACGTCGCCGTCGATGAGCGAGCGGTCCTCCTCGGAGAGGTCGAAGTCCTCCAACCCGGCGCGCAGGGCGCGCTCGACGGTCGAGTCGTCGGTCAGGTGCTCACTCACGGCAAATCCTTGCGTTGGTCTGTGTTCGGGCCACGGCGCGCGGTATGGCGCGGGGCCGCCCCCCATTGTCGCGCACTTTTGGGCGCGCCCAGAACAGGCGCGGCACCACGGTGGACACGGTGGACACGGTGGACGCGATGGACAGGGTGGCGCTCAGACCCCCACCTTCGCGGGAGCCTCCCGCCGGACCACCTCGATGACCGCAGCGGTGCTCTGCTCGAAGTCGAGGGCGGAGGTGTCGACGAGGTGCACACCGTCGGCGGCATCGGTGAACTCCGACACCGTCGAGTCGTCGGCGTCGCGGCGCACGATCTGGTCGCGTGTCGCCTCGACCGCGTGGTCGGCGTCGTGCCCGTGCAGCTCCTTGGACCGGCGACGGAGCCTGGCCTCGACGCTGGCGGTGAGCAGCACCCGGACGTCTGCGTCGGGCGCCACGACGGTGGTGATGTCGCGGCCCTCGGCCACCACTCCGCCGGTCCGGGAGGCGACCTGGTCGATGAGGTCGCGCTGCAGCTGCTGCAGGACCGGGCGCACACCGGTGTTGGTGGCGACCTTCGAGACGACCTCGCTGACGCGCGTCGTGCGGAGGTCGTCCTCGATCTCACGACCGCTGACCTGCACACTCGGGTGCGCCGGGTCGGTGCCCATGACGAGCGGGATGTCGCGGGACGCCTGCTCGACGGCAGCGGCGTCGTCCAGGTCGACACCCTCCTCCAGGCACCACCACGTGACGGCGCGGTACATCGCGCCGGTGTCGAGGTAGCCGATGCCCAGGTCTCGGGCCACGGCGCGGGACACGCTGGACTTGCCGGACCCCGAGGGCCCGTCGATCGCGACGACGAGGTGGTGGCTGCTCATGGCCGCCAAGCCTAGGGGCAGCCCCGACCGCCCGCGAAGCCCGTCCGCAGGAGGGCGCTCAGCCGTGCAGGCGCCAGCCGCGGGCCTGGAGCTCGTCGCCGAGACGCTCGGCCACCGCGGGGAGCACCGAGACCTCGGCGAGCCCGAACGGCTGCCCCAGCCCGTGCTCGAGGTGCAGGTCCTCGAGGTTGACTCCGGCATCGCCGACGTCGTGCAGCAGCCGGGCCAGCTCGCCCGGCTCGTCCGGCACCAGCACCACCACGGTCGTGTATGCCGTCGGGGCGGCACCGTGCTTGCCCGGGATCCGCGCGTGGCCGGCGTTGCCCTGGGCCACGATCCGCGCCAGCACCTCACGGGCGCCGACGCCGTCGCCGTGGGTCAGCGTGTCGAGGGCGGCGATGACCTCGCCCAGCTCGGTGTGGAGGTGGGCGAGCACCGCGCGGA
Organism: Pedococcus sp.; assembly: GCA_039916625.1. Classification (GTDB taxonomy): domain Bacteria; phylum Actinomycetota; class Actinomycetes; order Actinomycetales; family Dermatophilaceae; genus Pedococcus. The sequence continues at coordinate 3,168 of JBDSKZ010000088.1, forward strand.
CGGCGGAGGCGTTGCCGGCCAGGATCTGGGTCCACAGCTGGGGGTCACTGGCGGCGACGCGGGTGACATCGCGGATCCCCTGACCCGACAGGGCGACAGCGGGATCGGAGAGGTCCCGAAGGCGCCCGGCGACGAGCGACGACGCGAGCTGGGGCACGTGGGAGACGACGGCCACCGCGGCGTCGTGGTCGGCCGGGCTCATCGTGCTGACGGTCCCCCCGGCTGCGGTGGCGACCACGCGTACCGCCTCGACAGCCGCCGGTGACGACTTTTCGCTGGGCACCACCACCCAGGCCCGGCCATCGAAGAGGTCCCCCCGGGCCGCCACAGCGCCGGAGCGCTCGCGGCCGGCCATGGGATGCGACCCGACATAACGACTCAGGTCGCCGCCGAGGGCACGCACCTGCTCGAGGACCGTGACCTTGACCGAGGCGACATCGGTCACGACAGTGGACGGCCACCGCTCGAGCTCCTGGGCCACGACCTGCCCGGCCACGTCGGGCGGCGCTGCCACAATGACCAAGTCAGGCGTCGGATCCCCTTGTGAGGCAACCGAACCCGCGCCGAGGTCCCGCGCCAGCGCGGCCGAGGTCGGGGACGGGTCGGTGAGCACGACGGCATACCCGGCACGGCTCAGGGCGATGCCCAGGCTGGTGCCGATGAGGCCGGTGCCGACGATCCGAACGCGTGAGGTCACGAGGCGAAGGCTACCCACGCACCGTGGCCCACGGGATCAGAGTCCAGCGGCGGAGTAGAGCTGACCGACCTCGGCCTTGTTGAGCTTGCGCATCTTGCCGGGCTTGGTGTCGCCAAGGTGGATCGGGCCGACCTGCACGCGGACCAGTGACAGCACCGGGTGACCGACGGCCTCGAGCAGGCGGCGCACGATGTGCTTGCGACCCTCGTGGAGGATCACCTCGACCAGGGCCCTGCCCGGCTGGGAGTCGACGACCTTGAACGAGTCGACCGAGGCCGGGCCGTCCTCGAGGGTGATGCCCTCGCGCAGCTGCTTGCCGATGTCGCGCGGCACCGGACCATGGATCTGCGCGAGGTAGGTCTTGAGGACGCCGTACTGCGGGTGCTGCAGCCGGTGGGCCAGCTCGCCGTCGTTGGTGAGCAGGAGCAGACCCTCGGTGTCGGCATCGAGCCGCCCGACGTGGAACAACCGCTCGTTGCGGTCGCCGACGTAGTCGCCGATGCTGATCCGGCCGAGCTCGTCGTTCATCGTCGTGACGACACCGAGCGGCTTGTTGAAGGCGAAGTAGACACGGCTCTCGTCGAGCTGGACCTTGATCCCGTCGACGTGGACCGTCTGGTCGGGACGGATGCGCACGCCGAGCTCGCGGACGAGGTGGCCGTCGACCTCGACCCGCCCGGCAGTGATGAGGTTCTCGCACACGCGTCGGGAGCCCACACCTGCGGCTGCGAGCAGCTTCTGCAGGCGGACGCCCTCGGGGTCGTGCATGTCGACGTCGGGCGTGGCCTGCTCGCGCGGCACCCGCGTCGGCTGGCTCTTCTTCGTGGTGCCGGAGCTGCCGCGTTCGGGACGCTCAGGACGCCCACCGGCAGCGCCTCCCCGGGGACCGGGACGACCGCCCTGGCCACTGGCGGAGCCACGACCGGAACCGCCGTAGCTGCGGCCGCCTGAACCACCGGCTGAACCCGATCCGGAACCCGAACCGCCCGACCCGCGCCCGGAGCCGCCCTGTCCGGCACCGCCCCGCCCGCCGGCGGGGCGACCGCCTCCTCGTCCTGCTCCGGCTGAGCCGTCTCTGCTGCGTGGGGGTGTCATCCGCGTCCCTGTTCTGCTATCTCGTCGAGCACATCGATTTCGGGCAGGTATGGCGCGAGCGCCGGGAGGTCGTCCAGGCTGCCCAGGCCCAGCCGCTGGAGGAAGTAGCTGGTCGTGCCGTAGAGGACCGCACCGCTCTCGGTCTCTGCCCCGAGCTCCTCGATGAGCCCGCGGTTGAGCAGCGTGCGGACGACACCGTCGACGTTGACGCCCCGCACTGCTGAGACCCGCGACCGTGAGATCGGCTGGCGGTAGGCGATCACGGCGAGCGTCTCGAGGGACGCCTGGGTGAGCTTGGCCTGCTGGCCGTCGAGGAGGAACTTCTCCACGACGGGTGCGTAGTCGGAGCGGCTGTAGACGCGCCAGCCACCGGCCACCGAGCGGAGGGTGAAACCGCGCTGCTGCTCGGCGTACTCGTGCTCGAGCTCTTCGAGGTGGCCCCGGACGTCGTCCATGGGCAGCTCGAGGGCGGAGGCGAGGGCCATCTCGGTGACAGGCTCGTCCACGACCATGAGGACGGCCTCGATGGCACTGCGTGCGCCGCCGGGGAAGTCGCCCACGTCGAAGGCGAACTGCTCCTCCACCGCCGGCTCCTCGACGACCTCGACGACCGACAGGTCGTGCTCGGGGCCGGTCTCACTCATCGTCACTGTGCTCCTGGTTGCTCGCCGGCGAGACCTGCTCGTCGTGCTGCTCGTCGTGCTGCTCGTCGCCCTGGTCGTCAAGACTGCGGTCGTCCCCATCGTCCTCGGACTGGTCGGCTTCGTCGAACTCGTCGAACTCGTCGCTGACCTCGATCTCGCCGTCGTCGGTGCCGGTCCACCGCACCGTGAGCTCCCCGAGCGACTCGGCCTGCTCGAAGGCGATGGCCGCCTCGCGGAACAGCTCGAGCAGCGCGAGGAACCGCGCGACGATGACCAGGGTCGAGTCGGCGTCGGCGACCAGCGACCGGAAGGAGCAGACCCGCTCCGCGCGAAGCCGCGCCCCGAGGATCCCGGCCTGCTCCCGGACGCTGACCTGGGGGGCGTGAAGGTGCTCGAGACCGACCGTGGGTGCGACCTTGGGGATCATGGCCCGCGCGGCGATCATCGCGAGCTGCTCGGGGGTGATCCCCATGATGAGCTCGGGCAGGAGCTTGGCGAACTGTGGCTCGATCCCGGCCTGGCGCGGGGTCATCCGTCCGGCCGTGGCCATCCGCTGCGCGAACGTGAACGCGATGTCCTTGAAGGCGCGGTACTGCAGCAGCCGCGCGAAGAGCAGGTCACGGGCCTCGATGAGGGCCAGGTCCTCCTCGTCCTGCGGCCCTGTCTGCGGCAGCAGCCGCGAGGACTTGAGGTCGAGCAGGGTCGCCGCGATGAGCAGGAACTCCGAGGCCTGCCCGAGGTCCCACTCGGTGTCGGACCTGCGGGCCGCCTTGATGTGCTCGATGAACTCGTCGGTCACCTTGGCCAGGGCGATCTCGGTGATGTCGAGCTTGTGCTTGCTGATCAACCCCAGCAGCAGGTCGAAGGGCCCGGAGAAGACATCGAGGTGCACCTCGAAGGGCGTCCCGCCGCGACGGGTGATGACACCACCGGGGGTGGCCTGTCTGGTCGGGCGTCCGTCGGCGGTGGTGGCCTCCTGGGTCACCGGGTCAGGCCGCCCCACCACGGGCGATGAGCTCGCGGGCCAGCTGCCGGTATGCCGCGGCCGCACCGTGCGTGGGCGCGTAGGTCGTGATCGGCTCGGCGGCGAGGGTGGCATCGGGGAACTTCACCGTGCGGCTGATCACCGTGTGGAAGACCTGCTCGCTGAAGTGGTCGACGACCGAGCGCACCACCTCGCGACTGTGCAGGGTGCGGCCGTCGTACATGGTGGCCAGGATGCCGTCGACCTGCAGCCGCGGGTTGAGCCGATCGGTGATCTTCTCGATCGTGTCGACGAGCAGGGCCACGCCGCGCATGGCAAAGAACTCGCACTCGAGCGGAATGATCACACCGTGTGCGGCGGTGAGGGCGTTGACGGTCAGCAACCCGAGCGAGGGTTGGCAGTCGATGAGGATGACGTCGTAGTCGTCGACGATCGGACGCAGCACGCGTGCCAGGATCTGCTCGCGGGCCACCTCGCCGACCAGCTGCACCTCGGCGGCCGAGAGGTCGATGTTGGCGGGTACGAGGTCGAGGTTCGGGGTGCGGGTGTTCTGGATGACGTCGGTGATCGAGTGGCCGCGCTCGACGAGCAGGTTGTAGATCGTGGTGTCGAGCTCTTGCGCGTTGACACCGAGCCCCACCGAGAGAGCGCCCTGTGGGTCGAAGTCAACGACGAGCACCTTGCGACCCAGCTCGGCGAGGGCTGCCCCAAGGTTGATCGTGGTGGTCGTCTTGCCCACCCCGCCCTTCTGGTTGCACATCGCGATGATGCGCGCCGGGCCGTGACTGGTGAGCACCGGCGGCGGGGGAAAGTCGGGCAGTGGTCGACCCGTTGGCCCGAGGGCTCCCACCCCGGCTCGTTCGGTGCCGGGCAGGTGCACCCCTGAGGGCTGCGGCGACTCCCCTGTCAGCGTCGGTTGGGTGGGTTGCGACGGTCTTGCTGTCGGGGGCAGCTGAGTCGTCTGCAGTGTCTGCGTCGTCTGTAGTGGCTGCGGCGCCTCGCTCTCGCCCGAACCGCCACTCGGTTCACCGTTCACGCTCTCGTGTGACTCGTCGTTCACCGGGTACTCCAACTCCGTTCCGATCGGTCACCGCCACGCTCGTGGTCAGCCTCTCGCTGATCAGGTGAGACCTTATCAGCGAGCGCGAGGGTGGGCCGTGGCGTACACCTCACGCAGACGCCCGACCGAGACCATCGTGTAGATCTGGGTCGTGGTCACCGAGGCGTGACCGAGCAGCTCCTGCACCACCCGCACGTCGGCCCCTCC
>JBDSKZ010000089.1:0-55727 GCA_039916625.1 Pedococcus sp.
CATGACGGATGGTTCGGGAACTGCGCATACCCGCGTCGTCGCCAAAGTGCAGTTGGTCGCCTGGGCGTGTGCCCCCTGCGTGCCCCCGACCCGTCGGACGATGCCCCTTGTGCACCCAGATACCCCCCAGCCGGAGCACGCCGAAGACAACCGTCAAGAGCCTCCATGCCTTCGCAATGAGAAGGCCCGGGGTTCGAATCCCCGCAGCTCCACCCGATGAGGACCCCGTCTGACCAGCAGAGATGCCGGCCGTCAGGCGGGGTTCCTCGTATGGCACTCCCTCACGCGTTTCCGCGCCGAGCTCGCGCGCATCCAGAAAGTGTCAGGCCAAAGAAAACCCCAAGGTGGCGCTGTCATGTTTGGTCCAGCTCGTCCATGGCCGGATGAGCGCAGCCTGCGCGACCCGAGGGAGGTATGGCGCGATGCCTGCAGCGACCAACGCACAGCCAGTGCGTCGAATCCGCATCCGCCCGCTGACCCTTGCCGTGGTGGTGGCGCTCATGATGTCGGCGAGCGCTGGCTTCGTCTTCGTTCGGGATCTCGGTGACGCCACAGCTTCGGCGTCCACACCGGGCAGCGTCGCGACTCGGACGGACAGCTCGAAGTTGCCGCCCGAGCCCGGGCCCTCGGCCACCGTGGGTGCCCGGAGCTCCGGTGCCGTGAGCGAGGCAGAGCGCATCCGAGCTCTGGATCCCGTCCAGGTGGCTCGGTCGGTGGCCAGCGACGACGCGGCAGCCAGACCTGGGGCGGTGCCCAGCTCCGCGGTCAAAGGAGTGTGGCGAGTGGGGAAGGTCGGCACCTACCTGGTGGGCAAGGGCATCGCGCCCGGAACCTACGAGTCCGCCGGTGCGACAGAAGGCCAGTGCCAGTGGTCGCGGCTGCGTGACCTGGGCGCAAAGCCCACGTCTGTCGTCCAGCGTGGTTCCGGTTCGGGCAAGAGCGTGGTGACGATCAGCTCGAGCGACGCGTTCTTCGAGACCTCCGGCTGCCAGAACTGGCACAAGGTCGGCTGAACGCCCACGCGGCAAGGGCCGTCGCTACGCGAGGGCGAGGCGTGAGCGGGACGCCGCGATGAGTGCGGCAAAGGCCTGGTTGTCGCAAGGCTGGTGGTCCGCGCGGTCGAACGACTCGGCAAGCCGGTCCACCTGGGTCCTCAGGTCCGACCGGAGCTGGTCGTCGCCCGCCATCCCCACGCGCTCGACCAGCCGCAGCGTGGCACTCATCACGGACGGTGCCGACGCGGCATACCAACGCATCGAGTCGACCACCGCGGCAACGACCGTCTCCACCGTCGGGTGGCGCCAGTGCAGGCGAGCGGAACCGTCTTCGGCACTCCTCCAATCGGTGGGCCTGGGGAGGGCGGCCATCGTCGACAGGCCCACGCCCAGGTCGTCGAGGGCGTTGATGGCCGTGTAGGGGTCGTTGGTGCCGGGGGAGAGTGCGCGAACAGCCAGCTCGGTCAGCTGCTGCGCTGCAAACTCCACGTCCTGAAAGGGCGATCGCGCGTCGCCGACGAGCACGCATCCCCGCAGGTCGGCCGCCACCTCGTCGTCGAGCACCGTCGGCTCGACGCGCATGAGGGCGGTGTCGGGCAGGAGGTGGTCGCCCGGCTGGACGGACATCCAGACCACCAGGTCGTGCCGCGTGGCGAGCCCCACGACCTGCTCGTCGTCGATCGACTGGACGTAACCGGCCCCGTCCGCGCGCACGGCGAAGGCGGAGGCGTCCGGCTCGGACGACGGACGACCACGGGTGTGCGTCGAGGATCTCGGGGCCTGCTCACCCTCGGTTGCGGCATAGAGCCGGTCCACCGTCTCGAGCAGATCGATCCGCACGCGTCCGGACAGGGTGGAGATCTGGATCGAGTCGCTGATGTGGTGGATGAAGTAGACCAGCACGGCGACGTTGGCCACGGCGAGGAGCACGGCGCCGTTCACGGCCAGGTGCGGGACGAAGGGTTGGCTGGAGGACGAGTCCAGGGCGCCCACGTCCCGGATCGACCGGAGCACCAGCAGGCTGTAGAGGAAGGTGGACACGTAGACGCCGAGGACGACCTGGTTGCCCTTGTCCGCCATGAAGTTCCGCACCAGCCGTGGCCCGTAGCTGGACGAGGTGAGGGCGAGCACGGCCATGGTGATGGAGAAGGTCGTACCGGCCACGCCGAGGCTCGCAGACGCGATGGCGCCGAGGATGTCGCGGCTGCCGCTCTCACCCACGCGGTAGACCAGGTTGGCCACCCACGACGGCAGCGAGTCGACCGCGTCGGTGCCGTCCACGTACACCAGCGACTCAGCGAGGATGACGGCCACGACGCACATGGCTGTCGGCAGGAACCAGAACCGTTCGGTGAGCCGCTGGAGCAGATTCATGGTGGGAGTCTTGCACCCACGGGTGGACGACGCGAAGGTCGTCAGCGATCTCGGGCTGTGACCGACGTCAGGGTCTAAGTGGTCACCATCCCAGCCGGCTCATCGCATCTGTCGTGGGGTCCGGCTCGCCGGCAGCTTCGGTGAAAGCCGTGAGCGCGGCAACGACGCCCTTGCGGCGTGCCCTGGGCATGGCCGCGACGATCGCTGAGATCTCCTCGCGACGCCGACGGGTCACCGCACTGACCAGTCGCGCACCCGCGTCGGTCAGTGCGATCCGGACCTCTCGGCGATCGGTGTCGTTCTCCTCGCGCGTGACGAACCCCGCGTTGATCAGCCTGTCCACCGTCCTGAGCGCGCTCGACGAGGTCACCCCCAGTCGATCGGCCAGCTGGTTCAGGCGCGTGGGCCCGTGGCCCTCGAGCACGACCAGCGCCCGGAACTGCGTGAGCGTCACCGTGCCCTCCGTCGCGGCCAGGGAACGGGCAGAGACTCCGACGAGCGCGCGCGAGGCGATGAGCAGTGAGGTGACGAGCTGATCTGCCTCGTCGCTGTCGGAGCGGTCGGGCACGCAGGCATCTCCTCGCTTGGTCACTCGTGGGTCCTCCCGTGTCTGCGGCCGCACAGTACCGAGGGCGGCTGCGTCCCCTTTGCAGTGCAGTGTGCAATGGTTGCATACTGCAATTCATGAGTCTGCCCCACGTCGAACCCCGCTCGCCAGCCGCCGAGCCTCTTCGGGTTCCCGGACGGTGGACCTCGAGTGGCGTCGCGGGAGTGGTGGCCGGGCTGCGCTCCACCAACGGTGGTCTGCTGCTGATGGCGTTGGCAGTCGGTGCGGGCGCGGGGGGTGGGGCCATCGTGTTCCGTTGGCTCATCGAGACGTTCACGCGGCTCCTGTCCGGATACCCCGACTACTCAGCGGTGGGGCACGCTGCCCATCCGGGTCTTCCGGCACTCGGAAAGTGGTTCGTGATCGGCGCCCCGGTGGTGGCGGGGCTGCTGTACGGCCCCCTGGTCCACTTCTTCGCCCGCGAGGCACGCGGTCATGGCGTGCCCGAGGTCATGTATGCCGTGGCGCGCCGCGGCGGGCGCATCGCGCCCCAGGTCGCGGGAGTGAAGGCGCTCGCCTCGGCCCTGTGCATCGGCGGGGGCGGCTCCGTCGGGCGGGAAGGGCCAATCGTGCAGATCGGTTCTGCCCTGGGCTCGACCCTGGGCCGCGTGGTCCGCGTGCCGGAACCCAAGATGAAGGTGCTCGTCGCCTGCGGCGCAGCAGGCGGGATCGCGGCGACCTTCAACGCCCCGCTGGCGGGGGTCTTCTTCGCGATGGAGCTCATCCTCGTGGACTTCGCGGCGCAGTCGTTCGGCATGGTCGTCCTCGCGGCGGTGACAGCAAGCGTCATCGGTCGTGCGGCCCTGGGCGACGCGCCCTTCCTGTCGTTGCCCGCCTTCACGGTCGACCACGTGGCTGAGTACGGCTTCTTCGCGGTGCTCGGCGTCGTGGCGGGTGGCGTCGGGGTGCTGTTCACCCGTGTCCTGTACGCCGTCGAGGACCTCTGCGACACCATCTGGCGCGGCCCGGAGTGGTTGCGTCCGGCAGTGGGTGGGATCTTGCTCGGGCTCCTCCTGCTGGTCCTCCCGCAGATGTACGGCGTGGGCTATCCCGTGCTCAGCGCCGGTGTCGCAGGGACGTATGCGGTCGGCTTCCTCCTGGTCCTGCTCGTGGCGAAGGTGCTGGCCACCAGCCTGACCATCGGCATCGGGGGGTCAGGAGGGGTCTTCGCGCCGAGCCTGTTCATCGGTGCGATGCTCGGGTCCGCCTTCGGCGAGGTGATGCAGGTCGTCGCACCGGCAACGGCCGGACCGGTCGGCGCCTACGGGCTGATCGGCATGGGGGCGGTCTTCGCGGGCGCGGCTCGTGCACCCATCACGGCCGTGGTCATCATGTTCGAGCTGACCGGCGAGTACACCATCATCCTCCCGCTCATGGCTGCGATCGTGCTCGCGACGGGCGTGAGCCACGAGCTGTCGCGGGACACCATCTACACACTCAAGCTGCGTCGTCGGGGAGTCGACCTCGACTCCCCGCAGGAGGCGCCCCCCCGGGCAGAGGGCATCTGCGTCTCCGAGGTCATGACCGGTGTCCCCCCTGCGGTACCGGAGACATCCAGTCTCAGTGATGCCGCACGCGCGCTGGCCCAGTCAGCCGACGGTGTGCTCCCCGTCTGCGGGCCAGGTGGCCGATACCTCGGGGTCGTCACCTCCCGAGCGGTGGCCGAGGCCCTCGCCGACGGCCGCCACGACCGTGACCTCGTCTCCGACGTCGTCGAGTTCCCGCCGACCGTCTCCGAAGCCGACCGCCTGCAGGAAGGAATCGTCGCCCTGGACATCAGTGGCGGCGCCGCCCTGCCGGTCTTCGACCCGGCCCACGAGCAGGTCCTGGGCTGGCTGACCCTTCGCGCCGCGCTGGCCGCGGTCGAACCCCGGTCCCCGGAGTCCGAGGAGGATCCCGCGTCGGCACAGGCGGACGTCCCGTCACCGGCGGTGTCAGGGCCGGCCCGTCGGGGGTTCAGGCGGGCAGGCGCACCACGAAACGGCAACCGTCGCCGTGGTTCGTGACCCCGACCGTGCCGCGGTGGGCCTCGACCAGCCCGCGCACGATCGCCAGACCGAGTCCGGCCCCGGAGTCCGGCCCCGGAGTCCGGGCAGGGGTGCCCCGCCAACCCACCTCGAACACGGTCGCGAGGTCGTCGGGGTCTATCCCGCCGCAGCCGTCGGTCACGATCAGCTCGACGGCGTCACCGGTCGAGCGTCCTTCGACCAGGACCACGCCATCTGCCGGCGTGTGACGGATGGCGTTCATCACGAGGTTGCCCACCACCCTCGACAGCGCGGCAGGATCGGCCAACACCTCGACATCAGGAAGCACCTGGCCGCCCACCTCGACCCGGCGTGACCTGGCCACGGGGATGGCACCGGCGATGCTCTCGCTCACCACATCCCGTAGGACCATCGGTTGCAGCGTGAGGTTGAGGGCGCCGGCGTGGATGCGCGAGAGCTCGAACAGGTCGTCGACCATGGAGGCCATCCGATCGGCCTCCTTGAGCATCTGCCGGTGGTAGCGCTGGGGGTCCGTCGCCAACCCGTCGTCCAGTGCCTCGGCCATGGCCCGCAGCCCGGCCAGCGGTGTGCGCAGGTCGTGCGAGACCCAGGCCACCAGCTCGCGTCGCGACTGCTCGAGCTGTCGCTCACGGGCCTGCGACCGGTGCAGTCGCGCACTGCTCAGGGCCAGCTCCTCGGCGACGGCGCGGAACTCGCGCGAGTCGCTGCCAGGGGGTGGCACCAGCTCGCCGGCACCCACCGCCGCAGCCATGACCCGCAGCCGGCGTGCGGACAACGTCAGCGTGCGGGCCAGGAGAAGGGCAAAAGCGGCCGAGACCACTCCCGACACACCGCAGACGAGGACGACGACCCCCAGGTCGTGCGTCGAGAGGAACATCGCTCGTGCGGTCCCGACCACGCCAGCAACGACACCGCCGACCGCCACGGCGGCGATCAGCCCCGCGGACCAGCGAATCGGGGCACGCCGGATCCGCCAGCCGACGAGGGCGCCGAGCAGGCCCACCGCAAGCGACAGCCCTCCCGCGATCAGCGCGACACTCACCTGGTCGCGGGTCACGACGGATCCCAGCGGTATCCCACGCCCCACACCGTGACCAGGCGTGCCGGGTGGCGGGGGTCGGCCTCGACCTTCTCCCGGAGTCGCCGGACGTGGACGGTCACCGTCGACTGGTCGCCGAACGACCACCCCCAGACCTCACGCAGCAGCGCATCCCGCGACCAGACCTGGCGCGGGTTGGCGACGAGGAAGTGCAGCAGGTCGAACTCGCGCACCGTGAGGGGCAGCAGTACCCCCGCCAGGGTCGCCGAGTGCTCGTCCGGCTCGACCACGAGGTCGCCGTCAGCCACCGGCGCACCCCTGGGTGCGCGCTGGCCCACTCGCCGCAGCACGGAGTCGACACGCAGGGCCAGCTCGCGGGGGCTGAACGGCTTGGTGACGTAGTCGTCGGCCCCCAGTCGCAGTCCCACGAGACGGTCGCTCTCGGCGCCGAGCGCGGTCAGCATGATGATCGGCACGTCGCTGGACTCCCGCAGCTGGCGGCAGACCTCGAGCCCGCTGACGCCGGGAAGCATCAGGTCCAGCACGACGAGGTCGGCGCGCCGTGAGCGCATCGCCCTCAGGGCTGCCTCGCCGTCGCCTGCCTCCTGCACCTCGTGGCCGCCGGCGCGCAGGTAGGAGACGACCACCTCGCGCACGGTGAGGTCGTCGTCGACGACGAGTACCTCAGCCACGTGGTGCTCCCTTGCGTCGTCCCGTGACAGCGAGCAGCGCTGCCACGACCAAGACTAGGCCGGCGACGGAGAGCCATCCCATGCCATACGGACGGTCCAGGAGGGTGGGGTTGTCGGCCTTGGCGCCGAACCTGCCCAACGTCGGCACGGCCACCAGCGTGACCGAGCCCAGGACCACGAGCACCACGAGGGCCCCCCGGCGCGACCAGGCGGGCAGCGCGCGTGCCGCAGCTGCGCCGACCACCACGACGAGAGGGGCGAGGATGAGGTCGTGGGCCACGACCACGCCGGCCAACCACGGCACGGTGGTCGCGAGGTTCGACCAGCCGAGGCCGAGCAGGCGCACGGCGCCATACAGGCCGACGAGCAGTCCGACCACCACCAGGGCCACGCGGGTCGCCTTCAGCTCGTTGCTCATGACTGCACCTCGAGCCGGCTGACCCACTTGGTCTGCAGCACACCCGGCCGGTTCGGGGCGATGATCCGGCACGGGAAGCCGTGGTCCAGGGACAAGGTCTCGCCCGCCAGCATCAGGGCGAGCATGGCTTGCGGGTCGGCGGCGACGTTGCCGGGAAGGCGGCTGCGGCTGGAGGCGCCACCACGCTGCAGGGACTCGACGAGCACGGCAGATCCGGCCGGAGCGCCCACCAGCCGCAGGAGGTCCGCGACAGGCACTCCGCTCCACGTCCCCGAGGCACTCCAGCCCTCGACGCAGGCGATGGGCAGGGTGGCACTGGTCTGCGGCATGGACTCCAGGTCCGCCCGGGAGAGCGTCCGCTCGGTTCCGTTCCATACCAACGTGAGCACGAAGGTGGGGTCTGCGGCGGTCGTGGTGACACCGGCCGCGGCCGCGGACTTGTTGATCGGTATGCCGCCGGGGCCGGAGCCCGTGCGCGTCGCGAGCACCGCGAGGCGCCGCACCCCCGGAACCCCCGACGTGGCACTGGCCACCACGGCGACCCCGGCGGCGGCCCAGGTCGCCCGCATTATGGCGCGCCGGGAGACCTCACCGTGGTCCGGCACGTCCTCGGGACCGAGCCAGGCCTGTCGGAGGACAGGGAGCTTCACCGCGACGTGCACGAGGAGCGACCCCATGGCGACCCACCCGAGGGCGAAGTGGGTGGAGCGGAACGAGAACGACCACGGGTACCACTGGGCGGCGTTCGCCAGACCCGTGACCAGCTGGAACAACGCACTGGAGATCAGCACCGCGATCGAGAGGCGCTCGGCACCATCGAGCAGCCTGGCTCGGGTCGCGGCGGGGGGACGGCGGAAGAGCTGCGGGAACACCGACCAGAGCTTCACGAGCAGCAGCGGCACCGCGGCGGTGCCGCTGGCGATGTGGAGCCCCTGCGTGAGTCGGTAGAGCCAGATGGGACGGGTCGGCAACGGCAGGAGCGGGTTCGGCAGCTGAGCCACATGGCTCCATACCCCCGTGAGGAAGGCGACCAGGAAGCACACGCCCAGCCAGGTGCCGACGCGAGCCGTCAGCTCGCGACTGCGCGCGGTGCTCGTGAAGTCGTCCTCGGTCGGGACCGCGTCGACCAGGCGGGTGAGGGTGTCGGTGACGCGGGTGGCGTTCATGGCCGGCCGACCGCAGCCGGGGTCAGGACGCCCACCCAGCGCCCTCGCCGCTCGACCACCTCGAGCACGCCGAGTCCGGCCAGCGTTGCCGTCTCGCTGAGGGCGTCAGGCCCCAGCTCGGCCCAGGTGAACGAGGTGGACTCGAGACCACCCGCTCTCAGGTGCAGCTGGTGCACCCGCAGCCCCGTACCGGGGGCGGCGAGGTCGAGGACCACCCGGCCGCGCCCATGGACCACCTCCCGCGCGCGGCGCAGGAGGGCAACGGGGTCACCGCCGATCCCGATGTTGCCATCGGCGAGCAGGGCCGTGTCCCAGGCGCCCTCGTCGGGGATCGGGTCGAAGAGGCTGCCGCAGAGCACGGGTACGCCACGCCGCCGGGCCTCTCGCAGTGCGGACGAGGAGGAGTCGACTCCGAGCACCTCCTGGCCACGGGTGCGCAGCTCGGCGGCCAGCCTTCCGGGGCCGCAGCCCAGGTCCACTGTGGAGCCGTGGCACTGGTCGAGGAGGAGCTGGTCGCTGCGCGAGGCATGGCCGACCCACCTCCGGACGGGCAGCTCGCGGTGGACGCCGCGTCCCTCGATGACCGCGGTGAGGCTCCCGATCGCGAGGGCGGTGGCAAAGACCATGGCGGGGGAGACTCGCGCTCCAGGGCTCTGGACGAGGGCACTCATGACACATTCGTCCCGCTGGGGGCCGAGCGTGCTCGCCAGGCCCGGGCGAACGCGGTGTGTGGTGCGGCCGAGGCCACGGCCGCAGCGTCGAGAGCGGTGTCGACGTCGCCGAGCTCAGCAGTGGCCAGCACGGTCCCTGCGGCGCGCTCCAGGCACTCCCGAGTGCGGGCCCAGGTGTCCGGCCGCGACATCGGCACCTCGTGCAGGCCCTCGACGTCATGGGGGGAGGAGGTGGCAAGGACCCACCAGCCGCCGTCGAGGGCTCGGCCCAGCACCGGTTGTCCGCTCCCCGCGGCGGCCACCACGTCCTCGAGGTGCCGCGCGGTGAGATGGGGTGTGTCCATCCCGATCTGCACGACCGGGCGACCGGCCGTGGCATGGGCCGTGCGGTGTGCGGCCACCAGCCGGTCGCCGAACCCGACTCCCTGCTGACCGACGACGTGCCACCCCTCGAGGGCCCTTCGGAGGGTGGGGGGATCCACCGAGCGCGCCACGCTGCCGGACAGGGCCACGATCCGGCGTCCGTCGGCGAACACCGACTCACAGACGACCAGGGTGTCCAGAAGCGCTGCGAGCGCGAGCCGGGCGGCGCACTCGGCGCCCACACTGGCCCCCAACCGGGTCTTGACCTCACCGGTCACGGGCGCCTTGGCCATCACGAGGATCGTCGCCGGGCTCACGGAAGGGCCCTGAGGAGGTCGCGGGCTGCCCTGGCGGAGCCAAGGACCGACCCGGACACCTTCGAGGTAGTGCCCTCGGCGCGGGGTCGGTAGGTCACCTCGTGCTCGGTGATCCGCCACCCGGCCCGGTGCGCCCGGACGACCACCTCCACCGGGTAGCCGAAGCGCAGGTCCTCGACACCGAGGGCGAGCAGGTCGGTCCGGCGACACACCCGCACCGAGGGGATGTCACCCAGGCGCAGACCTGTGCGCCAGCTGATCCACCGTACGGCCAGCAGGTTGAAGAGCCGGGCGTGCCACGGGATGACCCCACGGGCGACGGGTCGGCGCCGTCCCACCGCCATGGTGGCCCGCCCTTCAGCGACGTCAGCGAGCAGCGCCGTCAGCTCGGCGGGGTCCAACGAGCCATCGCCGTCCATCACGGCGACGTACTCGGCCGTGGCGCCACGTACACCGGCCTGCACCGCAGCGCCATACCCGGGACGGTCCTCGACCACGACGCGGGCTCCCAGCGCCTGCGCCACGTCCCCGGTGCCATCGGTCGACCCGTTGTCGACCACCACCGTCCCCATGCCCTGAGGCACCCGTGCCAGCAGTGCCGGAAGCGCGAGCGCCTCGTCCCGGCACGGGAGGATGAGGTCACAGTCGAGGTCCATGCCACGACGCTAGAGGTGCACCGGTCGGCCTTCCGGCCAGAATCCTTACGAGAGTCTGACCAGTGCCACCGGTGGCGTGGGAACGCGCGGCAGCGTGCGAGGCTCAGGACGTGACCCGGCTCCGCCCTGCCCCACGATGGCTGCTCGCAGGATCCCGCGCGGACCGACTGCTGGTGCGTGGTGGTCTGGGGGCGGTGGCACTGTTCGTCCTCGCGGTCGTCGTCGCGCACGTGCCCGGCGTAGACGTGCACGCGGGCTCGGTGGCCCCACTGTTCGCCGACTGGAGGCCCCGCGTCGGGGCCGGCACCCTCGTGGCCCTCGCCCTCGTCTGGTGGGCGACCACTCGCCGCCCCTGGGACGCCGTTCGAGGGACGGGCTGGGGTGCGCTCCTGCTGTCGGTGTGGGCGCTGTCGTTCGCCTGGATGGTCTCGCTCGCCCTCGTCGACGGCGTGGACGGAGTGAGCGCGGTGCTGACGCACCCCACCGAGTACCTCACCACCGCAAGGGGCGTCGACGACATCGGTGCGATGCTGCGCACCTTCGTCAGCCGGATCCCGTTGGACGCTGACAACAACTGGCCCGTCCACGTCGCAGGTCACCCACCCGGCGCGCTGCTCTTCTTCGTCGTCCTCGCCAAGGTGGGCCTGGGTTCGGGCTTGGCGGCCGGACTGGTCGTCTGCGCCGTGGCAGCAACGACCCCGGTCGCGGTGGCCGTCGCCTGCCGCGCGCTGGGCGCCGAGGCCTGGGTCCGCCCCGCACTGCCGTTCCTCGTGCTGGGTCCCTTCGCGGTGTGGCAGGCCGTCTCGGCCGACGCGGTCTTCGCCGCCGCCGCGGCGTGGTCGATCGCCCTCGCCGCACTTGCCGCGACAGCGGATCGCCGGCCGACCGCCCTGGGCCTCGGCATCGCCTCGGGCCTCGGGCTCGGGGTCTGCACCATGCTGTCGTACGGTCTGCCGTTGATCGGCGCGATCGCGCTCGCTGCGCTGATCGCCGGCGTCGGCTGGACCCGCGAAACTGCGCGCCTCCTCGCAGCCGTCGCTGCCGGGACGCTCGGTGTCGTCGTCAGCGTGGCTGTGGCGGGATTCGCCTACTGGGATGCCTATCCCGTTCTGCATGCGCGCTACTGGGACGGGCTGGCGGCGGTGCGACCGACCGCCTACTGGCTCTGGGCCAACCTCGCCCTGCTCGCTGTCTCAGCGGGACCACTGCTCTTCGGGTCGCTCGCGGCGACCGGCAGACGGGTGGCCGCCGCGGTCCGTCGACCGCAGGACGAGCCCGCCCTGACCCTCGTGGCAGGGGCGGTGCTGGCCGTTCTCGTCGCCGATCTGTCACTGATGAGCAAGGCCGAGGTGGAAAGGATCTGGCTCCCGTTCGTGCCCTGGCTGCTGCTCAGCACGACGGTGGTCCCGACGCGCTGGCGCCGGCCGGCCCTGGGCCTGCAGGCAGGGCTCGCGCTCGTCGTCCAGACCCTGCTGGTCACCCCCTGGTAGGACTAGTCACCCCCTGGTAGGACTAGTCACCCCCTGGTAGGACTAGTCGCGCAGCGGGTCGTGCGCGAACCTCGCGAGCCCTTCCTCAGGCAGGACTCGAGCGGTGAACCCGAGCTCAGCGGTCGCTCGGGCGGGGGAGGCGACCACGTGGCGCACGTCGCCGAGGCGATAGTCACCGGTCACCACGGGGGCGACGGACTCGGGCTGCCCCTCGGTCACCATGCGGGCGACCTGCAGGATGGTCACGGGCCTTCCGGAGCAGACGTTGTAGGCCAGGTGGCTCCCTGAGGGTTGACCAACGACCGCCTCCACCGCCGCGACGTTCGCGCGGGCGACGTCCTCGACGTGGACGAAGTCCCGCACCTGTCCGCCGTCCTCGAAGACGAGGGGGGCGCGACCGGCCTCCATGGCGGAACGGAAGATCGCGGCCACGCCGCAGTACGGGGTGTCCTTGGGCATCCCCGGCCCGTACACGTTGTGGTAGCGCAGCGAGATGGCCGAGCCCGGTGCCTGTCGCACCCACGCGGCGGCGTAGTTCTCCTGCGCGACCTTGCTCGCGGCGTAGCTGCTCCGGGGGTCGAGGACTGCGTCCTCGGAGACCGTCTCCCAGCCAAGGACCTCGCCGCACCGTGGGCAGCGGTTGTCGAAGAGTCCAGCATCGAGGTCCTCGAGGCGTCTCGGCGCAGGCGCTTGGGCGCCGTGCGCGGGGCACACGTAACGCCCCTCGCCATAGACCACCATCGACGAGGCCTGCACCAGCCGGGACACCCCTGCGGCGGCCATCGCTGCGAGGAGGGCCGCGGTGCCGAGGTCGTTGTGCCCGGCGTACAGCGGCAGGTCAGCCACGGTCACCCCTGCCCCGACCATGGCGGCCAGGTGGCAGACGACATCGGTGCCTCGGAGCAGGTCGACCCAGTCACCGGCGTCCCGGACGTCGAGCACGTGGACCCCGTCAGGCGGGCTCACCGGCCGGGAGTGGGCCTGCGACACCAGGGCATCCACCCCTACGACCTGATGACCCGCGTCTCGTAGGGCCGCAGACGTGGCCGTGCCGATGAACCCAGCCGATCCCGTCAGCAGCACCCTCATGCGAGGAGTCTGCCCCACCGGGGGCGACAGCCGCGCCGAGGACGACCGGCACCAGCCCGTGGACCCGGGGCCGGTGCCCGTCATCGGAGCCCTCAGCGAGTTCACAGGAAGGATGCGAGATCCTCGCAGGATCAGGGCGCACCGTGTGGATTGTGCTCCGGGCGCAGTCCGTTGGGGAAGCGAGGTGGTCATCGTGCCGCTGCTGGGCTGGCCGTTGGTGGTCGCGCTGGGATCGTTGTTCATCCTGCTGGTCTGCGCCACCGTGGTGGGGTGGTCGCGCGTCCGCGGCCCGCGGATCCTGCGCCTGGCGCAGCGCTTCGTGCTGGTCGGCGCCACCCAGGTCCTCGTCGTCCTGCTCCTCGCTGCCGGGGCGAACAACTACGGCTACTTCTACGGCTCCTGGTCCGACCTCTTCGGTGGGTCGTCCCAGGTCGCGGTCAGCCTGCCGCCCACCCACGGGGGCAAGGCGCCGAGGCAGGGCCACGTGGGTGCTGCTGGTGCGATCCCGGCGGTGCGCAGCGGTCCCACGGCATGGTCCACTCGAGCGCAGTGGGCCACTCGGGGGCGAGTCGACACCCTGACCGTGCCGGGCACGAGGAGCGCACTCTCGGCGCAGGCGTCGGTCTACCTCCCGCCGGAGTACTTCCAGCCAGCGTCGGCCCACCGGACGTTCCCGGCTGTCGAGGTACTGACGGGATATCCCGGAGTCGTTGCGAACCTCGTTCAGCGCCAACATTATCCGGATGTCCTCCTCGCCGAGCTCAATCAGCACAGGGCCGGCCCGATGGTGCTGGTCATGCTCCGGCCCACCGTCGCGCCCCCGCGCGACACCGAGTGCACCGATGTGCCCGGCGGCCCGCAGGCCCTGACCTACCTCTCGCAGGACGTGCCGTCCGCGGTCGAGTCCGCCTACAGGGTGCGACCGCTCGGCTGGGGGGCGATGGGGGACTCGACCGGAGGGTACTGCGCCGTGAAGCTCGCGATGGCCCGCTCTGACGTCTTCACCAGCGCGGTGTCCCTGTCGGGTTACTACCACACGCTGCGCGACGCCACGACGGGTGACCTGTGGGGCGGTTCGTCGGTCGTCCGCGACCTCAACAGCCCGGAGTGGCTCCTGGCCCACCAGCCGGCGCCGCCCATCTCCGTCCTGACAACGATCGGGACCTCCGAGCAGGGCCACACGGGAATCTCCGACACCCGTCGCTTCCTGTCGCTGGTGAAGCCCCCCATGAGTGTCTCGTCCGTCGTCATCCCCGGTGGCGGACACAACTTCCACACCTGGTCGACCGTGATGGGTCCTGCCATGGACTGGCTCTCCAAGCGTCTTCACGCAGGGGCCTCCTGACCTGGCGGCCGGTGACGGGTTGCGTTGCCCTCACGATGACGACGGGGTGGCAGCCAGCAGGTCCCGGGCGATGAGGGCGTGGCCCGCTGCGTTGGGGTGGTCGCCGTCGTCGGCGAGCAAGGGGGTGGGGTCCTTGCCGCCGGCGCCGTTGAAGGATCGGTACAGGTCGACGCAGGTGGCGTGGACCTGTAGTGCCGCAGTGCAGATCGCGCTGTTCGCCTGCGCTGTGACGGTGTCGCTCCACTGCGCGAAGCGTGGTCCGTAGTCCCCGTCGGCGACATCGCCGTCCTCGAAGACGTTCCAGTAGGTCGTGACGAGGAGGTGTGCACCGCCCGGCACCTGCGCCCTGACCCGACTGAGCACGCCGTCGAGCGGGCCTGCGAGCCCTGCTGTGGCATCGCGGACGCACTCGTCATCGCAGTCGCCGTCTCGCCAGCGACCCACGAGCGGGGCAAGGTCGTTGGCGCCGATCGTGACGACGACGACGGAGGCCGTGCCGAGAGTGCGCCGGGTCTCGGTGGCGGCCACCTGCGTCGTCAGGCCGGCGATGGTGAGCCCGGACCGGCCGAGGTTCACCGCACCGGTCGCGACGTGGTCCCTGGCAGCGAGGGCGGCGGCGTACTGGGCGATGAAGGGCCGGCAGCTGCACGAGGTGCCCGCCGTGACGGAGTCACCGAGGCCGACGACGAGGCCGCGGGTCGAGCCGGTGGAGGTCGCAGGGCCGGGCGGGACGGGGGCGGGCGTCGCAGGGACTGCGGACGTGGGAGCTGCGGACGTGGAAGGAGGCGAGGTGGAAGGAGGCGACGTGGCAGGTGCGGATGCCGCACGGGTGCAGGCCACCGTGCCGAGGAGGACCGCGGCGAGCACGGCGACCACGGTCGTGGCGCGACGCATCAGGGGACGGCCGGACCTCCTCACGACGTCAGGCGGGGACCGCGTCCCACCGGCCGCGCGAGACCGGTGGTGTGGCGGGTGACGGCACTGGGTCGGAGGACGGGACCGTCGACTCGGCCGCCATCGCGCGCAGGCGGTCCCGGCTGGCGCGTTCGACCAGCAGCGGGACGTAGTCCCGCACGGGACCGTCGAACGTGCGGTGGACCTCCTGGACGACCGAACGCACCGTCGCCGCATCCACCGAAGCGAACCTGGCCACCAGGGCTTGGACAACCTGCTCGAGGGCCGCGGCCTCATCCATGCTCGACACGTCTCGTAGCGTCCTCCTCGCCGGGTCGGACGGCAACTGTCTGGGGCCATCGGCTCAGCGTGCGCTCAGGAGGTCCCTGCCACGTTTGCGCCATGACGACGCTCGCAACCGGCCAACGCCGCGCCATGCTCAACAAGGTCCCCGAGGTCACGGTGTACTTCTGGGTCATCAAGATCCTGTGCACCACCGTGGGAGAGAGCTTCGCGGACTACATCAACGCAACCCTCGGCTTCGGGCTGGGCAACACCACCCTGGTCTTCTCGGTCGCACTGGTGGCCGTGCTGCTCGTGCAGTTCCGGCTGAGGCAGTACGTCCCCTCGGTCTACTGGCTGGCAGTGGTGCTCATCAGCGTGGTGGGTACCCTCCTCACCGACATCCTCACCGACGGACTCGGGGTGCCCCTCTGGGTGAGCACCGCGGTGTTCACCGTGGCCCTGGCTGCCGTCTTCGCGACCTGGTACGCCCGGGAGCGGACGCTGTCCATCCACTCCATCGTCACCACCCCGCGCGAGGCCTTCTACTGGCTCACGGTCCTGGTGACGTTCGCCCTCGGCACCGCCGCCGGCGACTGGACCCTCGAGCTGACCGGCTGGTCGGCCGGTGCCGCGGTCCTGCTGCCCCTGGGCCTGATCGCCGCCGTGTTCGCCGCCTGGAAGCTGGGCGCCGGCCCGGTGCTGTGCTTCTGGCTGGCCTACATCCTGACGCGTCCCCTGGGCGCCAACATCGGCGACTTCCTCGGGTCCGCCCGGGACGAGGGTGGCGCCGGGTTGGGCACCCTGGGGACCAGCGTCCTGTTCCTCGGCACGATCCTCGCAGTGGTGGTCTACCTCAGCGTGACCCACAAGGACCGCACCGAGCGCGCCGCCGCGCGCGCCGACCGTTCCGTGGCAACCGTGGGCGACCGACAGGGCTGACATGGAGCAGCGCAGGGCGAGGGTGCTGGTGGTCACCAACAGTGCCGACCCCTCGCCTGCGCTGCTGCGTTGGGTGGCCTCACGTGTCGCGGACGAGGGCCGGGAGGTCCAGCTCCGCCTCGTGGTGCTCAACCCGGCGCGAGCAGAGCTCCACCTGCTCCACCCGGAACGCCACGACCGGGCCTTCGAGGCCGAGTGCGCCCTCCTTTCGACCCTGCCCTTGCTGGAGAGCGCGGCAGGGGGCCCGGTGATCGGCTCGGTGTCGGTCCGTCACGACCCCTTCGAGGCCGTCGAGGAGACCCTGCTCAGCGAGCCGGTCGACGAGATCCTGCTCGCGCTCCCGGTCTCGGCAACCAGGTCCTGGGGTCACCACGACCTTCGGGACAGGCTGGAGCGCTTCGGTATTCCCGTCCACGCGCTCACGTGACCCGGTCGAGACTGCGCCTTCCTCAGGCGGCGTAGAGCCCGCCAGCCACCATCATTGCCCACACCAGGCCGGCAGCAACGATCATCCGGTCGGAGAGCAGGAGCTTCTCTGGCTCCTCGCCCCCGCCGTCGGCCAGGAGCAGGCCGTAGCGCATGAGGACGATGACGAACGGGACCACGGACAGTGCCAGGATCGGTTTGAAGACATCGGAGCCGGCATCCTGGAAGGCCCACATCGCGTAGGACGTGGTTGCCCCGCTGAGCGAGACGGTCCGCATCTCCTGCAACCAGTTCGCCGGGTAGGCGAGGAGCACGGGTCGGCTGACGTCCTGACCTCGATGCGCTGCCGTCGCCTCTGCCGATCGCTTCCCGACGACGAGGTAGAGCGAGCCGAACAGTGAGATCAGCAGGAACCAGTTGGAGGCGACGAGGCCATTCGCGACTGCACCTGCGACAGCCCGCAGGACGAAGCCGCCGGCAACCGCGACGAGGTCCAGGACGGGGATGTCCTTCAGTCGCCACGAGTAGGCAACAGAGAGCAACAGGTAGGCGACCACGACGGCGACGAAGTACCCACCGAGGGCTGCTGCCGCCAGGTACGCGATCGAGGCGGCAGTGACCGCCACGGCCACTCCCGCTGAAGGGCGCAGGTCGCCGTTGGCGATGGGGCGATGGCGTTTGACGGGATGAGCCCGGTCGGCGGCGCGGTCGTGCACGTCATTCGCGGCGTAGACCGCTGCCGAGGCCGCGAGGAAGGCCACGCTGGCGAGTACGGTGCGGCCCAGGACCAAGGGTTGGTCGAGGACACCAGCCGCAGCAGGCGCGGCGAAGACCAACGCGTTCTTGATCCACTGGTGCGGGCGAACCAGGCGGAGCACTGGTCCCAGGCGTGCGGACGTCCGCGTCCTCGCGGACGGCGCGGTCGGTGGCGCGTGTGGACGCTGGCCCGATCTCACGGTGCTGCCTTGGTGGTGAGGTAGAAGAAGTCTCGCTGGTCAGGAACCAGGTACCTCGAAGCCGGCGTCGGGATGGACCTCAGGAGGCGCGTCCCGGCGTTCGCGGCACGAGTCGGTGTGCCGAAGCTGGTGAAGGAGACCATCTGTGGGTGCATGTCGAGCTCCATGCCGGTGGTGATTCCCGCTTCGGTCATGGCCAGGGCGAGGCTGTGGAGCGTCAGGTCGCGGCCCGCAACGTAGATGAGGTGCCCGGTTGCGTCGGTGCCGACACCTGAGCGCCAGGTGAACTGGAACTGGTTCTTGCTGGTCCCCCAGAGGTGGCTGCCGCTCGACCCCAGCCCAGCAGCGAGCGCCCCGCCCGAGACCACCAGGTGCAGGTTCTGTCGCACGGCCACGACGTCCGGACCCAGGTCGGCGCGATGCCACTCCTGCACGGTCGCGTGTCCGTCTCGGTGGATGACCAGGGATGCGAAACCCTCACCGAGGGGCAGCACCTGTCTCCCGTCGGAGTACCAGCCACCTCCGGAGTCCTTCATCTTGAACCCGGCGTTGAAGGCCGCGATCAGGTAGGGACGGTCGCTGGTGGGGACCATGCTCCGACTGGATGGTTGCCCACCGACCACAGGCTCTCGAGTGCCTGCGTTCAGGTGCAACACCGTTCGGGACTGCGGGATCAGCGCGGCAGCGGCGACGACCGGGATGTGGCGGGGGTCGGGATGGAGCAACGCCGTGTAGAGCAAGGCATGTCCGGCTGCATCCGTCGAGGCGACCAGCCACTTGGACCCACTGTGATGTGGCAGCGCGGGGAGGTTGTCGACGCGATGGTGGTGACGTGCCGGTGGTTGAGCCAGGGCAGGGCCGAGCTGGTCCAGGGGGCGACCCACGCTCGGTGGGCCGTTGCGGGTGTACCACCAGTTCTCGGCGCGGTCCACGAGGCCGCCGCCGCCGTGCTCGCGGACCCATTCCACGGCGCGCACCGATACCGACGCCTGACCGGGATAGGTCATGGCCTCGGCGAACGAGACCCCGGGCGGAACAAGCATGAGCGCGACCAGGAGCAGAGCTATCCGAAAGCCCCGGGATGGGACACCGATGAGTCGCCGCCACAGCGCCGCTGACCGGTGGGCCCTGGTCATCGCAGGCCCTTCGGCAGGAGGCGTCGAGGTAGGCAGCGCAACAGCGCCATCGCGGGGCCCATGGCCCTCGGTGACCACACCACGTTGGCCCTGGCTCCCATCGAGGTCGCTACTCGCATCCCGACGTGCCCAGGGCTCGTGGTCATGGGCGCTGGGGTGAGATGGGCGGTCATGCGGGTGGAGACCTGTCCCGGGCGCACGACGGTGCACCTGGCCCCGTGGGGCCGCAGGCGGGTGTCGAGGCCACGGCCGAAGGTGTCCAGAGCCTGTTTGGCTGCCGCGTAGCCCAAGATCTGCAGCCGAGGTCGGATGGCAGCAGCGGAGGTCACGATCACCAAGGTGCCGTGACCTTGCTCCGCAAGTCGGTCGGCGACCTCGTTCGCCACCAGGGCGGGCCCGACGAGGTTGGTCTGGAGCAACACGTCGAGGTCAGGTTCTGAAGAACTGTGCCTGCCCGCGCTGACTGATCGGTGCGCCGGATCTCCCATGGTGCCAACGGTGATGACGACCAGGTCGATCGTCGTGGTGTTCCAGATCGACGCGACCATCTCGCGGACCTGCGTTGCGGACCATGCTGCGTCGTAGCTGACGGGGATGGTGACCAGATCCCGGGCTCCGAGCCTGGCGCAGGCAGCCGCAAGGGCTGCGGGCGCTCGGCCAGCGAGAACCACGGTGCCGGGTCCGCTCGGCATGACGGCTTCGATGATCGCCAGTCCGATCTCCGAAGAGCCCCCGACCAGGAGCGCCGAACCAGGCTGTCGGTCCATGGTCACGCCTCCGCATCCCTCGTCAGCCGGAGTCTGCGATCCAGGTCGGAGCAGAACCGGTGGTGCGGATCCATGTCGTCACGAACCTGTCGCCACGTCTCGAGCTGGGGATACATCTGGCCCACCAGATCAGGGCGCAGGCGCGAGTCCTTGGCGAGATAGACGCGGCCGCCGGCATGTCCGACCAGCTCGTCCAGCTCGTCCAGCGCGACCCCGAGCCCCGCCCAACCGGCAGGAAGATCCAGGGCAACGGTCCAGCCTTCGAGCGCGAAACCCAGCGGTGCCGCAGATGAGGGCCCCAACCTCTTGAGCACCACCAGCGCAGGCGTCAGTCGCCGTGTCGCCAGAGTGGTCAGGGCTGTCTGGATGACGTGCCCCTGCCCGAGGGGGACGACGAACTGGTACTGCAGCAGCCCGCCCCTACCGAACATCGCGGGCCACACCTCGGCCCTCCTGAGCGGGATGAGTGCGTCCACGATCTCCCGTTGCTGTTCTGCTCGTCGCTGGGGCCAGTACCACCGGGCGGCGTTCGCGGCGGTGATGAGCCGCTCCGAGATGAGTCCGTTCCCCGGGAGCGCCCTGGACGTGGGCGAGCCGGACCGTGCTCGGCTCGTCCTCGGTGGAACCGGCCTCGTGCCCACGGCGCCGTCGGCGAGGGGCCGGTGCCGGTCGGGTCCGGGTGTGCGCGTGACCTGCACGAGTCCGCGGCCCTCGTGCCCCCTGGTGGCGTCCAACCAGGCGACGGCGTGAACTCCGGCGTCGACTCTCTGCTCGGGCACGAGGTCCTCCAGGTGCTGCATGACGCCCTCGAGCGAGGCCGCGCGGACTCTGCGGACGCTGGCAGGGGCGGTGCCGATCGGCCGGAGCTGGAGTGCGACGACCAGGATCGGACCCGTCAGACCCATCCCTCCGACCGTCGCCCAGAAGCGGGCGTCGAGAGGCGGGGAGAGCCTCTGCGGAGATCCCTGCGGGTCCATGAGCACGAGCCACCGGACGTGGGCGCCGAACGAACCGGCGCCGACGTGGTTCTTCCCGTGCACGTCGGCCGCGACCGCCCCGCCCAAGGTGACGTGAGGGGTGCCGGGGAGCACCGGTACGGTCCAACCACTGCCCACCAGCACGCGCATGAGCTGGCCGATCGTCATGCCCGCCTCGGCCGTCACGACACCGGTGGACGGGTCCAGCTCGACCAGGCGGTCGCACGCGGTGAGGTCGAGCACCGACCCCCGGTCGCACGTCGCAGCATCGCCGTAGCTCGAGCCGGCACCGCGCGGAACGAACGGTGAGGCGGGGTCGGACGCCATCACCCTGAGGGCATCGGCGACGTCAGTCGGCCGGACAGCTCGAGCCCAGGACCGGTGGGTCCGTCCCCAACCGGTCAGCAGCACAGCTCCCTGACTCCCTTGCGACGCCGGGGTCTGGTCCTCCATGCAGTGACGCTAGGCCCGAGGGGCTGAACCCTCGCTGAACGAACGGTGCCCGGCGCGTAGGAGCGCCGGGCACCGACGGCCGGCCAGCAGCGCGGGGGACGCTGCCTTCCGACCGGCCCGACCTCGACCACGCGCCACCCGTCAGCAGGGGTTGGGGACGCTGGCCGTGGACGAGATGGTGGGGGTGGCCCCGAGTGCGTCCACCGCTCCCGCCAACAGGTATGCGGCGGTGTTGCGTTCGCGGACGTGCGACCAGTCCAGGAGCGGGGGGACGAGGTGGTTGTGCTGGACCATCCGGTGGCGCGCGCCCTCGTTGTTGCAGAGCTCGGCAAGGTGGCCGGCGAGCTCGCGGTCGCTCCCGGCCAGCAGGCCGTCCACGCCGTGGGCGACGAACTCGGTGACGCCTGTGCCGTGGCGGGCCACGATCGCCAGGCCCGCGGCGCGAGCCTCGAGGGCTGCCAGCCCGAACGACTCGAGCGTCGCGGGGGCGACGTAGAGGTCCGCACGCTGGTAGAGGTCGCGGAGCTGGGAGTGGGACAGGTCCCCCGGGGTGTGCACCCACCCGGCCATGCCGCGGCGGTGGATCGCTCGCTGCACGCGCGACAGCAAGGGTCCGTCGCCCACCAGGACCGCGTTGACGAGGATGCCCTCGGGCACCAGCCTCCGCATGCGCTGCAAGGCGGTGAGGAGCTCCAGGGGCCGCTTCCGGTGGCTCATCCGCATCACCGAGACGATCGTCACGTGGCCCACCAGCCGAGCAGGTTGCCCGGGCGCCCAGTACGAGGTGTCCACGGCGTTGGGGACGACGAGGACGTCTCGCCCGGACATGGCGCGACGCACCGGGTCAGCGGCGACGCCACTGACGGCTGCCCACTGGATCGGCAGGTCCGTCCAACCCCGCACGGCCGCCGCAGCCCTGAAGAGGGGCCACGCGCTGCCCCACACGGAGTGCACCGTCGCCACGGACGGCACGCCGACCTTCGCGCTGGCCTCGACCGTTCGCAGCGCCAGGGGCGAGTAGGCAGAGACATGGCCGTGCACGACGTCGGTGTGGGCGACCAGGGTGCTGAAGGCGCCCGGGTCACGACACACCTCGACGGGCCCACGTGCCTCGGGCGGCCCGGGAGTGCGGGTGAGGACGGTGACCTGGTGTCCTGCGGCCGCCTGGCTCTCGGCGAGCGTCCGCACCAGGACCTCGATGCCGCCGACGGTCGGCCCGTACGTGTCGGTGGCGTGCAGGATCCTCACGCCGCCACCGCCACGGTGCGCGGGCGCAGGGCCAGCCAACAACCCAGCCACACCCCACCGACGGGGATCTCGAGGAGGAAGGTGAACGCGCGATACAAGAGCACTCCCGCGGCGACGCCTAGGGGGTCGGCACCGAAGCCGATGAGTGCGGCGGCGGTTCCGACCTCGGCGAACCCGGCACCGCCGGGCGTCAGGGGGATGATGCTGAGCAGACGGTCGGTGGCCAGGGCGGTCATCACGGCATACAGGGGCAGGGCGATGCCGACCGCGTGGAGGCAACACCAGAGCAGGGCGCCCTGGAGCGCGAGGTAAGCGGCCATCCCCGTCGTGAGCTGCGGCCAACGGGCCCTGACGATCCCCCGCACCCGGTCGCGAGCCTCGAGGAGGCCTCGCTCGACCTGTGCCGCGGACACCTGGCTGCGCCGCCTCGTGCGCCGGGCGCCCGAGGCGACCAGGTGGGCCGCGCCCCTCGCCAGCCGGTCACTGCTGAGAAGGGCAGCGCCAGCGGCCACCACGGTGAGCAGGACCGTGGCACCCACGATCGCCCAGGCCTGCAGCGCACGGCCGGGCAGGGCTCCGGCGGCCGTCATGAGGACCACGGCCACGAGGGGCAGCGCGAGCTTGGCCAGCACGTCCCAGACGTTCGTGACCATGACGAAGGTGGCGTAGGCGCCCTTGTGGAAGCGCCACGCGCGCACCATCGTGAAGTTGAGGGCGACCCCGATGGCCCCACCGAACGGGACGACGTTCGACACCGCGCTGCCGGTGAGGCTGAGCGTGAGGGCACGGCGACGGCTCAGCCCCGGCAGGGCTGCCGTGAGGACGAACGAGTGGGCGAGGAGGCCGCCGGCCCAGAGCAACGCGAGCCCGAGCGCGACGCGGGCTGGGATCTGGCCGAGGGTGGCGCCGATCGCACCCCAGCCCACCCCGGCCACCTTCGGCAGCGACCACCACAGGACCGCGAGCGCGAGGGTCACGGCGGCAGCGGCGCGCAACGGCACAGCCAGCCGGCTCTGCCCCATCCGTACCGCGTTCCTGTCCATGACTGCCCCTCGGTGCCTTCCTCCGTCCATGTGGCCACACTCTGGACCGCGGCTGCTGAACACTTCCTGAGAAACGCATCCTCAGGAAGTGTTCAGGCGCGGCGGGCGACAGTGGCGGAACCCGCGCCTCTCCCAGCGCCCGATCCCACGACCAGAGAGCGAGCCCGTGACTTCTCGACCCCAAGCAGCGGCTGCACCGCAGCATCACCTCCGTGACGCCGTGCTGTGGGTGCGGCCACGGACCCCGACGTTCGCCGGGGCCGGCATCGCAGCTGCTGCGCTCGCAGGGTTCGCCGGTCTCGTGGATGGCGTCACCGAGAACGCCGACCTCGCGTCGTACGACCCGGGAATCACGTCGTCGGTGGCCGACCTGCGCGCACCAGCCCTGACCTTCGCCGCGGAGGTGGTGAGCACGGTGGGGAGCGAGGTGGCCATCGGCTTGTTCACCGTGCTGGCGCTGGCGTGGTTGTGGTTCGTGCGTGACCGGGCCGGCGTGCTGCTGTTCGGCGCCACGATGGCCGTGGCCGCCGCGCTCACCCTCGGTGTCAAGCACCTGCTCGGTCGGCACCGACCGCCGGCGGCCTTCGTCGTCGGCCCGGTGGACACGGGCTACTCGTTCCCCTCCGGCCACACGTTGTTCTCGACGGTCTTCCTGGGCATGGTGACGATGCTCGTCCTCTGGCCGCGCGTCGGTCGTACGGGGCGGGTCGCGGCCGTGGCCGCAGGGGCCGCCGGCAGTGTGGCCATGGGGCTGAGCCGGATCTACCTCGGCTACCACTGGATGACGGACGTGGTCGCCGGTTGGGTGTTGGCCGTGGCTGTCCTCGCAGCTGCCCTGGCCATGTCGGCGGTCGTTCGCTCCCGGTCTGGGATGCTGCAGCGATGGATGGGCAGGGCCAGGAGGCCCCACGACGATGCGGAGGGTGCAGGCGATGCGAGTCCTGCTCGTTGAGGACGAGAAGGCGTTGGCGGAGACCCTGCGCCGGGGCCTGACCAACGAGGGCTTCGTCGTCGATGTCGCCCACGACGGGGTCACCGGCCAGTGGCTCGCGACCGAGAACCCTTATGACGTCATGGTCCTGGACATCATGCTTCCCGGCCGCAACGGCTATGACGTCCTGAGGAACATCCGCGCGCTGAAGATCTGGACGCCGGCAATGATGCTCACGGCCAAGGACGGCGACTACGACCAGACCGATGCCTTCGACCTCGGGGCCGACGACTACCTCACCAAGCCGTTCAGCTTCATGGTGCTCGTCGCGAGGCTACGGGCGCTGGTCCGGCGAGGGGCCCCGGTCCGGCCGGTGGCCCTGGCCGTCGGCGGGCTCCTGCTCGACCCGAACAAGCGCACCCTGAGCCGCAACGGTCATGCGATCGCCCTGACGGCAAAGGAGTTCGCGGTCCTGCAGTTCATGATGCGTCACCCCGAGGTCGTGCTGTCGAAGGCCGAGATCCTCGACAACGTCTGGGACCAGGCCTTTGACGGCAGTGACAACATCGTCGAGGTCTACGTCGGTTACCTGCGCCGCAAGATCGACGTCGCGTTCGGCGTGACGTCGCTGGAGACGGTGCGGGGGATGGGCTACCGCCTCATGGCTGTCGAGGGTGGGGCGCCGCCGTGACCGGCTGGGGCGCCGCGACCGGCTGGGCCACCGTGGGGATGTGGGCCTCGAAGCGGCACTGACCCGCGGGGGTCGTCGTCGCCCGTACCGTCCCCCCGTGGGCCTCGATGATCGTGCGGACGATGGCCAGACCCAGTCCACTGCCGCCGCTGTCGCGTTCGCGCGACTCCTCGAGCCGCGCGAACCGGTCGAACACCGCCTCGCGCTGGTCCACGGGGATCGGCGGCCCGTCGTTGTCGATCGTCATCACGACGACATCGCCCTGCGGCTCCACCCCGAGGAAGACGCCGCCCTGGGTGTGCGTGGTCGCGTTGTCGACGAGGTTGCGCAGCGCCTGGCCCAGCTTGAGCCGGTCCCCGACGACGCGAGAGGCGACGATCGAGGCACGGACCGGCACCTCGCCGGTGGCGCGCAGGCGCCGCACCTCGCCCTCGAGCAGGTCGTCGACGTCCACGTCCTGCAGGGTCAACGGCAGTCCGTCGTCGGCCTTGGCGAGGGTCAGGAGGTCCTCGACGAGGTGCTGGAGCCGCAGCACCTCCCCGTGGATCACCGCGTCACGGTCAGGACCGGGCAGGGTGGCGCCGGCTTCCGAGACCTCGATGGCCGCGCGGATCGTGGCGAGCGGGCTGCGCAGCTCGTGGGAGGCGTCGGAGATGAAGCGCCGGGTGGTCGCATCGGCTTGTTCCAGGCGAGCGAGCATGAGGTTCATCGTCTGCGCCAGCCTCGCGATCTCGTCCCCGGTCGGAGGGACCGTGATCAGCCCCCTGCCGCGCACCCGCGTGATCCGCGCGACCTCGCTGCGGATGCGCTCGACCGGCATGAGTGCCTGGTTGAGGATCCGACTGATGAGCACCAGGAGGAGGACGAGCAGCGCCGTGGCGCCCAGGCCGAGGAGGAGGGTGGCGGTCCGGACGGTGTTGGCCTCCACATCGAGCGGGTTGGCAACCACCACCACGTAGGCAGTCCCCGAGGGGTCCGCGACGCCTTGCGCCACGATGGCGTGGGGCTCGCCGACCTCCCCCGGGATGGTGGCCTCCTGGGCCACCTCGATGGTGCCGGGACCGGGCCGCAGCCTGGTGATCGGCGACCGGGACAGTGCAGACTCGGATGAGGCGATGACTCCCTGCTGGGCGTCGAGGACCTGGAGCAGTGAGCCCTTGCTGGTGATGTCACGCAGCGCGAGGTTCGCCGGCCGCTCGCCTGCCTCGATCGTCACGCTGATCTCGGTGGCCTGGGTGCGGGCGCCATCCTGCGCCGCGCTGTAGAGGATGCGGTCCAGGGCGGTGGCGAAGGCGACGACGCCCAGGACGATGACGACCGTCGCGGCAGCGGCAGACACCACGAGAACACGGCGCTGCAATGACCAAGCGTTCCAACGTCTCACACGATGCCCTGTCCGTCCGGATCTGCGCAGGCAGGCTAGCAGCGGCTGCCTGAGCCTCGGATGAGGCAGCGTCGGCACGTTTTCCCCAATCCTGCCGCGCGCCAAGGGCCTCGACGGTAAATTGAGCCGCCTCCTGTCAGCACCGTCCTAGGAGGCGCGATGACCTTGACGACACTGGTCCCCTGGTGGGCCCGCGGTGCTCCCTGTGCGCCCGTCGTGGCTGCCGGATGAGGCCCTCCGGTGCACCGCCGATCGCGCTCATCGCCGATGACGACGAGGACATCCGCGAGGTGCTGTCGATGGCGGTGGGAAGCGCCGGGCTGGGGGCGGTGCTGGCCGAGGACGGCCGTCAGGCTGTGCAGCTGCTGGAGAACCTGCACCCCGACATCATCCTTCTCGACGTGCAGATGCCGGGCCTCAGCGGGATCGAGGTCTGCTGGTGGATCCGTCGCCAACGCCACCTTGCCCACGTTCCCGTGGTGCTCGTCAGCGCGCGCACGTCACCGTTCGAGATCGACGCCGGACTGCTCGCCGGTGCCAACCACTACGTCACGAAGCCCTTCACCCAAGCAGAGATCTTGGCGGTGGTGGCCAGGTTCCGCAGAGGGCGGCCGTCCACGCACAGAGCGCTGCGAGCCCCCGCCGCCGTCGTCATCCCCGACCTCGGACTGGTGCGCTGACCCAGGAGGTGGTGGCTGTGCAGAGAGAAGGTGCCGCCGCGGGGTCAGCCATCCCCCCGGATACTGACCCCGCGTCGGCGGCAGGCTCAGCCGGGCACGAACGCCGCGTCCCCTTGGTGGGGAGAGGCATCACGCGCGATCGGTATCCTGCTGTCGGCCGAAGGAGCGTCCGTGACCACATCCACCAACCTGCGCCTCGATGACCAGCTGTGCTTCGCCTTGTATGCGGCGACCAACCAGATCACCCGGGCGTATCGTCCCCTGCTCGACAGCATCGGGCTGACCTACCCGCAGTACCTCGTCATGCTGGTGCTGTGGGAGGCGGACCGCCGCCGCATCAGCGACATCGCCGGCCGGCTGCAGCTCGCGCCGCACGCCCTCAGCGCGATGCTGCGGCGGCTCGAGACGGCGGGTCTGGTCGAGCGGAGGGTCGACGGCACGGACGGTCGCGTGGTCAACGTCGCCCTCACCGCAGCCGGCAGGGCGCTGGAGTCGGCGGCTTCCCGTGCGCAGCATGACGTCGTCGACCAGACTGGCCTGTGCGGAGAAGATCTCGGCGACCTCCGCGAAGCCCTGCACGACCTCGTCCTGGGGATGTCGACGGAGTCCGCATGACCCCGCCCTCCAGCGTCCGCGACGACAGAGGACAGCTCAGCCGACCCCGCCCGAACCTGTTCGACGCAGCCGCGGTTGCCCGTTGCTTCGACCTCGGCCGCGTGGTCGGGCTTTCCGAGGGGCCGGTCTCCCAGGGCAAGCAGGGACAGGTGTGGCGGCTCGACACCTCGGACGGCTCCTTCGCGGTCAAGGTCGCCTTCGGCGACGTGTTCGAGGCGCAGGCTGACGGCCCGGCGACCTTCCAGGAGGCCGCCCACGCCGCCGGAGTGCCTACGCCCGCGCTGGTGCGCACGCGTGAGGGCACCGTGTTCGGCGAGGTCGCCGGACTCGCCGACGCGAGCGCAGTCAGCGATGGTGGTGCCGCTGCCGACGGCGTGGTGCAGGTCCGGGTCCACGCCTGGGTCGACCTCGGGCCGCCGGACCCGCTCGTCGACCCCGGCGCCGTGGGAGAGCTCGTCGCCGCGATCCACCGACTCGACGTCCCCGGCCAGGGGGATCCCGACCCGTGGTCGCACGAGCCGGTCGGCGCCCAGCGCTGGGACGACCTCGTCACCGAGCTCAGGGCCGCCGGGGCGCCGTTCGCCGAACAGCTTGCGGACCTGCGCGACGAGCTCGTCGCCCTCGAAGGCTGGCTCGAACCTCCCGGCGTGCTGCGCACCTGTCACCGCGACCTGTGGGCCGACAACGTGCTCCCGGCGGCGGACGGCGGGCTGTGCGTCATCGACTGGGAGGACAGCGGACCCGCCGACCCCACCATGGAGCTGGCCGCCGTGCTCTTCGAGTTCGGACGCACAGACCCTGGACGGGCCCGCGCCCTCGTGGGGGCCTACCGCGCTGGCGGTGGACCGGCCGCCGTGAGTCGCCGAGGTCACTTCACCATGCTCATCGCCCAGCTCGGCCACATCACCGCGACCGCGTCAGCCGACTGGCTCCGCCCCAACCGGCGCTCACCCAGCCGAGCGGCCGCCCACGAATGGGTGCGCGAGACCTTGGAGGAACCGCACACCAGAGCGGTCCTCGACGGACTCCTTGCCGCAGTCGCGGGTCAGCGAGAGCAGGGCGGGCGACCAGGGCCTGGACGAGCTCGCTGAACTCCGGTACTGGTTGCGTGCGTGTGTGACACTGGTTCGGGGTGCAGCGATGCCGTGATCAGGGACAAAGGGGTGCGGGGTGGAGAGCCAAGACGTCCGCATCCTCATCGCGGAGGACGACGAGGACATCCGTCTCCTCCTCCGACGAGTCTTCTCCCACGTCGGTGTGCACGTGACCACGGTCAGCAACGGTGCCGAGGCCCTGGCGGCCATCGCGACAGTGGCCCCGCACTGCCTGGTGCTCGACCTCCGCATGCCTGACGTGGACGGTATGGAGGTCCTCAGCACCATGCGCAGCAACGGATCGAGCGTCCCCGCCGTCATGCTCACCGCCTCGGTCGACAGCGACGTCGAGGCCGACGCACTCGCAGTCGGGGCGTTCGCGGTGGTCCGCAAACCGTTCCAGACGCGAGCCCTCCTGACCGTGGTGGCCAGCGCGATCCATTCTGTGTGTCCCGGCCTGGACTTCCCCGAACGCTTCGCCGCCGCCACCCACGTCTGACCGGTTCGCTACTGGTCGCCGGGTGTCGGGCCGTCGTGGTCGGCACTGCCGTCGTCGGCGTGCACGCCCAGCTGGTGCTCGAGCCTGGTCAGGGAAGCCAGGGCATCGCCGAGGTCCCGAGCGACGTCCTCTGGCCGACCGACCTCACCGACGGCTGCTTCGCGGGCCAGCTCGAGGTACCCCCGCAGCGCTGCAAGGGTGTTCCTGATGCGGTGGTCAGCAGGCTCAGCCTCCATGGGTGACAGCACCGCTCGGGGCGACGTTCGTCACGACCGGGGGCACCCACCGGTACCCGATCCGCGTCTCGGTGCGGATGAACCGCGGCTCCTTGGAGTCGTCGCCGAGCTTGGCCCGCAGCGACCGCAGATGGGCCCGCAGCGTCTGCAGCGTCTCGCCACCGTGACCGGCACCCCAGATGCGTGCGATCAACCACTGGTGGGTGAGCAGCTTGCCGGGCTGGGAGACGAACAGCTCGAGCAGTCGCCACTCCGTCGGGGTGAGCCGCATCTCGGCACCGTCGAGCTGGGCGGTCTTCATCGCGAGGTCGACGTCGAGCCCGTCGCTGCTGATGCTGGCCGAGTCCGAGGTCGCTGCGGCCCGTCGCAGCAGCGCGCGCACCCGGGCCCGCAGCTCGCCGAGGCTGAACGGCTTCTCGAGGTAGTCGTCGGCTCCCTCGTCGAGGGCGGCGATCTTGCGATCCTCCTCGCCGTCGCCCGAGAGGATCAGCACGGGGACCGCGCTCCAGGAGCGGATCCGGCGCAACACCTCAAGTCCGTCGATGTCGGGGAGGTTCAGGTCGAGCACGATCAGGTCGGGGGCGCTCGACGCCGCGAGCGCGACCGCATCCAGGCCGTTCCGGGACACGTCGACGTCGTGTCCCTCCCGCTCGAGACCGCGGGTCAGCGCCATCACGATCTGCGCCTCGTCATCGACCACCATGAGTCGAGCCATGAGCGGGAGTCTAGGGACAGATCGTCGGTATTGGGCCCACATCGCCGCAGGTCATCGGCGGCGACCACGGTGTGGACCACCACAGCAGCTGCGGAGCGCGATCGCTGGTGTTCGCCTGCGCTGACCATTGGTCCCGTTGATCTTCATGTCATCTTCACGGCAGACCGTGGTTTGCTCATCGCATCCTTCACACCGGCCGCCGCAGAATGGGTCTCGGCACCGAAGCGGTGCCGGTCACGACGGTCCTGGACTCCCCCCTACAGGACCCCGGCAGCCGGACGGGCTCGAAGAGACTCCCTGCACTCCTCGAGCCCGTCCACCCCGCGGATGAGCTCGGGCCGACGTCCCCCGGTCGGCCCGAGGCGTTCACCCAGGGACGGTGAAGAAGCGAGAACCCCTGACTCGTCTCGGCGCCAACCCGCCCGGACGGGCTCACGATGGCCTTCCTGGCATTTCGAGCCCGTCCCCGAACTGGATGAGAGATTCTGCAGACATGCCGCTCGCCCTGATCGCCGACGACGACGCGGACATCCGCGACCTCTTGTCCTTGGCGGTGGCCCGCACCGGCGCCCAGACAGTGCTCGCTGAAGACGGTCGCGAGGCAGTGCGGATGCTCGAGGACATGTCCCCGGACATCATCCTCCTCGACGTGCAGATGCCCGGGCTGAGTGGCATCGAGGTCTGCTGGTGGATCCGTCGACAGCGCCACCTCGTCCATGTCCCCGTGATCCTGGTCAGCTCCCGCACCTCTCCCTTCGAGATCGACGCGGGCCTGCTGGCCGGGGCCAACCACTACGTGACGAAGCCGTTCAGCCCCGCGCACATCATGGCCGTGGTCGCCCAGCTCCTCACCGCACGCGTCGCCCTGCCACCTCCCGCGGCGGTCGTCATCCCGCACCTGCCGCCGCGCAGGGACTACTGACATGACCACTGCCGATCTCTGGGGTCCTTGGAGCCGCCTACCGCGCCAACCGCGAGAGGTCGGCGTCGGGGTCGGCCTGCTCACCGTCGTCTTCGTCCTCATGCTCGGCTCTGTCGAGCTGGCGCCGCAGGGATCCACCCTGGCGTCCTGGTGGCCGGCAGCCGG
Organism: Pedococcus sp.; assembly: GCA_039916625.1. Classification (GTDB taxonomy): domain Bacteria; phylum Actinomycetota; class Actinomycetes; order Actinomycetales; family Dermatophilaceae; genus Pedococcus. The sequence continues at coordinate 31,288 of JBDSKZ010000089.1, forward strand.
AGTCAGCGCCGGTGGCGTGCTCCTGGCCCGAGGGCGTCAGCGGGCAGCCATGCTCGCCGGCGTCTGGCTGGTCGCCTTCCTCGCCAACGTCGTGGGCGGACGGACTCCAGCAGCCGCTGGGGGATTCGCCTTCGCCAACACCGCCGAGTGCGCGGTGCTGGTCCTGCTCCTGTTCTGGTTCGGGGGTCCTGGGCGATCACTGCGAACCATGCAGGACTTCTGGCGGATGGTCCTCGCGTCGGTCGCCGGAGCCGTCGTCGCCGGAGGCCTGGGCGGCCTCAGTGCAGCCGTGGTCATGGATGCCCCCTTCGTGGTCGTCGGCCGCTCGATCGCGGCGTCGCACCTGGCCGCGCTCCTGGTGATCATGCCCCTGTTCCTGAGGACCGTCCGTGCCGAGCGCCGCCGTTCCTGGGAGCTGGCAGTGCAGTGGGCGTCCGTCCTGGTCGGCACCTGCGTGGTCTTCGGCCTCACGCGTGGAATGCCTGTCGCCTCCGTCGTGACACCCCTGCTGGTCTGGGGAGCGTTGCGCAACTCGCTCCGGACGACCTCGGCCCAGCTGCTCGTCCTGGGCGTCCTTGCCAGCCTGTTCACGGCAAACGGCTCGGGTCCCTTCGCCCTCAACGCTGCAGGGGCCACGGTGGCACCCGAGACGGTGGCAGCGCTCGTGCAGGGCTTCCTCGCGATCAGTGCCTTCACCCTTCTTCCGCTCTCGGTGACGGTGATGCAGCGCCGTGAGCTGTTGGCCCGGGTCAGCGAGAGCGAGAAGGTGTTCCGGCACGGGTTCGCCGACGCCATGCTCGGCATGTTCATCCTGCGCTGCGAGGACTCCCGCCCTGTCGCCGTAGAGGTCAACGACGTGGCTGCTCGGCTGCTTCGCCAGGACCGTGGGGCCCTGGTCTCGGACGGTGACTGGCTCGAGCACTTCCTCGAGCCGGGCCGCGCCGAGGTGCGCAACGGCATGCTCGCGATCATGGCCGACACCACCAACGGGTGGCGCGGCGAGGTCCAGCTCGCCCAGGACCACTCCCGGTGGGTGGAGCTGGTGCTCTCCCCGGTCAACCGCCGCGGCGCGCACTTCATGTTCACCGCCCAGCTGGTCGACACGACCGAGCAGCACGGTGCACGCAAGCTCCTGGAGGCCGCGCTGCACAAGGAGCGCGACGCCGTACGCGAGCTGCAGCGGCTCAACGATGCAAAGTCCACCTTCGTCTCGTCGGTGAGCCACGAGCTTCGCACCCCTGTGACGAGCGTCGTCGGCTACTCCGAGATGCTCATCGACGGGATGGCCGGCGAGGTCAGTCCCGACCAGCAGGACATGCTCGGCCGGATCCGGCGCAACGGCCAGCGCCTCATGATCCTCGTCGAGGACCTGCTGACCGCCTCGAGGCTCGAGTCGGGTGCCGCCAGCCCGGTCCTGCGCGGCCACGACCTGCGCGACACCGCCAAGGGGGCGCTCGAGGGGGTGAGCCCGATGCTGCACAACCGGCGGCTGCGGATGAACCTCGAGGTCGGGGGCCAGGCCACGCCAGTCCTGGCCGACGCCGAACAGCTCGAGCGGCTGGTGATGAACCTGCTGAGCAACGCCATCAAGTTCACTCCCGACGACGGCAGCGTCACGGTGAAGGTGTCCCACAGTGGCACCGACGCCCTTCTGTCGGTGTCGGACACGGGCATGGGTATCCCCGAGGACGAGCAGGACCAGCTGTTCAGCCGCTTCTTCCGGTCGAGCAGCGCCCAGCGGCAGGCCATCCAGGGGACCGGCATCGGTCTGTCGATCGTGCGAGGCATCGCTAGCCAGCACGGCGGCGCCGTCTCGGCGGCCTCGGTCGAGGGCTTCGGGTCGACCTTCACGCTGAACCTCCCCCTCCATGACCCGGCTGCCGTCGACTCGGGCTCCCTCTGAGGACAAGACGTCCGCGCGGATGCGACATCGATCGGCCATCGCGTCGATCAGCGTCTTGGGAGCCTCGGCCTCGCGCCGGTGACCGCACCCAGCCCCTTGCACCGGGAGCGAAGACCCTGCAGTGCGGCGAAGCGAATGCGTAGGATCCGGCCATGACACGACGGGGGTGGGGGCTGGTCCTTGTGGCCGCGACCGTGCTGGCTCTGGCTGCCTTGGCCTCCAACGCCACCACCACGAGCCAGATGGAGGCCGAGTCGAACACGTTGCTGGCCGTGCGGACCACCGTCAGCATGTTGGTGAACGCAGGAACGGTCTGGGCAGGGCTGGCGGTCCTGTCCGGGTGGCTCGTTCGCCGCCCCGTCGGAGCGTTCGCCGCCGGCGTCATCGCCCTGCTCGTCGCTCTCGTCGTGCACTACGGCGTGGGGTTGCTCCTCGGCATGTTCGACCCAGACGTCTGGACGGAGAACCAGCTCTACTTCCTGGCGGCTGTCGTCCTTGGCGGTCCGCTCGCCCTGGTGGGCGCCATCGCTCGGCGACCTGACCTGCGGGGGGTGCTGGCCCGCCTGGTCGTTCCGGCCGGAGCTGTGCTCGAGCCGTTCGTGGTCGGTATGTTCACCAGCCCCGCCATCATGCCGTGGCCAGGCCGCGTGGCCGGCACCGTGAGCGGGGTGCTGCTGCTGACGGCCGGAACGGTGGGCTGTATCAAGGTCCTGGGTGTGGCCAGGCGGCAGAAGTCGTGGACACGAGGGCGGCGAGCTGTCGCTGGGACGTGAGCAAGGGTCGGCGCGGCGACGCTGCCCTCGGCGGGGCAGTCGAACACTGGGACGAGCTGCTTCCGGTTGCCCCACGGCTGGGGTCAGCCGAACATCGTCCCCTCGCTGATCGCCTCGGCGTCGGCGCGCAGATCGGTGTCGCGGACGACGAACGCCGCCCCCACCCGCGTGGCGAGGAGGTGCGCCAGCTCGTCGTGGACGGCGTCGGCAGGGGCTCCGCCCATGGCGTCGCGGACCTCCCGGATCGTGGACCGCAGAACGGCGTTCGCCGCGTCGAGCCTGGCGACGTCCTCGTCCTCGACCATCGGGCCCACGGTGCCCGGAGCGAACTCGAACCGCGTCACCGCACCACCTCCCAGCTGGACCCCGATCGTGCACCGATCGTGCACCGATCCCTACATCGTCGCCGACGGGGTCCCGCCACCGTCGCCGACGGGGTCCAGCCTGCCCCCTCAGACCCAGCTGGGGAACCACATCCGCACGGACCACTGGCCCTGGGGGATGACCTGGGCGGTGTAGACCGGCCAGAAGAACGCGAACAGCACCAGCGTCAGCACGCAGTAGGCACCCACGGCGTAGAGGCCGATCTCGCGACGGCGCCGCGAGTCGGTGCGCCTGCCCAGGACCAGCCCCAGCACGAACACGACCGCGAAGATGATCCACGGCTCGAACGCCACTGTGTAGAAGGAGTAGATGGTGCGCTCCTCGAGGCCGAACCACGGCAGGTAACCACCGGCCAGGCCGGCGAGGATGCCGCCTGCGCGCCAGTCGCGCTTGAACAGCCAGTAGTAGACGAGCACGAAGATCGCGGCGGCGCCGAGCCACCAGATCGACACGGTGCCGATCGAGGTGATCGCCTTGGAGCACTGGTCGACCGTGCAGCCGGACTCGCCCTGCTTCGGGCCCTCGTAGAAGAACGACGTAGGGCGCCCCTGGACGACCCACGACCACGGGTTGGTCCGGTAGGGGTGGTTGTCGTGGAGGTTGACGTGGAAGGTGTAGATCTCCTGGTGGTAGTGCCACAGCGAGCGCACCGCGTCGGGGATCCAGGGGGTGTCCTTGGACGGGTGCGCCGCACCCCAGAGGCGGTCGTACCCGAGGTTCGAGCGGAACCAGCCGACCCACGACGCCAGGTAGGTCACGGTCGCCGTGCCGACCATGACCACCGCAGCCCACAGGCCGTCCTTGACGAGCATCGCCGAGAACCAGTGGCGGACCCCCGCCGCCCGCCGGGCACCGAGGTCCCACCACACGGTCATCAGGCCGAACGCCACGAGGAAGAACAGCCCCGACCACTTGGTGCCGGCGCACAACCCCAGGCTGATCGCGGCCACCCACCGCCACGGTCGCCAGCCGAGCCACGGGCCGAGTCCGGTCGCGAGCTGGCGCGGCGTCAGCGCAGAGACCTTCTCGGCGAGGATCGCGCGCGACCTGTCGCGGTCGATGAGCAGCGCACAGAATGCGGCCAGCGCCCAGAACATGACGATGAGGTCGAGCAGTCCGGTCCGCGACTGGACGAAGTGGTGGCCCTCGAAGGCCACGAGGAACGCGGCGGTCGTCCCGAGCAGGGAGGAGCCGAACAGCCGTCGGGCAGCGCGGCCGATCATGAGGATCGAGAGGGTGCCGAGGACGCACACCGAGAACCGCCAGCCCCACGACGACGCCTGCCCGAACAGCTGCTCGCCCGCGGCGATGACCCACTTGCCGACCGGAGGGTGGACGACGAGGTCGCCCTCGGTGCCGAACACGTCGGTGGTGCCGGCGGTGAACAGCTCGTCCGGCTTCTTGATGGTGTCGGGGACGCGCATCTCCACGCCGTACTCGAGCATCGACACGCCCTGCTTGACGTAGTACGTCTCGTCGAACACGAGCTGGTGCGGCCGGTCGAGCGACCAGAACCGCATGATGCCGCCGACGACGGCGAAGAACAGCGGACCGAGCCAGCCCCACAACGTGTCGGTGGGCCGGAATCCGAGCAGCCGTGATCGCAGCACGTCCGTCCGGGTCATGCGCGACATCGTATGCACACCGGGCCTGACAGGATGACACCCGTGACACCAGCGGCGCAGGCAGGGGTGCTCGTCCTCGCGGCGACTCCCATCGGCGACCCCCGCGACGCCGCACCCCGGCTGGCGCAGGAGATCACCGACGCCGACGTGGTCGCCGCCGAGGACACCCGACGACTTCGACGCCTGTGCGCCGACCTGGGCGTGACGCCCGGTGGTTCGGTCCTCAGCTACCACGAGCACAACGAGGCGGCGCGGACCCCTGCCCTCGTCGAGCGCCTACGGGCCGGTGAGCGGGTCGTGGTCGTGACCGACGCCGGTATGCCGTCGGTGTCGGATCCCGGGTACCGCCTCGTCGACGCCGCGGTGGCGGCTGGCATCCGGGTCACCTGCGTGCCCGGACCGAGCGCGGTGCTCATGGCGCTCGCCGTCTCGGGGCTGCCCGTCGACCGGTTCTGCTTCGAAGGGTTCCTGCCGCGCAAGGGTGGTGAGCGAGCGCGCATCTTGGCCGCGCTCGCTGAGGAGCGGCGCACCATGGTGTTCTTCGAGGCGCCGCACCGCATCGAGGTGAGCCTGCGCGCGATGGCCGACGCGTGGGGTGCCGACCGACGTGGCGCCGTGTGCCGCGAGCTGACCAAGACCTACGAGGAGGTCCGACGTGGTGGCCTGGGGGAGCTCGCCGACTGGGCCGGCGAGGGCGTCCGCGGGGAGATCACCGTCGTCGTGGCCGGGGCCACCCCGAGGGTGACCTCCGTCGAGGAGGCGCTACCCGGCATCCAGGAGCGCGTCACGGCGGGCGAGCGGCTCAAGGACGTCTGCGCCGACGTGGCCGCGACCACGGGGCTGTCCAAGAAGTCGCTCTACGACGGGTACCTCAGCGTGCGCTGACCATCTGCTCCGAGGCCGACGGCCGTGCAGTGCTCAGGTCAGCCACGACAGGTGGTTCTTGAGCAGGGCGTAGCCGACGAAGGCGACGACGTCCAGGACGGTGTGGGCCACCACGAGGGGGCCGACGCGCTTGGTGCGCGTGTAGATCCAGCCGAAGAACAGACCCATCGCGATGTTGCCGACGAACCCTCCGAAGCCCTGGTAGAGGTGGTAGGTGCCGCGAATCAGGGCAGAGGTCACGATGACGGCGGGCAGTGACCAGCCGGCCTGGCGCCACCGCGTGAAGAGGTAGCCGATCATGATGACCTCCTCGAGCACGGCATTCTGGACCGCGGCCAGGACGAGCACAGGGACGGTCCACCAGTGCACGGAGAGGTTCGCCGCGGCAATGGTGGTGTTGAACCCCAGCCCCTTCGCAGCGGCATACAGGGCCAGCCCAGGCAACCCCACGGCGGCGGCGAGGAGCAGGCCACGGCCGAGGTCGCGGCCTGGCTGGCGCAGGTCGGCACCGAGGTCGTGGGTGGCGTCGGGGCGCTCACGCCGCAGCAGGTGGACGGCGAGCGCTACCGGGACGAGGGCGATGGCGATGCCGACGAGCTGGTAGGCGAGGTCGAGCCATGGCCGGTCGGGGGTCACCGAGGAGTTCATCGCCGTGGTCTGCTGGTTGAGGGCGCGCTGCTGCGTCAGCTTGTTGATGATCGACAGCAGTGACCAGACTGCTGAGGCGCCCAGGCTCACGCCGAGGACGAGCACCGTCTCGGTGACCAGGGACCGGCGCGACGACGTCGTGGTGGCGAGGGTCATGCGCCCAGTCTGTCCGCTCGGCCTGAAGGCGTCATGCGAGCGCGGTGCTCCGGTCGCGGCGACGACGTCGGCGGCGAGCCACCCGCCACAGCCAGACCAGGAGTGCGGCGAGGGCCACGAGCAGGACGACGACGAGGACCGGCAGGAAGACCGCGACGAGGCTCATCCCGAGGGAGGCGCCGTCCTCGACACCGGACGCGACCGGACCGCCGAATCCCAGTGACCCGGCGTTGATCACCGGCCGAGCAGCGGTCTTGCCGGTGTGCACGAGGCCTGAGACCAGGACCCCCATGGCGACGCCGACCCAGGGGTGGGCCGTCATCCAGCTCGAGCGGTCGACCTCCTGCGCCGCCGAGGTGGCGGCGAACACCAGGCCGCCCATGCTCGGCCGGATGAACGTCTGCACCGCGTCGTTGACCGTGTCGACCGCGGGGATCTTGTCGAGCACCACCTCGGTGAGCAGCAGCAGCGTGCCGATCCCGATGGCCCACCACGACTCGATCCACGCGTAGGACTGCGGCAACGTGAGCACGTCGCTGAACCGGGCGAGCAGGGCCACGAGCAGGAACGGGATGAAGGCGTTGAGGCCTGCCGCGGCGGACAGCCCCATGCCGGTGAGTGCGACGATCATCGGTCACCTCCGTGGTCGGTGCGGTGAGGCCAACGCGGTGGGCCCGGCAACCTTGACGGCTGCCGGGCCCACCGGATGGTGCGAATGCTGGGAGGTGCTGGTCAGCAGGGCTTCCCGGCAAGCGCGTTGTTGGACACCACGGCGGCGCTGCCGATGGCCCGGATCAGGGTCGGCGCCAGGTGGTTGACTGCCGTGATCGTCGCAGCCGGTGCGCAGCTCTGCTTGACGAGCAGGACCGGCGCGTTGATCACGGCTGACGAGGTGGACGCGGACAGCGCGTCCGGGAAGTTCAGGCCGTTGGCAAGCATGACCACACCACCGGTGCGCAGGTTCAGGTTGCTGGCCACCGCTGCTGCAGTCGCGTAGCGGTCTGCGCCACCGAGGCGGGTGATCTTGGCGTTCGGTACGGCCTGGGCGATCTGGTTCGCGACGTTTGCGGAGACGGCTGCCGTGCTGCCGAGGATGCGGATCTCCGCAGGGTCGGTGTCCTCGAGGGCGAACGAGGTCACGTCCGGCAGGCGGGTCGGGTTGGTCAGCATGAGCGGAGCGCCGACGATCGCGCCGGCTGCTCCACCTGCGAGGGCGTCGGCGAAGGTGGTGCCGCTGGTGACGTAGACGACCGACGGCGGAGTGGGCTCGGCGTCGGGGTTGGCCTCGTCGAACTTCCAGGTGAGGTATGACGCGAAGGCGGCGGTCGCGTAGCGGTCGTCACCGAACACGCGGTCCACGTAGTCGACGACCTTGGCGAGCTGGTCCTCGACGCCACTGCTGACAGCGCTGGTGCCGCCCAGGATGACGACGGACTCGACGCCGAGACGGCGGATCTCGGTGACGACCGAGGCCGGGATGGTGCCGGTCGGCGGGACGAGGAGGAGCGGGCCACCGAGGCCGGCCGCGGCCGGGCCACCGGCGAGGGCGTCGGGGAACTGCAAGCCAGAGGCAACGATCAGGGTGCCGCCGAGCAGCTGCTTGTCGTCGTAGCTCACCTTGGAGACGGCGACGGAGGTCGCGTAGCGGTCGGCGCCGGCCAGACGCGCTGTCCTCGCGGCAGCCTCGGCCTGCGGCGAAGGCGCCGCCTTGGCGGTGGCGCGGGGCGTGGCGTGGGCCGTGGAGCGCTGGTGGATGAGCTTGGCGAAGGCCTTGGCCTGGGACGCAGACTCGACGGTCACGGGGGCGGGCTTGGAGCCGGGGGCCGCGGTCGCGGCGCCGGCTCCGAGCGGAAGGGCAATGACCGCAGCGATGATCGCGGCGGCCTTGGGCAGACGAATGGCCATGTCTCTTCTCTCTGGAAAGGCGGCATGTCCCCGCCGCACCGGCCCACAGTAAGTCCTCGGTGGTGCCGAAGTAAGGCATAAGCGGCAATTTTTGTGTGCCTCTGGGCAGATCGGTCGGGCGCGGCTGGAGCGGCGCGCTGACGCCGCAGGCGCTGGAGCCGCCGGGAGGCCCAGGCCCGGCCCCCTAGGATTCGGTCTGTGAGCACCGCAACCGTCGTCTCATGCTCCCGAGCCTTCCCGACACCGCTCCTGCGTCGTCCGGGCACCCAGGCCGTCGCCGCATGAAGGTCCTGTCCGCCGTCGCCTGGCCCTACGCCAACGGCCCGCGGCACCTCGGCCACGTCGCCGGGTTCGCCGTGCCGTCCGACGTGTTCAGCCGCTACATGCGCATGGCCGGCCACGACGTGCTCATGGTCAGCGGCTCGGACGAGCACGGGACCCCGATCCTTGTGCTGGCCGACCAGCAGGGGGTGAGCGCCCGCGAGCTCGTCGACCGCAACCACGCGATCATCGCCCACGAGCTGGCCGACCTCGGTTGCTCCTACGACCTCTACACCCGCACGACCACGGCCAACCACTACTCCGTCGCCCAGGAGCTGTTCACCCAGGTCTGGAAGAACGGCTACATGGTCGAGCAGACGACGCGGGGCGCCATCTCGCCGTCGACCGGGCGCACGCTGCCTGACCGCTACATCGAGGGCACCTGCCCCATCTGCTCCTATCCCGAGGCTCGCGGCGACCAGTGCGACAGCTGCGGCAACCAGCTCGACCCGACCGAGCTCATCGACCCGCGGTCGAAGGTCAACGGCGAGACGCCGGAGTTCATCGAGACCCAGCACTTCTTCCTCGACCTGCCGGCGCTCGCCACCTCCCTGCGCGAGTGGCTCGAGGGCCGCGAGGCCTCCGGCACCTGGCGACCGAACGTCATCAAGTTCAGCCTCAACATCCTCGACGACATCCGGCCCCGCGCCATGACCCGAGACATCGACTGGGGCATCCCCGTGCCGCTGGAGGGCTGGAGCGACCAGCCGACCAAGCGGCTCTACGTCTGGTTCGACGCCGTCATCGGATACCTGTCGGCCTCGGTCGAGTGGGCGCGACGCCTGGGAGAGCCTGAGCGCTGGCGTGAGTGGTGGAACGACCCCGAGGCCGTGTCCTACTACTTCATGGGCAAGGACAACATCACCTTCCACTCCCAGATCTGGCCTGCCGAGCTGCTCGGGTATGCCGGTCGCGGCGACAAGGGTGGTGAGCCCGGCGCGTTCGGGGAGCTGAACCTGCCCACGGAGGTGGTCTCCAGCGAGTACCTCACCATGGAGGGCAAGCAGTTCTCCACCTCACGCGGATACGTCATCCACATCCGCGACGTGCTCGAGCGCTATGGCCCGGATGCGATCCGGTACTTCATCTGTGCGGCGGGACCGGAGAACCAGGACTCCAACTTCACCTGGGCCGAGTTCGTGCAGCGCAACAACTCCGAGCTGGTCGCGGGCTGGGGCAACCTCGTCAACCGCACCGCCGCCATGGTGGCCAAGAGCTTCGGCGAGATCCCGGACCCTGGCCCGCTCGAGCCGGTGGACGAGGCCGTGCGGGCCAAGGTGCTGTCGGCGTTCGACACGGTGGGTGACCTGCTCCACCGCCAGCGGATCAAGGCGGCCGTCGCAGAGGCGATGCGCACCGTCGGTGAGGTGAACAAGTACGTCACCGACACCGAGCCGTTCAAGCTCAAGGGCGAGGACCAGCGCGTGCGCCTCGCGACCGTGCTGCACACCTTGGTCCAGTGCGTCAGCGACCTCAACACCGTGCTGAGCCCGTTCCTGCCGCACTCCTCCAACGCGGTGCACGTCGCGATCGGTGGCGAGGGCGAGTTCATGCCGATGCCCTCGGTGCAGGAGGTGCCCGGTCTGGACCCCGAGGACCAAGGGCGCAGCTACCCCGTCGTCACGGGCGAGTACACCGCGACACCCCTCTGGGAGTCCCGTCCGGTGCGTGTCGGGGCGAGTGTGGCGAAGCCCACACCGGTCTTCACCAAGCTGGACGAGGCGGTCGTCGGCGACGAGCTCGCCCGCCTCGAGCAGAGCTGACCGGGCCGCGCGGTATGGCGGCCACGAACGGCTCCGAGATGCCCGGCCGAAGCGGGCACCGGCGAGTGCCCACCGCGCCCGACCCGCTGCCCATCGCGGTCGTCGACAACCACACCCACCTCGACATCGCCCGGGACGGACAGGACGCCGTCGATGTCGCCACGACAGTGGCGCAAGCGGCCTCCGTCGGGGTCGACCGGATGGTCCAGATCGGCTGCGACCTGCCCGCGGCCCGCTTCACGGTCGAGGTCGTCGACCAGCACCAGGCAGTGCTGGGCGGGGTGGCCCTGCACCCCAACGAGGCGCCACGGCTTGCCGAGGCGGGCGACCTCCAGGCGGCGTACGACGAGATCGAGCAGCTGGCCGCCCACCCCCGCATCCGGGTCATCGGCGAGACGGGGTTGGACTACTACCGGACCGGACCCGAAGGGGTTGGGGTGCAACAGGACTCGTTCCGGTGGCACATCGACCTCGCGAAGCGCACCGGCAAGGCCCTGCAGATCCACGACCGCGACGCCCACGACGACGTGCTGCGCATCCTCGGGGAGGAGGGCGCTCCTGAGAAGACGGTGCTGCACTGCTTCTCCGGCGACATGGGGATGGCGCGTGAGTGCGCCGAGCGGGGGTACTACCTGTCCTTCGCCGGCACCGTCACGTTCAAGAACGCCAAGGGTCTGCGCGACGCCCTGGCGGTGACGCCGTTGGACCGGCTCCTGGTCGAGACGGACGCGCCATACCTGACCCCCGTCCCGTGGCGCGGGGCGACGAACGCGCCCTACCTGGTGCCCCTCACGGTGCGTTCGATGGCGGGGGTCCTCGGGGTCGCGGTCCCGACGCTGTGCCAGGCCATCAGTGACACCTCCGAGGCGGTCTACGGGCCCTGGTGACCCGGGCACGGCCGGGTTTCGGTGGGTGATACTCCTGTGACCCGTGGGGCGCAGGCCCTTGGCGAGAACCTGAAGGTTCCGTTATCAGAAGTTGACCTTTGCGCATGCGCCGGTCATGGTTGATGACTGTTGGCCGGGTTCGGACTTCCTGGTGACGCGAGCAGGGGTGCTCGATCCGTCGGAGCTCGGCGGACGCGGCGCCCCTCTTTCTATGGCCAGGCACTCCTGCCGGCAGGACGCGTCACCCGACCGATGCCCGGGGATTTCGACCACTGGAGCACTGTGATCACCCGTCCCGTTCGACGCATCGCCCAAGCCGCGGTGGTGACGTCCCTCGTCGCCGGAGCCGTTGGCGTCTCGCACCTCGACAAGTCCGTCACCCTCTCGGTCGACGGCAAGACCTCCACCGTCCATGCCTTCGGCAGCACGGTGGGTGATGTCCTCGCCAAGCAGGACATCGCCATCAAGGAGCACGACGTGGTCGTGCCGGCCGCCGACACCAAGGTGTCCGACGGACAGAAGATCGTCGTCCGCTACGGACGCAAGCTCACCGTGACCGTCGACGGGGCCAAGCGGGACTACTGGACCACGGCGACCACGGTCGACGGTGCCCTGCAGGAGCTGGGCATCCGTGCCGACTCCGCCAAGCTGTCCACGTCACGATCGATGAGCCTGGGCCGCGACGGCCTGACGCTCTCCGTGACCACCCCCAAGAACGTCGTCGTCGGCGTGGACGGCAAGAGCCGCACCGCGACCACGACCGGCACCACGGTCGCTGCCGCGCTCAAGGAGCTCGGCGTGACGCTGGACTCTGACGACCGCGTTGCCCCCGGACCCGCCCGTCCGGTGACCAAGGGCCTGAAGATCGCTGTCCTGCGTGTGTCGTCGGCCAACGTGAAGTCCACCGAGTCCATCGCGGCCCCGGTGTCGCGCAAGAACGACTCCAGCCTCTACAAGGGCCAGAGCAAGGTCCTCAAGGCCGGCTCAGCCGGCGCCAAGGTGACCACCTGGCGCGTCACCAAGGTCGACGGCAAGGTCGAGAGCAAGAAGAAGCTCACGACCGTGGTCGCCGACCCGGCGGTCGCCAAGGTGATCGCCGTGGGCACCAAGTCACGTCCCGTGGCCAAGGCCCCGAGCACTCCCAGCGCTCCGAGCGCTCCCAGCGCTCCCAGGTCCGGCAACACCTCCGGCGCCGGGATCAACCTCTCGAACGCCGGAATGTGGGACCGGATCGCCCAGTGCGAGTCCACCGGCAACTGGTCGATCAACACCGGCAACGGTTACTACGGTGGCCTGCAGTTCGACATCTCGTCGTGGATGGCCAACGGCGGCGGCGACTTCGCGTCACGCCCCGACCTGGCCTCCCGCGCGCAGCAGATCACGGTGGCGAACCGCTACTACGCCAAGGCGGGGCTCGGCCCGTGGGGCTGCGCGCACGCAGCCTGACCCCGGCGTCGACGTTCTGACACGTCGCTGCCCGACAGCGCCTCCGACCACTACGGTCGGGGGCGCTGTCGCCTGTCCCGGGCCGGAGGCCGCCTCCCCTAGAGTTCTCCGCATGGCGGAGCAGACCAGCGGGTTCCTCGGCGCCGCCCAGATCCGCGAGATCGCCGCCGGGCTCGGGATGCGGCCGACCAAGCAGTGGGGCCAGAACTTCGTCATCGACGCCAACACCGTCAAGCGCATCGTGCGCCTCGCCGGGGTCGGCCCCGACGACGTGGTGGTCGAGGTCGGCCCGGGACTCGGCTCGCTCACCCTGGCCCTGCTGCCCGAGGTGGGTCAGGTGATCGCCGTGGAGGTGGACCCGGCCCTGGCGCAGGCGCTGCCGGGCACCGTGAGCCGGCTCGCGCCGGCATACGCCGACCGGCTCACCCTCGTGCACGCGGACGCGATGCAGGTGCGCGAGCTGCCCGACCCGCAGCCGACGGCCCTGGTCGCGAACCTGCCCTACAACGTTTCGGTGCCCGTGGTGCTCAACTTCCTCGAGGCCTTCCCGACCCTGGAGCGGGTGCTCGTCATGGTGCAGCTCGAGGTGGCCGAGCGACTCGCCGCCACCCCGGGGTCCAAGGCCTACGGGGTGCCGAGCGTCAAGGCCGGCTGGTATGCAGCCGTGCGGCTCGCGGGGACGGTCCCGCGCAGCGTCTTCTGGCCGGTCCCGAACGTCGACTCCGGACTCGTCGCCCTCGAACGGCGTCCGGCGCCGTCGACCCAAGCCACCCGGCGGGACACGTTCACCTGCATCGACGCTGCCTTCGCCCAACGACGCAAGACGCTGCGGGCGGCGCTGAGCGGCTGGGCGGGCTCGGCTCCTCGCGCGGAGGAGTGCCTGCGCGCAGCAGGGATCGACCCCCGCACGCGGGGCGAGCAGCTCGGCATCGAGCAGTTCGCGGCGATCGCCGCCGCTCGCTCCTCGTTCGGTGACTGAGCCGGCGCAGGTCGCGGGTCAGCGGAACGAGGAGCACCCTGCCTCGCTGATGCCGGTCCCTTCGATGGTGGCCGGAGGTCGCTCGGACATGAGGTGTCGGGCGCGAGAGCGAGACAGGTTCCACTCGACGACCGTGTCGTCGTCCGGGACCACCAGGTCGCGCGTCGCGCAGGCGAAGTCGTCCGCCGGGAGGTGGGCGATGGCGGGCCAGGCGTCCGCCGACAGGCTCCCGACGTACACCAGGTCGACGCCGGCCGCCGCCCCGACGCGGTCGATGTTGTGCTCGGCGATGTACAGGTCGGGGTTGACCAGGGCCAGGCCGAGCAGCCCCACGGCCCCGGCGCGGACGGCGAGCGGGACCAGCCAGCGCCGACCACCCAGCACACCGCCGACGAGCACGAGCACCAGGACCACCCCCAGCCAGCCCTCGAAGACCGAGACCAGCAGGCGCAGCCGGGTGAACCCGTACGCCTCCTCGTAGAGGTTCATCCGGTGGAGCGCAGAGACGACCACGACGATCGTCATGACGCACAGCGCGCCCAGGGCCACGTCGCGGCGGCGAGAGCGCTCGGCCTTGTGGTTGACCCAGGCGACGACTGTGAGGGTGAGCGCTGTCGCCGTCGTCAGCTGTCCGAAGCCCTCGTGGACCGAGTCGGCATACGTCAGTCCGGTCGTCCGCCGGAGGTAGGCGTGGCCACCGAACAGCGCTGCCGCCTGGGCCACGAGGAACGCCACGAAGACGGCATTGACAACACCGAGGGGGGCCAGCCACTCGAAGTCTCGACGGCTCCGGCGCAGGCGGCGCTGCAACCGGTCGACGGGCGGCGGGGCCAGGGCGACGTAGGCGGCCGCGAGGGTGCCGGTCGCGACGAAGAGGCCGAGCACTGTCCGGGCCGGGAGGTCGTTCCAGGTGATGTCGGGGGTGATCGCGTCCACCCAGGTCGCGAACAGGGGGTCGGCGGAGGCGAAGAGCGCGCCGAAGACGAGCAGCAGCACCCCGGAGAGCAGCGCGGTGCGCACGGCCGGGAGCCAGCTCTGCACCCCAGCCCTGGGTCGCAGGGTGCGCGCGAGCCAAGGAAGTCCGCGCAGCGCGGCGAGGGGGACAGCGACAGCGGAACCCACCGTGCCGAGGACCGAGGTGGCCCTCGTGGAGCCCACGGCTACCAGGCCCAGGGCTGCCAGTAGGCACAGGACGGTGATCCACGTGGCGTCGCGCAGCACCAGGGTGAGCAGCAGCAGTGCGACGAGGGCGACGTCGGCATGGTCCGACCAGGTCCATCGACGCCCCGAGCTGCGAGCTCGGCCTGCCAGCACCGTGCCGCAGCTGACGGCCGCGACCAGTGCGGTGCCGAGTCCCAGGCGGTGGTCGGGCAGCACCAGCGCGGCGAGCAGGCCGGCCACGCAGGCCGCGGCGACGAGCCGGGGCCGGCGGCCGGGGGCGTCCGACCACAAGGACTCAAGGGTGGCGCGGCCCGGGGACGAGGGTGGTGGCTGCGGAGGGGCCGGTGGGGTCAGGGTGCTGATGACGCGCTCCTCGGTGGTGGCTGCGGCGGGGCCGGTGGGGTCAGGGTGCTGATGGCGGTCTGCTTCGTCGTGGTCGGGCTGGTGGGGTCGGTGGGCAGCCGGACCTCGATGCGGCACCCGTGGTCGCTGTCGGCCACGGCGATGGTGCCGCCGTGGAGCTGGACGACCCAGCGCGAGATGGCCAGGCCGAGCCCTGTTCCGCTGTTCTGCGCGGCGCTGGTCGCGAACCTCTCGAAGACCTGGCCCCGCTCGGCCGGTGCGATTCCCGGGCCGTCGTCGGCGACGTCGAGGTGGACCTGCTCGCCGTGGCGCGCGGCGGTCACGCGGATCTCGCCGTCGGAGGGGCTGTGGCGGGCCGCGTTGTCGAGCAGGTTGGCGAGCAGCTGGTGGAGCCGGTCGGGGTCGGCGGGGACGGTCAGCCCGGTTGGGGAGACCGCCACCGAGTACCTCAGCGGGTCGACGCGGGCCTGGGCGACGGCGTCGTCGAGCAGGTCGGCGAGGTCAACCTGCGTGACGCGCAACGGGGTGACGCCCTCCTCGACGCGGGACAGGTCCAGGAGGTCGCCGACGAGGCGGCCGAGGCGCTCGGTCTGGGCCAGCGCGGAGCGCAGCTCCTCGGGACCGGGCTCGGACACCCCGTCCGCGAGGTTCTCCAGCACGGCCTGCAGCGCCGAGATCGGGGTCCGCAGCTCGTGCGAGACGTTGGCCACCAGGTCGCGCCGGTGCCGGTCCACCAGCTCGAGGGTGGCTGACATGCGGTTGAACGCCCGCGCCAGCTCACCCACCTCGTCCCCCGAGGTGGAGCGGACGCGCTGGGAGTAGTCGCCCTGCGCCATACGCTGCGCGGCCACGGTCATCTCGCGCAGTGGCGAGGTCATGCCGCGGGCCAGCAGCTGGGTGACCACGAGGGCGGCGGCCACGGTCACGGGCACGGTGGCCCACGGCGAGAGACCGAGACGGGTCCCGACCACGGCCAGCACGGAGGCCACCGTGATCGTCACCGCGACCAGCAGTCCGAGCTTGGTCTTGATGGAACGCGCCCGGTCGAGGGGTCGCAGGTCGTAGTTCACGCACCAGCCTCCAGGGCATAGCCCACCCCGTGCACGGTGCGCACACGTGCGGCGCCGAGCTTGCGGCGCAACGACTTCACGTGGCTGTCGACGGTGCGGGTCCCGGACGCGTCGGCCCAGCCCCACACCTCGGCGAGGAGGGCCTCGCGGCGCAGGACCGTGCCGGGGCGCGCCGCGAGGCAGGCGAGCAGGTCGAACTCGGTCGGCGTGAGGTGGACCTCCGCCTCGCTCGACCACACCCGGCGCTGGGCCCCGTCTATGCGCAGCCCGTTCACAGAGACCGTCGGAGCGGGGGAGTGTGCCTCGGCGGAGCGCTCGACGCGGCGCAGGAGCACCCTCAGGCGGGCCACGAGCTCGCGCATCGAGAACGGCTTGGTCATGTAGTCGTCGGCGCCGATGCCCAGCCCCACGAGCAGGTCGACCTCGTCGTCGCGCGCGGTGAGCATCAGCACGGGGACCGGGCGGGTGGCCTGCAGTCGCCGACACACCTCGAGCCCGTCGAGTCCGGGGAGCATGATGTCCAGGACGACGACCTCCGGGTCCCAGGCCGCGGCGCGCTCCAGTGCGACCAGGCCGTCGTGCACCTGCTGGGCCTCGAAGCCCTCGGCTGCAAGGCGTGCAGTGATGGCGTCAGCGATGGTCGGCTCGTCCTCGACGACCAGGACACGGGGTGGGTGGCTCACGTCCACGAGCGTAGGAGGACCACGAGGAGGGGCAGCGCGGAACGTGTGAAGGTTGTGTGCAGATGTGCGGATCCGCGCGGTCTGCAAGTCCCCGTTAGGGTTGCGGCCATGACCTCCGCCGCCGTGATGCCGTCGTCCGTGACGGTCAGGGTCCCGGCCAAGGTCAACCTCGAGCTGTTGGTCGGCGCGCCCCGCGAGGACGGCTACCACCCGCTTGCCACCATCTACCACGCTGTCGCCCTCTACGACGAGGTCACCGTGACCGCCTCGGACGACTGGGGGGTGGGCGTCTCTGGCCCGCAGTCGCTGGGCGTGCCCGTCGACGAGAGCAACCTCGCGCTGAGGGCCGCCCGAAGGCTCGCCCAGCTCGGCGAGGTCGAGGACCCCGTACACGTGAGCATTCGCAAGGACATTCCCGTGATGGGCGGTATGGCGGGCGGCTCGGCCGACGCGGCCGCCGCCCTGGTCGCGTGCGACCGACTCTGGGGGCTCGCCCTTTCGCGCACCGAGCTCGAGCAGATCGCCGCCGGGCTGGGAAGCGACGTCCCGTTCCTCCTCTCCGGTGGCACGTCGATGGGTTCTGGTCGCGGCGAGGTGCTGGCCCCCGTCCTGGCGCGGGGGAGCTTCCACTGGGTCTTCGCCCTGAGCGAGACCGGGCTGTCGACCCCGGCCGTCTATGCAGAGTGCGACCGGCTCCGCGGGGACGCCGCGGTCACGGACCCCACGCCGAGCCCACAGATGATGACGGCCCTGCGCTCCGGTGACGCCCGGGCCCTGGGTGCGGCGTTGCACAACGACTTACAGGCAGCAGCGATCTCCCTGATGCCGGCGCTCGGAGACGTGATCGACGCCGGGCTGGAGTTCGGTGCGTTCGGTGGTGTCGTGTCCGGCTCCGGCCCCACGGTCGCCTTCGTCGTCGAGGACAACGAGGCGGCCATCGACCTGGCTGTCTCGCTCACCGCCTCTGGAGCGGTGCAGGACGTCCGCCGCGCGACCGGTCCGGCGCACGGTGCCCACGAGATCAGCGGACCGCGGCCCGGCTGATGGCGAACCTCATCAGTGTCGAGCGCGCCTCCCTGGCCCTCGGCACCGCCCAGGTGCTCGACGAGGTGTCCCTCGGTGTCCTCGGGGGCGACCGCATCGGCATGGTCGGCCGAAATGGTGGTGGCAAGACCACCTTGCTCAACGTCCTGGCGGGCCACCGCGAGGTCGACTCGGGTCGGGTGACCCGCGTAGGGGTGTCCAGCGTCGGCGTGCTGGCCCAGGAGGACGTGCTCAACCCCGGTCACACGGTGCGGGAGGTCGTGCTGGGTGACCTGCCCGAGCACGTGTGGGCCGGTGACGCTCGGGTGCGCGATGTGCTGACCGGACTGCTCGGCGGGATCGAGGCCCAGTCCGTGGGGGGTTTCGAGGCGACGATCGGCCTGATGTCGGGTGGCGAACGCCGCCGGCTGGCCCTGGCACGGCTGCTCGTGCAGGACCCGACCGTGCTGTTCCTCGACGAACCCACCAACCACCTCGACGTCGAGGGAGTCGCCTGGCTGGCCGAGCACCTCGTCCGCCACCGCGCCCGCCCCGACAACGCCGTCGTCGCCATCACCCACGACCGGTGGTTCCTCGACGCGATCGCCACCTCCACGTGGGAGGTCGTCGACGGGACGGTCAACGCCTTCGAAGGTGGCTACGCGGCATACGTGCTCGCGAAGGCCGAACGCGAGCGGATGGCGCAGGTGACTGCTGAACGGCGCGACAACCTGCTCCGCAAGGAGCTCGCCTGGCTGCGACGTGGCCCGCCGGCGCGGACCTCCAAACCCAAGTTCCGCATCGACGCGGCCAACACCCTCATCGCCGACGAGCCACCGCCGCGCGACGACGTCGAGCTGCTGAGGTTCGCGACGACGCGCCTGGGCAAGGACGTCGTCGACCTCGTCGACGCCACCGTGGCGCTCGGCGACCGAGTGCTGCTCGACCGGCTCACCTGGCACCTCGCGCCCGGCGAGCGCATCGGTGTGGTCGGGGTCAACGGTTCGGGCAAGTCCACCCTCCTGCGAGCGATCGCGGGCCAGCTGCCGCTGTCCTCCGGCAAGCGCAAGGAGGGCATCACCGTGCGCCTGGCCTACCTCTCGCAGGAGGTCCGGGAGCTGGAGCGGTATGCCGACTGGCGCGTCATCGAGGCGATCGAGGACGTCCGCAAGTACGTGCGGCTCGGGCCGAAGGAGGTCTCGGCGTCCCAGCTCGCCCAACGGCTGGGGTTCACCGGGGGCCGTCAGCAGACGCGGGTGTCGGACCTGTCGGGTGGCGAGCGCCGTCGGCTGCAGCTGACCCGGCTGCTCATGGACGAGCCCAACGTGCTGCTGCTCGACGAGCCCACCAACGACCTGGACATCGAGACGCTCACCTCGCTCGAGGACGTGCTCGACGGCTGGGCCGGCACGTTGCTCGTCGTCTCGCACGACCGCTACCTGCTCGAGCGGGCTTGCGACCGCCAGGTCGCGCTGCTCGGTGACGGCAAGCTTCGCCAGCTGCCAGGTGGAGTGGACCAGTACCTCGAGCTTCGGCACCAGGCGATCGAGTCTGCTGCGAGAGAAGTCGTCTCGTCATCGGCTCGTGCTGACTCCGCTCCGGCTGCCGGGACGTCCGGTCCCAGCCCGGCCGAGCTGCGCGAGGCCCGCAAGGACATGGCGCGGATCGAGAAGCAGCTGACGCGCCTGACCCAGCGCGAGGACAAGATCCACCTGGCGATGGCAGAGGCAGCGGCGGACCACACGAAGGTGCTGGAGCTCAACGGTCAGCTGCGCGAGATCGTGGACGAGCGCGAGACCCTCGAGCTGGAGTGGCTGGCGGCCGCCGAGATCGTCGGCTGAGCGGCGCCGCTCCAGTGCTCCTGAGCACTTTCGGCTCCTGAGCACCCGCGGCTCTGGTCAGACCTCGAAGGGGGAGAGCAGCCGGCGCAGCATCGCAGCAAGCTCCCCGTGGTCGCGGGCGGACAGCTCGGTCAGGAGGGTGCGCTCGCGGTCGAGCAGGTCGGCCATCGCGGCGTCGACAGTCTGCTGGCCCTCGGGCGTGAGCCGCACGATGACGCCCCGGCGATCGTTGGGGTCGGGGCTGCGTCCGACAAGGCTACGACGTTCGAGGCGGTCGACGCGGTTGGTCATCGTGCCACTGGTGACCAAGGTCTGGCGGATCAGCTGGCCGGGCGAGAGCTCGTAGGGGGCACCGGCGCGACGCAGGGCGGAGAGGACGTCGAACTCCCAACCCTCGAGCTGGTGCTGGGCGAAGGCCTGGGTACGGTCGAGGTCGAGACGGCGGGCGAGTCGCGAGACCCGGGAGAACACCTGCAGCGGGGCGACGTCGAGGTCGGGACGCTCCCGGCGCCAGGCCTCGACGATGCGGTCCACGTCGTCGGCCGGGGGCACGACGGGTCCTGCAGCTCGGGGACTCATGCCAGAACAGTACCCGTCGTCAAGTATCTTGATATCAAGAGAAATCTGCGTCACCATAAGTGCCATGAGCACCCACTGGGACCCGACGCAGTACGCCAAGTTCTCCGACCACCGGTCGCGACCGTTCGGGGACCTGATGGCCCGGGTGGGTGCTTCGTCGCCCGGCCTGGTCATCGATCTCGGGTGTGGCAACGGGCCCCTCACCCTCGGCCTGGCACAGCGTTGGCCGGACGCGCGCGTCGTCGGTGTGGACCATTCACCACAGATGCTGGAGGCCGCGCGGGAGCTGGACGTCGACGCGCGGGTCGAGTGGGTCGAGTCGGACCTGGCGGAGTGGGATGTCGCCTCGCTCGGTGCCTCGCCGGACGTCTTCGTCACCAACGCCACGTTGCAGTGGGTGCCGGAGCATCTTCACCTCGTCCGCGGTTGGGTGCAGGCGCTGGCCCCTGGCGGGTGGTTCGCGATGCAGGTGCCCGGCAACCACGACGCCCCGTCGCACGCACTCATGCGTGAGGCTGCCGCCCACCATCGCGCTGCAGACCGACTCGCACCGGCACTGGACCGTCTCGCCGTCCACGACCCGGCGCGGTACGTCGTCGAGCTGGGGGCCATGGGTTGCGTGGTCGACGGGTGGGAGACCACCTACCAGCACGTGCTCGACCCGGCGGGGGAGCAGGACAACCCGGTGCTGGAGTGGGTCCGCGGCACGGGGCTGCGCCCGGTCCTGGAAGCGCTGACGGACGAGGCCGAGCGCGCGGCGTTCCTGCAGGACTACGACGCAAGGCTTCGCGCTGCCTACCCCCGCACCCCGGTGGGCGTGATCCTGCCCTTCCGGCGAGTGTTCGCGGTAGCCCAACGGTCTGCGGCATCTCCCCTGGCGGGGGAGTCGGTCGCCACCGGTGGCCAGGCATGAGCATCCTGGGCCTGCACCACGTCCAGCTGGCCTGTCCGGCGGGGAGCGAGGACGCGCTTCGCGCCTTCTACACGGGCGTCATCGGGCTGGTCGAGCTCCCCAAGCCACCAGTGCTGGCTGCGCGGGGAGGGGTGTGGTTCAGGGTTGGGGGACAGGAGCTGCACTGCGGTGTGGAGGACGGGTTCGTGCCTGCCCGAAAGGCTCACCCCGCGATCGCCACCGACGACGTGGACACCCTCGCCGCTGCGGTCACCTCAGCCGGGGGAGGGGTGACCTGGGACGAGGCGATCCAGGGCGTCCGCCGTTTCCACACGACTGACCCGGTCGGCAACCGGGTGGAGTTCCAGCAGGTCTGAGGCGCTGGCTCGGGTGGGGTCTGGCGGGCTACTTCGTGGCGGTGAGGCGGGGCTTGTCCTCGAGGTTGGCCAAGCCGTTCCACGCGAGGTTCACCAGGTGCGCAGCCACATCGGCCTTCTTCATCTTGGGTGAGTCGAGCCACCACTGTGCGGTGAGCGCGACCATGCCGACGAGCATCTGGGCATAGAGCGGTGCGGTCTTCGGGTCACGTTTGCGGCGCCTGAACTCTGCGGCGAGGATGTGCTCGACCTGGCTCGCGACGTCGGAGATCAGGCTTGCGAACGAGCCTGTCGACTGCCCGGGAGGACTGTCGCGCACGAGGATCCGGAAGCCGTCGGACGAGCTCTCGATGTAGTCGAGCAGCGCGCCGGCGGCACGCTCCAACGTCTGACGACTGTTGAGGTCGGCGCTCAGCGCGCCGGTGATGCCTCCGAGGAGGGCAGCGATCTCGCGGTCGACGACGACGGCATACAAACCCTCCTTGCCCCCGAAGTGCTCGTACACGACCGGCTTGGAGACGTTGGCCTTGGCCGCGATCTCCTCGACCGTCGTCCCCTCGAAACCCTTGTCGGCGAACAGCTTCCTGCCCACGTCGATGAGCTGCTCGCGACGTTGCTTGCCCGTCATGCGCGACTTGGCGACCGTGGTCACGGGCTTGTCATGGCTGCTGCTCACACGCTCATCATGCCTCGTGGGCTTCCACCCTCGGACCCGCGTTCAGCGTGGGCTACGCCTGCGCTCCGGCAGTGGCGAGCGCGGCGTTCGGGATTGGCTACCCTTTGCAGGTCCCTCCACGGGGGGCGTTCCCCGGTTGGTCTGCTGGCAGGGCCCGCCTGACTTTGAATCAGGACAAGCGACGTAGGTTCGATTCCTACCCGGGGAGCAGACCCGAAGGCCCTCTCACCTGCATAAACATGATTTGGGGGATTTCCGCGTGCACTACGCGTGCCCCAAGCGTTCCCGAAGTTCACGCGCCGGCCCCGGTCACGCCGATGCGTCCAGGGCTTGACGACGAACCAGCGGAGGGTCCACAGGGGATCGAGTGTTCCCGCTTCCCCCGACGACCGATGCGCCGGCCACGTCGCCCCGCCTCGATCATCCTCGCATTGAACGGGGCCCCCTTCACCCGGGTGATCCGAGCCACGACCAGCGACCTCGAGCGGCAGTCATGAACACCGCGACGGCGGCCTGGGGCAGGTCCGGGCGGCGTGCTTGCAGTACGGCCGCACGTGCCGCCCCCGGTCGCTAGGCAACAGCCAGCGCTCCCTGCTCGACTTGCCCAGAGGGCGCAGCAAGGCTCGCCGACGATAAGGACCCTTCCGCATTCCGGTCACCTCAAACGGCGCCCGACGAAGTTGCGCCATCCCGCCTCGGGTCAGCCCTAGAAGGTTGGGATGCGAACCATCATGCGGTCGACGTCGCGAGGGTCAACTCGAATGACGCGTGGACCGCTGCGGTAGGCAGCGAGGTCCCCACTGGAGATCCGCCGACGAATAGTGCGGATGCTCAAACCTGTTCGCGTTGCGGCTTCGGACATTGACTCGAACTCGCGCCTGATGCTGGGTGACATTGGTGCCTCCTTTGCCTACCCAAGGCCGGCCGAGAGGCCGTTGTGGACACGAGCTGCCAGAGCCTGCCTGCCGTTGTCGAGGTTTGTCCCCCGTAGCCGCGTTCGCCGGTGGAGTTATCCACAGGTGGCCGTTTGGTCTGGCGTGGGGCCGATTCGCGTGTGATCGTAGACGCCAAGTCGGCGCCGAGAGCATTGACGATCGGCACGGTGGGGCAAGGGGAGTTGGACAACTTCTGGCGGAGGTGTCCACAACGGGTGGGTCTACGGGCTTTCGGGAATGAACCGAAGGAGAGACAACATGCGACAGAGGCTGGGCGTGGCGGTCGTTGTTGCCTGCGTGGTGGCCCTCGCCGGGTGTTCGGCGGACGATGCCCCACCCAGTGTGAGCCCGACCAGTCCCGGCCTGTCGGCATCGTCGGGAATAGCTTCGACTAGCCCAACGCCGACAGCGACCAAGTCGCTGAGCCTCCAGGAGAAGGATCTGCGCTCGGCGGAAATGGCGATCACCGAGTACTGGAAGGTCATCGACGAGGCCGCCTCGAACCCCAGCCAGAACCTGAACATCCTTGCCACCGTCGCCCGTTCGCAGGCCCTCGCGCAGTGGCAAACGACGCTCGCTGGTTATCGATCCAAGTCGTGGGTACAGCGAGGCTCATCGACCGTGAAGGTCGCGGGGGCAACAACCAAGGACGGCGAGGACTTCACCGTTATCGCCTGCAGGGACGCCAGCGTCATCGACATCACTGACAGTTCTGGCAAGTCGGTCGTGCTGTCCGATCGGCCTGATCAACAGCAGTTCACCTACGCGGTGTCGAAGACGCCCGAGGGATTCTTCGTCACTGAGGACCTCCTCAAGGGGTCGCCATGCGCCTCCTAGCCCGAGGCACCGCGTTAGCGGTTGGCCTTCTTCTGATGAGCGCACATGTCGCCGTAGCTGCGGCCCCGCCGGTTGCGTGTCCCCCGGGTCAGGTGCCCGACCCAAACACAGGCTCATGCACCATCGTGGTCACGTCCCCACCGAGCCCGGGAAACCCGGGTACACCCGGCACGCCTCCTGACCCTGGTGGCGTAGGTGCCGAGCCTGCGGTGAAGCCGGTTTGCAGGTTCGAGCTCGCGACACCTGCGAAGGAGGTTCCTTGTTCGAATGACGCGGGTTGGTGGGTGCCGTCCCGGCAGTGCTACGCGAAGGCGTTGTCCCCGCTGCC
>JBDSKZ010000090.1:0-11711 GCA_039916625.1 Pedococcus sp.
CGCTGGGCATCCGCTCGATCGTCCAGCCCTGGGAGTACGTCGAGAGCAGCTCGTTGATGTCGGTCCAGTGCTCCACGACTCCCTCGACGAGGTCGGCGGTGTACTGGTTGAGCGGGGCCTCGGTGACCGGCTTCGCGAGGCGCTCGGCGAGCAGGTCGCGGGCGTTGAGCCCGCGCTGCTCGGCCTCGAACAGGAGGTCGACGGCGCGCTTGCGCGCCTTGGAACGAGCAGCCACTTAGTTCACTCGACCGAGGTACGAGCCGTCGCGGGTGTCGACCTTGACCTTGGTGCCCTGCTCGAGGAACAGCGGGACGTTGATCGTCGCGCCGGTCTCCAGGGTCGCCGGCTTGGTGCCGCCGGTGGAGCGGTCGCCCTGCAGGCCCGGCTCGGTGTAGGTGATCTCGAGGACGACCGAGGTCGGCAGCTCGACGTAGAGGACGGTGCCCTCATGGGTCGCGACCTGGGCAACCTGGTTCTCCAGGAGGTAGTTCGCGGCGTCGCCGACGGTGGAGTCGGGGATGTGGATCTGGTCGTAGGTCGACCCGTCCATGAAGACGTAGTCGGTCCCGTCCTTGTAGAGGTACTGCATGTCGCGACGGTCGACGTTGGCGGTCTCGACCTTCAGGCCCGCGTTGAACGTCTTGTCGACGACCTTGCCCGAGAGGACGTGCTTGAGCTTGGTGCGCACGAAGGCCGGGCCCTTGCCGGGCTTGACGTGCTGGAACTCCACGACGGACCACAGCTGGCCCTCGAGGTTGAGGACCAGGCCGTTCTTGAGCTCGTTGGTCGATGCCACGTGTCAATCGCTTTCGATGAGCCGGTGCTCAGCGCGGCGAAGGCGCGCGAGTGCTCCGGAGGTGTTCGGGGTGGGAGTCGCCGGTCAGTCTAGCCGTCGGGGCCGGAGTCCCCCGAATCGCTGTGGACCAGCGGTCGGGCGCGGGCGTGCGCCACGGGACCGCCGCCCGACCGAGCGGCTGCAGCCGCCGGGGCACCGATCTAGGGTGGGTCGCATGAGTGACGTGGACTACCGACCCCTCGGCGGCAGCGGCCTGATGGTCAGCACCGTCGGACTCGGGTGCAACGCTTTCGGCCGACGGGTCGACCAGGACGGCATCGTCGAGATCCTGCGCGCCGCCCGTGAGGCCGGGGTGACCCTGGTCGACACCGCCGACATCTACGGCGGCCATCCGGGCCAGAGCGAGGAGATGCTCGGCGAGGCGCTGCGCTGGCAGCGCGAGGAGTTCGTCGTCGCCACGAAGTTCGGCATGGACATGCAGGGCGCCAACGGCGAGGACTTCGGCGCCCGCGGTTCGCGGCGCTACGTCCGCCGAGCCGTCGAGGCCAGCCTGCGCCGACTGCAGACCGACCACATCGACCTCTACCAGCTGCACCTTCCGGACCCGTTGACCCCGATCAGCGAGACGCTCGAGGCGCTGACCGACCTCGTCCGCGAGGGCAAGGTCCTCTACATCGGGTGCTCCAACTTCGACGGTTGGCAGGTGGCCGACGCGTCGTGGACCTCGGCCACGGCGGGGCTCGCGTCCTTCGTGTCGGTGCAGAACGAGTACTCCCTGCTCGAACGGACCGTCGAGCACGAGGTGACGCCCGCCTGCGAGCGCTTCGACCTCGGTCTGCTTCCGTTCTACCCGCTCGCCCGTGGCCTGCTCACGGGCAAGTACCAGCGCGGCGCCGCAGCACCGGAGGGCTCGCGCGCAGCGCTCGATCCGGACCGCGCCGCCTGGCTCGTCGACGCGGACTGGGACCGGGTGGAGGCCCTGCAGACGTTCGCCACCGAGCGTGGCCTCGAGCTCCTCGACGTCGCCATCGGAGGGCTCGCCGCCCAGCCGCAGGTGTCCTCGGTGATCTCCGGCGTGACCAGCGCGGCGCAGGTCGAGCGCAACGCGCGTGCCGTGGCCTGGCAGCCGACGGCCGCCGACCTCGCCGCCCTGGACGAGCTCTAGACCCCCTGCCGGAGCCCTGCGCACCGACAGGGTGAGTCCAGGTGCTCCACATGGTTGATCCGCGCGTCCGCCGGGCGGCGCCTCGCCGCAGCCTCCCCCGTTCGGTCACCCTTTCCCACGACCGGCTCGGGCCGCGCGAACCGATGTCACGATGGCTGCCGTCGACGCGTCCCCCCGGCGTCGACCCCTCCAGTCCCCGGAGCTACTCGTGCCTGACCGCATCGTCCCCCGCCTCACCGACCGTCCCACCCGCCGACCCTGGCGTCGCATGCAGCGTGGTCCGGCCCGTCGGCCGCTGGCCGCCGCGCTCGGCCTGACCTGCGCCGCGGCCCTGTTGGCGACCGGGTCCGTCGCCTCGGCAGCCACCACCTCGAAGGTCTGGTCGGCCAAGGTCACCTACGGCACGTCCGACCACACCATCGACGGCGACACCGTGGCCGTGCGCGTCGACGGCGACTCGAGCTCGGTGGTCCCCCCACACATCCGCAACACGGGCATCCAGGCGATGGAGATCGGCAGCTGCCACGCAGCCCAGGCCACCGCAGCGATGGATCGCATGGTCGCCGGGCGCCGAGTCCGTCTCACGACCAGCGCGACGACGACCTCGAGCCTGGGGCGACCGGTCCGCCACCTCGACGTGTCCACCAGCAACGGGTGGTTGGACGTCCAGCTCTCCCAGCTCAGGGCGGGCCACGCCCTGCCGATCATCCTCGCGGGCGACAACACGAGGTGGAAGGCGTACTTCACCGCGGCGCAGCAGGCTGCGGCCGCCCGCACCAACCTGTGGGACACCGACTACTGCCGCTCCGGACCGTCCCAGAGCACCCCGCTGAAGGTCTGGGTCAACTGGGACGCCAACGGTGACGACGGCGCAAACGTCAACGGCGAGTGGGTCAGGGTCCTGAACAGCAGCACGACGAACCTGTCCGTCGCCGGCTGGCAGATGCGCACCGGTGGTCAGGACTCGTTCACCTTCCCGTCCACCGCGATCGTGCCCGCGGGTGGCTTCCTGACCCTGCGCGTCGGCAAGGGCACCCCCACCTCGACGACCTTCTACTGGGGTGGCACCACACCGAAGTTCCCCAACGCCAGCGTCGCGGCAAACAGGCACGGCAGTGGCGCCTACCTCTTCGACCGTGACGGCGACGTCCGCGCGTGGTCGATCTATCCCTGCCTGTATGCCTGCACCAGCCCCCTCGCGGGGCGGGTCTTGATCAACGCCCAGCCCGACGCCCCGGGTGTCGACGCAGACAACCTCAACGGCGAGTACATCAGCCTCCGACCGGCCGGCACCTCTTCGATCGACCTGTCGTACCAGACGCTGTCGAACAACGGCTACACCTGGGAGATCCCGCGCGGGACCGTCGTCAAGCCCGGTGAGGTGTACGTGCTGCGGGTCGGCAAGGGCACGAACTCGCGGCTCACGAACTACTGGAACAGCAGCAAGCCGATCCTCTCGAACACCGGCAGCTTTGCCGAGCTGCGCACCGCCGAGGCCGTGCGGATCGCCTGCAAGTCCTGGGGCACCGGACGCTGCTGACGCGCCAAGGGCACCTCAGAGCGAGATGGCCCCGCCGCGGCCGACCTCGGAGCTGACCTCGGCGTAGGCCGCCTGCAGGAGCGCTGGGTCCGGCCCCTCGAGTCGCGCCGGCGTGGCCAGACCGTTCAGGACGACGAACCGTAGCAAGGACCCTCGGGACTTCTTGTCGCGCTTCATCGCGTCGAGCAGCTGCGGCCAGCGGTCACCGCGGTAGGTGACGGGGAGGCCGAGCGAGGTCAGGACGGCGCGGTGCCGGTCGACGAGGGCGTCGTCCATCTTGCCGGCCAGGCGAGCGAGCTCGGCGACGTAGACCATGCCGATGGAGACGGCTGCGCCGTGGCGGAACGCGTAGCGCTCGACCTGCTCGACGGCGTGGCCGAAGGTGTGGCCGTAGTTGAGGACCTCCCGCAGCGAGGACTCCTTGAGGTCCTGCGCGACGATGCCGGCCTTGACCGTGACAGCCCGCTCGATGAGCTCGCGCACGTGGGCGCCGGCGGGCGACCGGACGCCCACAGGATCGGCCTCGACGAGGTCCAGGATCACCGGGTCGGCGACGAACCCGCACTTGACCACCTCGGCCAACCCGGCCGTGAAGTCGTGCTGCGGCAACGTCTCGAGTGTCGCGAGGTCGCAGAGCACCCCGGCTGGCTCGTGGAACGCCCCGACGAGGTTCTTTCCCTCGGTGGTGTTGATGCCGGTCTTGCCCCCCACCGCCGCGTCGACCATGGCCAGCAACGTGGTCGGCACGTGCACGACACGGATCCCGCGCAGCCAGGTCGCCGCCACGAACCCTGCCAGGTCGGTGGTCGCGCCCCCGCCGACGCTGACGACGGCGTCGGAGCGGGTGAAGCCGGCCTGCCCCAGCACGCCCCAGAGGAAGGCGGCCACCTGGGCGGTCTTGGCCTCCTCCGCGTCAGGCACCTCGGCGGCATACGCCTCGAAACCCTTGGCGGACAGGTCTTCGCGCACGGCCTCACCGGTGGCGGCCAGGGCTCGTGGATGGATGACGAGGACGCGCTGCACACCCTCACCGACCAGACCCGGCAGCTCGTCGAGCAGGCCGGTCCCGATGACGACGTCGTACTGCCCACCGACGCTGATGCGCGTGGCGTCGCTCATGACTGCTCCTCGGGAGCGGCGTCGACGCCCGCGTTGTCGTGGCCCAGCGCGGTGACGACCTCCGCCACGATCTCGGCGGGCTTGCGGCCGGCGGTGTCGACCCGGACGGTGGACAGCCGAAGGTAGGTGGCGCGGCGCTCGTTCATCATCTTGGTCCAGGTCGCCCGCGGGTTGACCATGAGCAGCGGACGGTTGCCCTCGAACCCGATGCGGCGGGAGGCGTCGGCGATGCCTACGTCGAGGAAGACCACGGTGTGGCCTGCGAGCAGTGCCTGCGTCCCCGGGTCCATCGGCGCGCCCCCACCGAGGGAGACGACCCCGCCGCCCTCGGTGAGCGCACGCGCCACCTCGGCACGTTCGAGCTCACGGAAGTGGTCCTCACCGTGGTCGACGAACAGGTCGGAGATCGAGGCGCCCTGCGCCCTCTCGATGGCGGCATCCGTGTCGTGCCAACGGACTCCGAGCGCCGCTGCGAGACGGCGGCCGATGGTGCTCTTGCCTGCGCCGGGGGGGCCGATGACGACGGCGAGCGGGCGCACGGATGCGCCTCCGGCCGGGGAGGAGATCACCACGTGCGCATGGCCTCCGGGATGGCAGCAAGGTATGCCGCGTGGTTGCGCGCCGTCTCCGTCACCGAGTCGCCGCCGAACTTCTCGACGCAGGCCTGCGCGAGCACGAGGGCCACCATGGCCTCGGCCACGACCCCCGCTGCGGGAACGGCGCAGACGTCGGAGCGCTGGTGGATCGCCTTGGCTGCCTCGGCGCCGGTGGTGTCGATCGTGTCGAGCGCGCGCGGGACGGTGGAGATCGGCTTCATCGCGGCTCGGACCCGCAGCACCTGACCGGTGGACATGCCGCCCTCGGTGCCACCGGCGCGGCCGGTGCGCCGGCGGATCGTGCCGGTGGCGTCGCGTTCCATCTCGTCGTGGGCTTCCGAGCCACGGCGGGCCGCGGTGCGGAAGCCGTCGCCGACCTCGACGCCCTTGATGGCCTGGATCCCCATGAGGGCGCAGGCCAGCTGTGCGTCGAGCCGCCGGTCCCAGTGCACGTGCGAACCGAGACCGGGAGGCAGCCCGTAGGCCAGCACTTCGACGACACCGCCGAGGGTGTCGCCGTCCTTCCTGGCGGCCTCGACCTGCGCCACCATCGCCGCCGAGCCGTCGGCGTCGAGGGTCCGCACCGGGTCGGCGTCGACCTGCTCCACCTGGTCGGGGGTGGGGAGCTCGGCTTCGTCGCCGACGCCGGCGGTGCCGATGGCGACGGTGTGCGAGACCAACCGGATGCCGTAGGCCTGCTCGAGGAACCGGGCCGCGACCTCGCCGAGGGCCACCCTCGCAGCGGTCTCTCGGGCGGAGGCACGCTCGAGGACCGGGCGGGCGTCGTCGAAGCCGTACTTCTGCATCCCCACGAGGTCGGCGTGCCCGGGTCGCGGTCTGGTCAGGGGTCGGTTGCGGGCGACCTCCTTGTCCGCGTTGACGTCGTCGGACGCGGCATACGCCTCCTCGGACACGGGGTCCGGCGACATCACGGTCGCCCACTTGGGCCACTCGGTGTTGCCGATCCGGATCGCCAGCGGAGATCCCATCGTCACGCCGTGGCGCAGTCCACCGAGGAACTCGACCTCGTCCTGCTCGAACTTCATCCGTGCGCCACGACCGAAGCCGAGGCGCCGACGGGCCAGGGCTGCGGCGACGTCCTTGGAGGTCACCTCCACCCCAGCGGGCAGGCCCTCGATCGTCGCGAGGAGGGCCGGGCCGTGGGACTCACCTGCGGTCAACCAGCGAAGCATGGCTCGATCCTCCCACGCACCCTCGAGGCCCTTGCCCCTAGGCCACCAGCTGGTACTCGAAGGCCAGCGCCAGGAAGACCCCGAGCAGCAGCGAGGGACCGTAGGCCATGTGCGAACGCAGACCGACGCGCTGGCCGATGAGCATGAGCAGTGCCACCACTCCGCCGACGACGAACCCCGCGACCACACCGGTCACCGCCTCCTGGACCCCGAGCCAGCCGAGCAGCAGTCCGATCAACCCGGACAGCTTCACGTCGCCGAACCCGAGTGACGCGGGCGAGAGGAGGTTCATGAGGAAGAAGACCGTGAACACCACGGCGAGGCAGATCAGCGCCCGCCACAGTGCTCGCCACTCCCCCAGGCCGAAGGTGGCCACGAGCAGCAGGACGAGCAGCGCCGGGTAGGCAGGGAGCACGAGCCCGTCGGGCAGGCGATGCACGTCGGCGTCGATCCAGACCAGCCCCACGGTCAGCCACGCGAAGAACAAGAAGCCCGGCAGCGCCGCCCACCCCGCCAGGTCACCGATGCGCCAGGCGAGGAAGGCCCAGAGCAGGGACAGCACCGGCGCCGGCCACCACCAGACCCGGGGCAGCGCACCGGCCTCGTCGTACTCGGTGCGGTAGCCGCCATCGGCCAGCCGCCGCCCCGTGAGACCACCGAGGAGGAGGCCGAGAAGGGCCAGGACGGCGACCACCCATACGGAAGTGCCTGCGCCGGCGGCGCGTTCGATCATCGGCCCAACGCCTCACGACCGGCGGCGAGCATGACGCCGACCGGGGCGGCGCGCCCGGTGAAGAGCTCGAACTGGCGAGCGGCCTGGTGCACGAGCATCTCCAGACCACTCACGACGGCCGCACCCGCGCGTTC
This sequence comes from Pedococcus sp., assembly GCA_039916625.1. Taxonomy (GTDB): domain Bacteria; phylum Actinomycetota; class Actinomycetes; order Actinomycetales; family Dermatophilaceae; genus Pedococcus. The sequence goes on from JBDSKZ010000090.1 coordinate 7,277, forward strand.
GGCGGCCAGGGCCAGCGGGGTGGGCCAGTCGGCGTAGACGACGTCGAGGAGGGTCACGCCCCCGAGGTCATCGACGGCGCCCAGCTGAACAGCTGTCGCTTCGCCGGCCGCCGGGGGCAGTGTCGAGAGCACCAGCCGTCCCGCTGCGGCGGTCCAGTCCGCGAGGGGAACGGCCTCGGCGCCCACCCCGAGCGTCTGGAGCAGCGTCACGAGGTCGGCCGTCGCGGCGGGGTTGCGGGCGGCCACCCGCACGCCGGTGACGCCGAGGCGGGCCAGTGCGACCGCTGCCGAGCGCGCGGTGGCCCCCGAGCCGAGGAGGGTCGCCGAGCCCTCGTGGTCGACGTGGGCGAGGGCGGCCACCAGCCCGTGGACGTCGGTGTTGTGTGCGTCCCACCCGAGGTCGTCGCGGCGCACGAGGGTGTTGACCGAACCGGTCAGCCGGGCCGTCTGCGAGACGGTGGCGGCCACCGCGAAGGCCGCCTCCTTCAACGGCATGGTCAGGCTCAGGCCACGCCAGCCGTCGTCGCGGTCCGCCACCCACGCAGCCAGGTCGTCGGCACCCAGGTCGTGGGCGCCATACGCCCAGTCGTCCAGGCCCAGCGCGCGATAGCCGGCGGTGTGCAGCAGGGGCGACAGCGAGTGGGCGACCGGCCGCCCGAGGACGGCGGCGTTCAGCACCGGTCCGGGTGGTCCCTGCACCACGCCTGGAACTCCTGCACGTTGCGGTCGTGCTCGGCCTGGGTCGTCGCGAACTTCGTCCGGCCCGTGTCGGGGTCGACGGTGACGAAGAAGAGCCAGGAGCCGGCGGCTGGCGTGGCGGCTGCCTCGATCGAGGCCGCACCGGGGCTGTTGATCGGCGCGGGGGGCAGGCCCTGCTTCTTGTACGTGTTGTAGGGACTGGTGCTCTGCCGGTCGGCGTTGCTGGTGCCCGCCCGACCGCGCTTCTGCACCGCGTAGTGGACGGTCGAGTCCATCTGCAGCAGGCCGTAGTTCGGGGCACCACTGGTCCGCAGGCGGTTCTCGATGACCCGAGCCACCTTGCCCCGGTCGGCGTCGCCGCTGACCTCACCCTCGACGATCGAGGCCACGATGAGGGTCCGCTCGCGGTCGGCCTCGGTCACCCCGGCCCGGTCGAGCTCGCTGATCGTCTTGGCGACCATCGTCCTCAGCTGCTGGGCGGCCGTCGCCTTGGCCGGGAACTCGTACGTCGACGGAAACAGGTAGCCCTCGACATTGCCCTTGGCGGCAGCCGGGAGGCCGAGCGCCTTGGTGTCCTTGGCCGCGGCGGTGTAGGCCGCCACCGGCACTCCCGTGCCCTTGGACAGCGCGGCGAAGATCTCGTTCTTCCACAGGCCCTCGCGAATCGTCACGCGGGGCACGCTGCGTTGGGCGGGGTCGACCAGGACCGCCAGGGCGCCCTGGGCCGACATCTGCTTCTTCAGCGTGTAGGTGCCGGGCTGGATGGCGGCCGAGCGCTCATCGCCCGATGCTGCGTCGAGGAACGCCTTGGCCGACTTCACGACGTCGGCCTTCTCGAGCGTGGTGCCGATGGCGCGACCGGTGTCGCCGTCGTTGACGACGACCTCCACCTGGCCCACCCCCGGGCCTGCGTAGTCGTTGCTCTCGAGGAAGCCGTCGAGGACCGGTCGCAGGACGGTGTATGCCGCGAAGCCGGCCAGCGCCACGAGCACCAGGGCGACGACGAGGATGCCGCGGCGACGGCCGCGCCTGCGCGCCGGACGTGACCGCTGCCGGGCCCGGGACCGCGGACGCTCGGTCGCGTCCTCGTGCACCTCGTGCGCGTCGTCGTGCTGCCCCCCGAAGATCGAGTGCTCCAGATGGGGCTCGGTCATCGGTGCCTGTCCTTCGTCCGGGGCTTGCGCCCGTCAGTCCTGACCAGCTCACCGGGCGGTCGTCCGGAGGCTCGCTCCGCGTCGAGGGCGGCCTGAAGGATCAGGACCGCCGCCACCTGGTCGATGACCGCGCGCTGTCGCCGGCCGTCGACCCCGCTGTCACGGAGCGAACGGTGCGCATCGACCGTGGTCAGCCGCTCGTCGATCAGGCGTACCGGCACGGGGGCGATACGAACCGCCAGCCGCCCAGCATACGTGCGAGCGGTCTGCGCGGCAGCACCTTCGGCGCCCGCGAGCGTCCGCGGCAGACCGACGACCACCTCGATCGCCGCGCTGTCCTGGACGATGGCCGCGATGTCCTCGAGGTCGGTCGGCGCTGTCGACGGTGGGTCCTGCTGGTCGCGGGACACGGTGCGGACGGGGGTCGCCAGCAGCCCGGAGGGGTCGCTGGCGGCCACCCCGACCCGGACGCTGCCGACATCGACGCCGACCCTCACCCCGGTCCTGGTGGCCGCTTGCGTCATGGTCGCTTCAGACGCCGACACCGGCGGCCTCGCGCACCGCCGCGTCGATCCGGCCGAGCGCCTCACCCGTTCGTGCCGGGTCGGTGCCGCCACCCTGGGCGAGGTCGTCCTTGCCGCCGCCGCCACCGCCGAGCGCCTGGGCGGCGACACGCACCAGCGCACCGGCCTTGACGCCCCGCCCACGCGCTGCGGCGTTGGTCGCCACGACCACACCGGGACGGCCCTTGGCCACACCGGTGAGTGCGACGACGACCGGGTTCGCGTCACCGAGGCGGCCACGCAGGTCCAGCGCCATGGTGCGCAGGTCGTCGGAACTGGCGCCGTCACCGGCGTCGTGCGTCAGGACCCGCAGGCCCCCGACGTCGCGGACGTAGTCGACGAGCTTGCCGGTCTGCGCCTGCACCTGCTCGCGGCGCACCTTCTCCAGCTCTCGCTCGGCGTCACGCACGCGCGCCACGAGGGCGGCGACGCGCTCCTTGAGCTCGCCGGGCTGCACCTTGACGATCTCGGTGAGCTCGGCGACGAGGGCGCGCTCCTTCGCGAGGTGGCGCAGGGCGTCCATGCCGACGAACGCCTCGAGGCGGCGCACACCAGAACCGACCGAGGACTCGCCGGTGACGGACAGGGCGCCGATCTGCGAGGAGTGACCGACGTGGGTGCCACCGCAGAGCTCACGCGACCAGGGGCCACCGATCTCGATGACGCGGACCTGCTCGGCGTAGGTCTCGCCGAACAGCGCCAGGGCACCGAACTCGCGCGCCTGCGGCACTGTCATGAACTGCGCCGACACCGGGAGGTCCTGGCGGACGGCGAGGTTCGCGACCTCCTCGATCTCGCTGCGGGTCTCGCTCGACAGGGACTGGCCCCAGGCGAAGTCGAGGCGCAGGTAGCCGGGCTTGTTGTAGGAGCCGGACTGCAGGGCCGTCGGGCCGAGCACCTGGCGCAGGGCCGCGTGCACGACGTGGGTGCCGGAGTGCGCCTGGCAGGCCGAGATGCGCCAGTCGGGGTCGACCTCGGCGGACACGTCCTGGCCGGAGCGAACAGGACCGGTGATCACCTCGACGGTGTGCGCGACCAGGCCCTTGACGGGACGCTGGACGTCGACGACACGCAGGTGCGCGCCATCGGCGGTGATGACCCCCTCGTCGCCGACCTGGCCACCGGACTCGGCGTAGAACGGCGTGCGGTCGAGCACCACCTGACCGCGCTGGCCGGGCTCGAGCTCCTCGACGCGCTCACCGTCGACCACGAGACCAAGGATCTTCGCGTCGCTGGTCAGCGCGGAGTACGCGCGCCAGTCGGTCGCGCCGAGCGACCGCAGGTCGCGCCAGACGTCGGTGTTGGCGTGGCCGCCCTTCTTGGACCTGGCGTCGGCCTTCGCGCGCTCCCGCTGCTCCTGCATGAGGCGGGTGAAACCCTCGCGGTCGACCTCGAGGCCCTGCTCCTGCGCCATCTCCAGGGTCAGGTCGATCGGGAAACCGTAGGTGTCGTGCAGCGCGAACGCCTGGTCGCCGGGCAGCGTGGACCCACCGGTCGACTTGGTCCGGGAGACCGCGGTGTCCAGGATGGTCGTGCCCGAGGCGAGGGTCCGACGGAAGGCCTCCTCCTCGGCATACGCGATCTGCGAGATCCGGTCGAAGCCGGCCTCGAGCTCGGGGTAGGAGTTCTTCATCCGCTCGACGGACACCGGCAGCAGCAACGGCAGGCTGGGCTCGTCGTAGCCGAGCAGGCGCATCGAACGCACCGCGCGGCGCAGCATCCGACGCAGCACGTAGCCGCGGCCCTCGTTGCCCGGGGTGACACCGTCGCCGATGAGCATCAGGCTGGACCGGACGTGGTCGGCGACCACGCGCAGCCGCACGTCGTCCGGGTGGGACTGGCTCGCCGCGTGGCCGGAGTGCGCGCCATACCGCTTGCCGGTCAGCTCCGCGGCGCGGTCGAGGACGGGGTAGACCTCGTCGATCTCGTAGAGGTTGTCGACGCCCTGGAGCAGGGTGGCCATGCGCTCGAGGCCCATGCCGGTGTCGATGTTCTTCTTCGGCAGCTCCGAGGCGATGT
>JBDSKZ010000091.1:0-17197 GCA_039916625.1 Pedococcus sp.
AGTGCCGAAAGCGCTGGACGTACCAGACCACGAGCACCACGGCATAACAGATCGCACTGAACTGCCACGCGGAACTCATCACCACAGTGTGCGACGGCGGCGCTCGCAGCGCTCGCCCGGGGCGACCGGGGGTCGACCGTCCGGCCAGACCCGGCCGAGTGTCGGACCCCCAAGGCGTCGATGGGTCGGCCTCACGACCACCCCGCCATGAACCAGGCCGCTGGGGCCCCTTGGGTAAGTGCAACACCATCGGTTCTGAGCCACCGCCCCGGGGTGGGGACCACCGTGGGTCGTTCGTGATGACCCGGTATCCGACACGGCCGCGCAACCACTTTGCCGCACCCCCACATCGGCCACCAGACTGCTCCTCATGACCGATGCCCCAGACGCTCGGCATCGACGTGCTCTGGCTCTCGCCGATCTACACCAGCCCGCAGGACGACAACGGCTACGACATCGCCGACTACCAGGACATCGACCCGACGTTCGGGACCCTCGCGGACGTGGACGAGCTCATCGCGCAGGCTCACGCCCGCGGCATACGCCTCGTCATGGACCTGGTCGTCAACCACACCTCCGACGAGCACCCATGGTTCGTGGAGTCGCGGTCGAGCACCGACAACCCCAAGCGTGACTGGTACTGGTGGCGAGCCCCGAGCGAGAAGGGCGCGAAGGGCGCCGGCACTGCCCCCAACAACTGGGAGTCGTTCTTCAGCGGCTCCGCCTGGGAGCTCGACGAGGCGTCAGGCGAGTACTACCTGCACCTGTTCAGCCGTAAGCAGCCCGACCTCAACTGGGAGAACCCCGAGGTCCGCGAGGCCGTCCACGCGATGATGCGCTGGTGGTTGGACCGTGGCATCGACGGCTTCCGTATGGACGTCATCAACATGGTCTCCAAGGTCACCTCCCTGCCCGACGGTGAGCCGATCCCGGGCAACTCCGGCCTCGGCGACGGCACACCGCATTTCCTCAACGGGCCCCGCATCCACGAGTTCCTCCAGGAGATGCACGCGTCGGTGTTCGAGGGCCGCGCCGAGAAGCTGCTGACCGTCGGCGAGATGCCCGGCGTCACGGTCGACGAAGCGATCCACTACACCGACCCGGAGCGCCGCGAGGTCGACATGGTGTTCCAGTTCGAGCACGTCGGGCTCGACCACGGCGACCACAAGTGGGACCGGCGCACCCTCGACCTGCGCGAGCTGAAGAGGTCGCTCGGCCGCTGGCAGGACGGGCTCGCCGCGGTCGGCTGGAACTCGCTCTACTGGAACAACCACGACCAACCGCGCGCGGTGTCGCGGTTCGGCTCCGACGTCCCCGACCACCGGGTCGCGTCGGCCAAGCTGCTCGGCACCGTCCTCCACCTGCACCGCGGCACGCCCTACGTCTACCAGGGCGAGGAGCTCGGCATGACCAACGTGCCGTTCCCGACCCACGAGGACTTCCTCGACATCGAGTCGGTGAACTACTACCGGATGGCAGTCGAGTCGGGTTCGGACGCGGAGGCCGTCCTGGGCAACCTACGCCTCGGCAGCCGCGACAACGCCCGCTCCCCGATGCAGTGGGATACCAGCGAGCACGGTGGGTTCACCACCGGCACACCGTGGTTCGCAGCCAACCCCAACTTCACGCAGATCAATGCCGCGGCCGCGGTCGCTGACGACGACTCCGTCTTCCACCACTACCGCCGCGTCATCGAGCTGCGGCACACCGAGCCCGCCGTCGGCCACGGCGACTTCCACCTGCTCGCCGCCGAACACCCGACGCTGTATGCGTTCACCCGCGCGCACGAGGGCGTGGAGCTCCTGGTCGTCGCCAACTTCTCCGGCGACGAGCTGGCCCTCGACGTGGTCGAGCACCTTGACGCCTGGGCCGACTCGACCCTGCTGCTCGGCAACGTGAGCGCTCCCACCTGCGTCACCGCTCCCCTGCGCGCCTGGGAGGCTCGCATCCTGCGCCGCTGACGGCGACGGCGGGGCTCTGGCGACGCTGGGACTGGGGTTGGGGCTGGGGCTGGGGCTTTCATCGAGGCATTTGCGAGACGGATCTGCCCTGCGCATGTCACGATCACGACGTGATTCGTGCAGAGCTGGGATTGGGGATCCTCGGGACAGGCCTGTGGATCTACTGCCTGCTGGACGTGGTCATGGCCGACGAGTCGCGCATCAGGAACCTGTCGAAGTCGACGTGGGTCTGGGTCGTCCTCGTGACCTCGGTCGTGGGCGCGGTCGCGTGGCTCGTGGCGGGCAAGCCCGAGTCGACCTCACGCGGTCTGCCCTACAAGGGCAATACGGGCTTCTCCGAGTACGACCGTCCCGGGAGGTTCGCCGCCACCGACGCGAAGGCGGATGAGGAGTTCCTCAAGCAGGTCCGCGAGCGCGCGGAGGCGCAGCGCCTCGAGGCAAAGCTGCAGCGGCTGGCCCGCGAACAGCGTGAGGAGCGCGAGCGCCAGGAGATCCGCGAGGCCCATGAGCGTCGTCGGCTAGGCAGCACTGCGGACCCTGAGCAACCGAACCAGGATGCGGGGCCCGCCTAGCTGCTCGCCTCACGCAGGGCCGCCAGCACCTTGGTGTCGATCCCGTCCGGGCTGAGCCGCATCTCGTAGTTCGCCTCCGAGGCCCACGCCTCCAGCGCCGCGGACACCTCGTCCCCCCGGTCGTGACCGAGAGTCGTGAGTCGCCGGGAGACCTCGGCCGCCAGCTCACCGGTGAGCGGCAGCACCTCCTCGGCCATGCCGAACAGCAGGTCGTTGACGACCAGCAACCGGGCCAGCTCCTGCGGCGCCCGCGGGTGGTCATCCACCCGCGCGTCGGCGAGCACACCGCAGGCGTCGTACCCCGCGCCGGGCGACACGGCATACAGGGCAGCGCCCTGACGACCTCGCGAGTCGCCACCGGCCTCGTCACCCGCGAGCAGCGCCCCGAGGAGGCGGTCGGTCAGCGGGCTGCCGGCGGAGGCGAGCCACGCCTGCTCCATCGCCTCCACCACGCCACTACCGGTGAGGATGTTGCCCTGGATGGCGTACCCGCCGGTGGCCTCGCGCCCGCTCACCCCGCCGGCCCATGACATGCACTCGCCACCGGTGTAGGTGGCCTGCGAGTCGACGCTGACGACGCCGAGCTGGCGGTGCTCGCGGTGGTCGTCGGGCTCGGTGCACGCTGCAACGGCCGCCGCGGCATCGGATCCTCCGGCGAGGGCCTCGAGCGCGGTGACGCGGTAGGAGACCCTGGCCATTGCCTGGGTCGCGACGGCACCGACCCCCAAGCGGGCCTGCGGCACCACCGCTCCGACGAAGGGAAACTTGCTGGCAACGGCGACCCCGAAGGCGTCACCGACCTGACCGGCGATGGAGAACGTCATGGCCCCGACGCTAATGCGCTCGCGCGCCCACGGCACGGCGGGGGCGACTCCTGCCCAACAGCGCCGAGTGATCACAGTGACCGGTCAGCGCCCTCCCGGCGTCGCGCCGTCAGCGCTGAGTGATCACAGTGACCGGTCGGCCGCTTCCCGCGACTCGGCCCCTGCCTCGGCCCCTGTACCTGCCTCGGCCTCGGGCGGCTCTTCGGCTGCGGCGGCCTCGATCAAGCGGCCGAGGACCTCGACCGTGTGCACACCGGAGAGCCCGACCTTACGGTTGCCCATGTAGAACGGCACCCCGGTGATCCCGAGTTCGCGCGCTGCCTCCTCGTCGCCACGGACCTCGACGGTGTACTCCTCGCCGGCCAGCACCACCGACACCCGGCGGCCGTCGAGCCCTGCCTCGGCCCCGAGTCGCTGCAGGGTCTGGATGTCGTCGATGGCCTTGCCCTCGGTGAAGTACGCGCTGAACATCCGCTCGAGCACCGCAGCCTGCAGGGCTGGTCCTCCCTGGGCCAGCCCGAGGGCGACGAGCCGGTGGGCGTCGAAGGAGTTGGACCGGAGCTGTGCGTCCACGTCGATGTCGAGGCCATCTGGACGCCCCATCGTCGCCGGACGCTCTGCCATCTCGCGCGCACCGGCGAGGTCTGTGCCGTACTTGCTGGCCAACGCCGCAAGCACCCCCTCACCGCTGCCTCTGGGGGTGCTGGGGTCGAGCTCGAAGGCGCGGTAGGTCACGGTGACCTCTGCCGGGTGGGCGCACTCGGCGATGGCCAGCTCGAGGCGCCGCTTGCCGAGGTAGCACCACGGGCAGACCACGTCGGCCCAGACGTCGATCTCCACTGCGTTCATCACTCCATCCTCACACGGGCCTGCTCCTCAAGAGACCCCGCACTCGCCTCGGGCGAGAATCTGGAACCAGGTGGTCGGGCGCGCCGTCGAAGTAGATGGTGACGGGAGGAGCCTCGTATGTGGCGAAGCTTGGCTGGAGGCGCGGGGGCGTTGCTGGCGCTGACGGTTGCAGGGTGTGGCCACGCAGGAGCGCCGGGCGATGCAGGCCCTTCGCCGACTGCGACCGCGACTCGGGTGGCGTTCGAGCTGTACACGCACTGCGGCATACACGAGCTGACGTTCGAGGGGCGCTGGTACGAGCGCCTGGGCGGGGCCCTCGATGACGGTGAAGCCAACCCGCCGAAAGGGTGGGACAACCCCCACCAGGCCGGCACCCTCACCGTGTCCGGGACGACGGCGGTCTTCAGCGACCGGTCCGGCCACCGCGAGACCTTCGCCCTTCGCGTTGGTGCGACGGCGCCGAAGACCATCTGCTCCTGAGGAAGTCCGGATCGGACCGACCGACAGACGGCGAAGGGCCCCCACCGCGTCGCGGTAGGGGCCCTTCGTGGAGCTGGAGGTCAGCCTCGGAGCTGCTGGGCTCAGGGGCGGCCGTAGGTCACGCTGGTGGACCAGATGCTGCGCAGGGCGACAGCCTTTCCCGTGCGCGGGCTGTCCCACATCTTGCCGTTACCGGCGTAGATGCCCATGTGGTAGGCCGGGGCGCCGAAGAACACGAGGTCACCGGGCTGCGGGTTGGACACCGGGGTGACGGCCTGGCGCTGCTGCTCGGCCGTACGCGGCAGGTTGATGCCGACCTTACGGAACACGTAGGACGTGAACCCTGAGCAGTCGAAGCCCGCGGGGGTCGTGCCGCCGTAGACATACATGATGCCGGCGTACTGCGCCGCGATACCGAGGACGCCACCGGCGGCCGGCTTCGAGGAGGGCTTGACCGCGGGCTTGGCCGGAGCCTTGGCCGCAGTCTTGACCGCGGGGGCCTGACGCGTCGTGGAGCGGCTGGCGGCGGCCGGGGCGCGGGTCTGGGCCACAGCAACCGGGACGACCACGGGGCGCGCCTTCGGTTTCGGCTTGGGCTTCGGCTTGGCCGTCGCCGTGAAACCGATGACACCGAAGGCGTCCGCAGCGTGGGGCGCAGCAGCCTTGGGAGCCTGCACGGCCACGGGGGCAGAGACGACGGCCACGCTCCGGGTGACGGGCTCGGCGACCGGAGCAGCGGAGGCGGGAAGGGCGAACGACGCCACGAGACCACCAGAGGCCACGATCACGGCAGAGGTCTTGACGGCGGGCTGAGCAGCCTTGCCGGCGATGTCAGCGAGCTCGGACACGGGGTTGAAACGGCCTGGCGCGCGATGGCGACCAGAAGAATATGAAGCCACGATGGATGAACCTCCAGCGCCTACGAGGTGAGCTGTCGGGTTCGGGTGGAGGTAGATCACCCGGCCCTCACGGTTTGCCACCCGACCTAGCGGGCGCTCACGCGAGGACTTAACCCCAAGGACTGTCCGGAGACGGCCCGAAGTTGGGTCCCCCGCTCCTGCCGAGCGGTATTGCTGGTGAACCCGGGCGTGGTGACAGGACTAGGCGATCCACAGCGGGCCAGCCTCCTCGGGGGGCGAAGAGACCTCGACCACCGTACACAAGGGCCCTGTCAATGTCACGTTCGTGTCACGACGGGTCAAGACCTGACCAAGAAACAGCCCCAGAAAGGTATCGCGCAGTGGCCGCGCGGCGGTGGTTCGTGCTCAGCGGTCGGGCACCGCTACCACGGACGACTCAGATCAGCGCGCCGAATACGTGCTGGGCCACATCATCGGGCAGGGAGACGGCGGTGGAGTCCGGCGCGCCCTCGCGGACCGCCACGACGCGGCCGTCGGCGCGGTGCACCCTGACCCGCTCGCCGGGCAGCAGCCGGGCAACGGTCAGCAGGGCGAGCGCCTCGTGGTCGACCTGGACCGGCTCCCCGATGCGGCGGACGAGCACGGTCTCGGGCTGCTCCCCAGCGAGCTCGGTGAGCGTCTTCAGGCCGGTGCGGAAGCCCTCCACGGGCTCCTCTTCACCGAGCTCGTCGAGCCCCGGGATGGGGTTGCCGTAGGGCGAGTCGTGATGGTCCTTGAGCAGGGCGAGGATCTTGCGCTCGACCCGCTCGGACATGACGTGCTCCCAACGACAGGCCTCGTCGTGGACGTACTCCCACTCCAGCCCGATGACGTCGACGAGGAGCCGCTCGGCGAGGCGGTGCTTGCGCATGACCCGGGTGGCGAGCAGCCGTCCGTGGTCGGAGAGGTCGAGGTGGCGGTCACCGCCGAGGCTGAGCAGGCCGTCGCGCTCCATCCGGGCCACGGTCTGCGACACCGTGGGGCCGGAGTGGCCCAGACGCTCCGCGATGCGGGCGCGCAGGGGCACGATGCCCTCTTCCTCGAGCTCGAAGATCGTCTTGAGGTACATCTCGGTGGTGTCGATCAGGTCCGTCACAGGGCAAGCCTCTCACCTGCGGGGTTCACCGCGGGTGACGCCGCCTCGTTCTCACACGCCACCTCGGGCCAGCACTTGGCGGGTTCGGAGCACGGACTACGTTCGGGGCATGGATTTCCTCGTGCCTGCACGGTTCTGTGGCCCTCCGGTGTCGGGCAACGGCGGCTGGGTCAGCGGTCACCTGGCCGGGCTCGTCGCGACCGAGCCCGACCAGCCTGCGGTGACGGTCCGGCTCCGGACGCCACCACCCCTGGACCGCGAGATGACCGTGACGGAGGCCGATGGCGTCGTCGAGGTCGTCGACGGGGACCACCTCGTCGCACAGGCCCACGCCGTCCCAGGACCGCAGGCACGCGGCATACCGGCGCCGGTGTCGTTCGAGGCGGCGCAGGCGGCCGGCGCGCTCTACGAGGGGTTGGCCGACCACCCCTTCCCCACCTGCTTCTCCTGCGGCACCGCCCGCGCGCACGGCGACGGTCTGCGGCTGCAGCCCGGGCCCGTGGCGGGTACCGACACCTACGCGTGCGCCTGGGTGCCCGCCGCCGACGTCGACGTCGAGACCGTGTGGGCGGCGCTGGACTGCCCCGGCGGCTGGGCCTCGGGCATCGCCGGGCGCCCCATGGTGCTCGGCACCATGACGGCCCGCGTCGACCTCCTCCCCGTCGCCGGTGAGCCGCACGTGGTCATGGCGTGGCCGCGCGGCGAGGAGGGGCGCAAGCACCTCAGTGGCACCGCCCTGTATGCCGCCGGCGGCACCCTGCTCGCGCAGGCCGAGGCCACCTGGATCTCCATCGACCCCACCACCGTCCGTCCGGCAGGAGTCACGGCATGACCACCACCCCCCTGGCTGTCGTCACCGGAGCCAGCAGCGGCATCGGTGCGGCGGCCGCCCGACACCTCGCCGCGGCGGGGTACGAGGTCATCTGCGCGGCCCGCCGGGCCGACCGGGTCGAGGCGCTCGCTGCAGAGATCGGCGGCCGCGCCGTGACCTGCGACGTGTCGAGGGCCGATGACGTCGCCGCCCTGGCTCGCGCTGTCGGACCTCGGCTCGAAGTGCTCGTCAACAACGCCGGCGGCGCCCTCGGGCTCGCCCCGGCGGCGTCGACCGACGTCGCGGACTGGCGGACGATGTTCGAGTCCAACGTGATCGGGACCCTGCAGGTCACCCAGGCGCTGCTGCCGGCCCTGGTCGCGTCGGGGGCCGGCACCATCGTCAACGTCGGCTCCATCGCCGGACGGAGCGTCTACGAGGGTGGGTCGGGATACACCGCCGCCAAGCACGCCGTGGCAGCGCTGACCGAGACGCTGCGTCTCGAGCTCGTCGACCAGCCGGTCCGCGTCACCGAGATCGCGCCGGGCATGGTCAGGACGGAGGAGTTCTCGCTGACGAGGTTCGGCGGCGACCAGGAGCGCGCCGACTCGGTCTACGCCGGGGTCACCGAGCCCCTCGTGGCCGACGACGTGGCCGAGGCGGTGCTGTGGATGGTGCAGCGCCCGGCACACGTCAACATCGACCTGCTGGTGATCAAGCCGCGCGCCCAGGCGGCGTCCCACAAGATCCACCGCGAGTCCTGACTCCTGCCCCACGCCCCTTGACGAGGTGGGGGAATGCAACGATGAAGTTGACTGTTCAACCGTCCATGACCCAGACGCATGACGACCTGACCGAGCTCGAGTCCCAGTTCGCCGACCACCTCGAGCTGTCCCCCGAGGCTGCCGACCTGCTGTTCCGCGAGGCACGCACCGCCAACTCCTTCAGCGACGAGCCCGTCACCGACGAGCAGGTTCGCGCGATCTATGAGCTGGTCAAGTGGGCTCCGACGTCGATGAACAACCAACCCCTGCGCATCGTCCTGGTCCGCACTCCGCAGGCGCGCGGCCGGCTCGTCGAGCACATGGGCGGCAACAACAGGCCGAAGACCTCCACCGCTCCCCTCGTCGCGATCCTCGCCGCCGACGACGACTTCCACGACGAGCTGCCCACGGTCTTCCCGATCTTTCCCGGCGCCCGAGATGCCTTTGCGGACAACGACTTCCGTCGCACCTCCGCCACGATGAACGCCACGCTCCAGGCCGCATACTTCATCCTCGGCGTCCGCGCAGCGGGTCTGGCTGCGGGTCCGATGACCGGGTTCGACGCCGACGCCGTGTCCCGCGAGTTCTTTCCCGACGGCAAGCACCGCGCCCTCATGGTCGTCAACATCGGCCGTCCCGGACCGGACGCCTGGTTCGACCGCCTGCCGCGACTCGGCTTCGACGAGGTCGTCACCACGGCCTGAAGCAGCACTCTGGCGAGCTGGCCCGGACAGGACGCACGGGGCCACGATCCGGAAACCATCCCTTAACCCGTTGCGGGCCACGCCGTACCGACCTAGCGTCGAGGTACACGGAAGGGAGGTGGTCCAGGAGTTGATCTCATATTGGACGCGTGAGGTGACTGCGCGCTAGCTGCGCAACGTCGACTGCTTCGACGGCGCAACCCTGCGCAATCCCTAGCAGTTCACCGCAGCCCGCGGGCCGTGCAGGTCGTCCCCTGCACATGCTCTGCCGCTCGATTCGGCAGGCGAGGCCCGCGGGCTGTTCCATGCCCTGGCATGGAGACAGGCGGTGGACGGCGGTTTCGACCCCCCGATCAAGACCACCGTCCACCTGTATGGGGAGCGCCGCTGGGGCGCTGATGCTGTCGACAGTACTGTCGACCGACCCGTCCACCGTTCACCCCACCCGGGCCGGGCCGGGCCGGTTTGGGCGCAGGCTCTGCTCGGAGGCAGCCCGGGACAGGCGCTGCAGGTGGTGCCGACGTCTCAGAGATCATCGACGGGCGTCCGCCATACGGACACCCGACACCCACTCAGCCCGTCGACCGGGCCGCGCCCGCTCGTCCCCACGGGCCGGGGTGCCGAGTCGGTCCCACTCCGTCACCATGGGCGCATGAACTCATGGATCGAGCGGCTGATCGAGAGGGTCGAGAACCTCATCTACCTGGCGGTCGCGGTGATCCTGTTCGCGATCGCCGCGGTCATCGTGGTCAAGACCGTGCTGACCTTCGGCGGGCTGCGCAGCGGCAGCGTCACCGAGGTCTCGGCGGACATCCTCGACCTGCTGCTGCTCGTCTTCATCGTCGTCGAGCTGCTGTTCGCGGTCCGGACGACCCTGGCCCGTCGCGAGCTCGTGGCAGAGCCGTTCCTGCTCGTCGGCATCATCGCCTCGATCAAGGAGATCGTCGTACTGTCCGTCAAGGCCCCGGACCTGCTGGGCAAGCCCGTGTTCGCCGACACCCTGAGGCTGATGGGCCTGCTCACCGGGACCATCATCTTCCTGGCCCTCGCGTCGTTCCTGCTGCGGCGCAAGGAGCGCGAACCCAGCGAAGGAGCCAACTCCGGTCACGGCAACGACGGGGTCAAGGGTGGCGTCGCAGGCAGCGAGGAGGACCAGTCGGACGCGCAGCCGGGCTCGGGGCAGCGCCGTTCCGAGGAGGAGCAGGAGCGTCGAGCCTCGGCCGGAACGTCCTGACCCGACCGGGGATTGCGCCGACCACGCCCGATGCGCGGCTCCCCCTGCGCGGGCCGGCTCAGAGGCCGGCTCAGGCCGCCCCCGGACAGGCTCACGGCTGGCGGCGGGACAGGCTCACGGCTGGCGGCGGGACAGGCTCCAGCTCGCCGGGTCGTCCAGGGTGCCTTCACCGGTGCGGGTGAAGACCAGTCGGTCGTGCAGCCGGTTGCGGCGGCCGCCCCAGAACTCCACCTCGTCGCAGTGCACACGCCAGCCGCCCCAGAAGTCGGGGACGGGCACGTCGTCGACCTTCCCGTGGTCGGGGAACTGTGCTGCATACCGGTCGTAGGCGGCCTCGAGGTCTGCGCGGCTGCCGACCGGCTGGGACTGCTGCGAGGCCCAGGCCGAGATGCGCGAGGCCCATGGACGGGAGGAGAAGTAGCCCTCGACCTCCTCGCGGTCGAGCGGCTTCGCCTGCCCGCGGAAGCGGATCGCGCGGAACATCGACGGCCACGTCAGGGCAGCGGCGAGGCCGCCGGTTGCCGCGATCTCCTCGCCCTTCGCCGACACGGTCGCCGTGAGGAAGCCCGGCCCCCGGTCGTCGAAGAAGCGCATGAGGACCGTGCGGACGTTGGGCTGCCCGTGGCTGTCGACCGTCGCAACCGAGAGGGCGGTCGGTTCGGGCACGTCATCCTGCGCCTCCGACCTGGCGATGGCCTCCTCGACCCACTGCCGGGCCTGTTGCCAGGGCGTTGGGGCCACCTGCGCCTCCGAGAGTCCTTCGCCGGTGTAGTCCACGCGCCGCGCATCTGTCATGAGTCGAGATTAGGGTGAGGAGAACGAGTCAGCGACAGGGAGGCACGATGCCAGGCAAAGGCAAGGCCGTCGGCAGCATCATCCGGTGGGGCGTGAAGTACGGCCCCCATGCCGTCGTGCTCGCCCAGCAGGCCAAGGAGCCCGCGATGGCTGCGGCCCAGAAGGCCATCGACCGGCAGAAGGCCAAGCGACGGGCCATCGAGCACGCCGGCACCGTCCGCGACGGGTCGGTCCTGAAGACGTTCGACCCGCGCGCTGACCACGGCGAAGCCGTCTGGATCGTGTTCTCCGCCGACGACCCGATCGCCGCCCACCCGACCACGACGACACCGATCGCCGAGCTCGTCGCCAACAGCGACCTGTCGACCCGCGTCCGTCCGGCCGACCTGCCCACCCCGGCCGAGCGCCTCAAGCAGATTCCGCGTCGCCGCGGCGTGCGCTGACGTGGCCCTCCTCGGTCCGATCTCCAGCGGCGCGCGGCGCCAGCTCGCGCACGCCCTGCGCTCCAAGGTCGCCGGCGACGACGCTCGGGTGAAGGCCGAGCGCATCTGGGGCGCCGAGGGCCCTCGCTGGTTCACGCCCGAGGACCCGATCTGGCGCGTCCACGCAGACGCCTCGATGTTCCCCGCCGGCATCCGTGCCCTGTTGCTCCAGTCGCTGCACCCCCTCGCGATGGCCGGCGTGGCAGGCCACTCCGGCTACAAGGGTGACCCGTGGGGCCGGCTCCAGCGGACGAGCGAGTTCCTCGCGACGACGACCTTCGGCACGATCGAGGACGCCGAGGTGCTCATCGACCGCATCCGCGGCATCCACGAGCGGGTGCGTGGCAAGGCGCACGACGGCCGCCCCTACTCCGCGAGCGACCCGCACCTGCTCAAGTGGGTGCACGTCACCGAGGCCGACAGCTTCCTCACCGCCTACCAGCGCTATGCCGTGCAGTCGCTCACCGACGCCGAGGCAGACCAGTACGTCGAGCAGAGCTGTGTCGTCGCACAGGCCCTCGGGGTCATCGACCCGCCGCGCACCGTCGCCGCCCTGCGCCAGACCATCGAGGACTACCGCCCCGAGCTCGAGTCCACCGCCGCGGCTCGCGAGGCCGCGCGCTTCCTGCTCGTGCACCCTCCCCTGCCGTTCGCGGCCAGGGCCGGCTACAGCGCACTCGGGGCGGGCGCGGTCGCGATGCTCCCCCGCTGGGCCCGTATGCCGCTGCGGCTGCCCTGGCTGCCCGTCACCGAGCGCTTCGTCGGCCGTCCCCTCGGTGGGGTCGCGACCGCGACCGTCCGGTGGGCGATGCAGGACCCCGACGACGTCCGGCGGCGAGCACTTGCCCAGCGCGACGTCGTGAGCTGACCCCGGATCCTGGCACCTGCCCTCTGCCCTCTGCCCTCTGTCCCGACTTTCGACTGGCACCCAGGGACTGGCGGTACGCGGCTAGGGCGTGGGGTCGCGGGCGTCGTAGCGCAGGAACCCGGGCTGCAGGCGGGCGAGCACGACGATGGCGAGCACGCACGCCATACCGCCGATCACGGCTGTCCTGGCCTCTCCGACTCCGGTCGACAGGAACCCGCCCGCCAGCTCACCCAGTCGCGGCCCCCCGGCCACGACCACGATGAACACCCCCTGGAGCCGACCGCGCAGGTGGTCCGGGGTCGCGGACTGCAGGATCGTCGTCCGGAACACCGCGCTCACCGAGTCGGACGCCCCGGCCACCGCCATCGCGAGCAGCCCGAACCACAGCGCCGTACCGCGGCTGAGTCCTCCCCCTGCCGCCAGCATGGCGGCACCGAACCCGGCGATCGCGAACCCCCAGCCCACGATCGACACCAGGATCGCCAGACCCTGCCGCCGCACGGTGCCGAGACGTCCCGAGAAGAACATCGCGACGATCCCCCCGACCGCGGCCGCCGCGCTGAGGGCTCCGACGGTCTTGGCGCCGCCACCGAAGATCACGGCTCCGGCGGCCGGGAACAGCACGCGCGGCTGGGCCAGCACCATCGCGGCGATGTCGGCGACGAACGTCATGCGCACGTTGGGCCGGGTGGCCAGGAAGGTGAACCCGTCGAGCACCGAGCGCAGGCCGGGCTTCGAGGGGGCCGCGCCCTCCTGGGCCGGCTCGGGAGGCAGGGCGGGGAGCGTGGCCAGCCCCCAGAGGGCGGCAGTCGTGATGACGGCGTCGACGGTGTAGGCCGTCTTGAACCCGCCGGCGTCGACGAGGACACCCGCCAGCAACGGACCCACGGTCATCGAGGCGTTCATCGCGAACACCGACAGGGCGTTGGCCGCGGGGAGCTGGTCGCGGCGCAGGATGCGCGGGTAGATCGAGCTGCGCGCCGGCGAGGAGACCGCGAAGGCGCCGTTCCACAGCGCGACGAGCAGGTAGAGGACCCAGACCTCGGTGTTCCCGGACCAGGCCTGCAAGGCGCACAGGATACTCGTGACGAACGCGACGCCCTGCGCGACCAGACCGACCACACGGCGGTCGAAGTGGTCGACGAGCGTGCCGCCATACAGGCCCATGATGACCAACGGCACCAGTGCACAGAGCCCCACGATGCCTACGGCGGCAGTGCTGCGGGTCAGGTCGTAGACCTGGAGCCCGATGGCCACCACGGCGAGCTGGGAGCCGACGTTGGAGAGGGTGAAGCCGGCATACAGACGGCGGTATGGCGCGTTCTCCCGCAGCGGGGCGAGGTCGAGGAGCAACGGCACCCGACGGACCCTATGCCGCGCCGTGGGGACACCGCGCCGCCGCCCAGGGCGTAGCGTCGCCGCATGGACCCTCGCGCGCGCATCGCCCTGCTCATCGATGCAGACAACTCCTCCGCCAAGAAGCTCGACCACATCCTCGGCGAGCTCTCCAAGCTCGGGGAGACGAGCATCCGCAGGGCGTACGGCAACTGGACCAAGCCCGGCCTTCGGCCGTGGACCGAGCTCCTGCACGCCAACGCCATCCTGCCGATGCAACAGTTCGACTACAGCCGCGGCAAGAACGCCAGCGACATGGCGATGGTCGTCGACGCGATGGCGTTGCTCTACAACGACCACCCCGACGCGTTCGGCATCGTGTCGTCCGACGCCGACTTCACGCCACTGGTGCTGCACCTGCGGGCCAAGGGTGCCCAGGTGTACGGGTTCGGCGAGGCGAAGACGCCCGAGCCGTTCCAGACGGCGTGCACCAAGTTCCTGCGCCTGGACCAGCTCGCCGATCCCGAGGAGGAAGTCTCCGAACCGGTCACCGACGAGCAGCGCGAGGCCCGTGTCGTGGTCGAGTCGCCTCCTTCGGCCAGGACGGCGAAGTCAGGGTCGACGGCAAGGGCGAGCAAGAGCGCCGCTGCCGAGAAGGCGGTCAGCCCACCCACTCCCGTGCGTCGGAGCCCGAGCGACCTCAAGGGTGATGCCCGCCTCGTGCGGATGCTGCGCAACGCCGCCGAAGGCGCTGCCGACGAGGACGGCTGGGCCCGGGTCAGCACGATCGGCCAGTACATCTCGAACCAGTCGTCGTTCGACTCGCGCAACTACGGGTACGGCTCGCTCATCAAGCTGCTCAAGGCGATCGAGCTGTTCGAGATCCGCGACGAGGGCAAGCAGACGCTGTCGGTCAGGGACAAGCGCCGCTCCAAGAGCTGACCTCGCGACGCTCCAAGCTGCGGCGCTGTCGATCCAGCGCCGGCGACCCGGCGCTGACGATCCAGCGCTGCTGCCGGTGACCGCCCATCCGGCACGGGCGTCAGTCCGTGACCGTGAGGTGCAGCTCGACGGCAAAGGCCTCGGCAAGGTCGATGAGCTGCAGGCGAGAGATCTTCGCCCCCGCCATCCCGGCGATGCCCCTCGGGGCGCTCACCACGGAGGTGCTGAGGTCGACGTCCTTGAGCCGGGCCCGGGAGAAGTCCGGGCCGATGACCCGACCGCCGTCGAACTCGACCCGCGTCAGCTCCGCCTCGGCGAAGTCCGGCTCGACGAGCTGGCAGTCGACGAACTGCACGTCCCACAGCTTGGCGCCGCGCAGGTTGAGGAACTCGATCTTGCAGCCCTCGAAGCGCACCCTGCGCAGCTCCGCGCCATAGAGCTGGACGGCGCCGAGCCGCGCCCCACGGACGGTGCAGTCCTGCCACGCCGACTCGGAGAGGTCGACGCCGGCCCCGCGCACCCCCGTGAGCACGCACTCGCTGAACCGGGCGCGCGACGCCCGCAGCTGCGACAGGTCACAGTTTTCGAAGGTGCACTCGAGGAAGCGGGAGTTCTCCACGGACCCGCCGCCGAGGTCGCCGCCGAAGGTCTCGCCGTCGAAGTCGTCGTCCGGAATGAGCATGGGGCCATAGTGGCGGACGGCGGTGACGGTGCAGAATGTGCCGAGCCAGCCCGCCGCCCGGACGTAACCCATCCGGACCCACGCAAGGCAGACCGGCCACGCCTGACCATCGCCAACGATGACGAACAGATCGGGGACCCCCAACATGACCGACAGCGACTTCAAGCCCGGGCTCGAAGGCGTCATCGCCTTCGAGTCCGAGATCGCCGAACCCGACAAGGAAGGCGG
The DNA here is from genome assembly GCA_039916625.1 of Pedococcus sp. Classification (GTDB taxonomy): domain Bacteria; phylum Actinomycetota; class Actinomycetes; order Actinomycetales; family Dermatophilaceae; genus Pedococcus. The sequence continues at coordinate 15,527 of JBDSKZ010000091.1, forward strand.
TTCGCTGCGCTACCGGGGTGTCGACCTCAAGGACCTGGTCGGCAGGGTCAGCTTCGGGCAGGTGTGGGGCCTGCTCGTCGACAACGAGCTCGACCCGGGCCTGCCGCCGGCCGAACCGTTCCCGCTGCCCGTGCACTCCGGCAACATCCGGGTCGACGTGCAGTCGGCGCTGGCCCAGCTCGCGCCCCTGTGGGGGTTCAGGCCGCTGCTCGACATCGACGCCGAGCAGGCCCGCGACGACCTGGCCCGCGCGTCCGTGATGGCCCTGTCGTTCATCGCGCAGTCCGCCCACGGGCAGGGATCGCCGATGGTGCCGCAGCGCCGCGTGGACGAAGGCCGCACGATCGTCGACCGGTTCATGATCCGCTGGCGCGGCGAGCCCGATCCCCAGCACGTCGAGGCCGTCGACGCCTACTTCATCTCCGCGGCCGAGCACGGCATGAACGCCTCGACATTCACCGCCCGCGTCATCGCCTCGACCGGGGCCGACGTCGCCGCCTGCCTGTCCGGCGCCATCGGCGCACTGTCCGGGCCCCTGCACGGCGGAGCCCCGTCCCGTGCGCAGCACATGATCGAAGGCGTGGAGCGCACCGGTGACGCCCAGGCCTACGTGAAGGGCGTCCTCGACCGCGGTGAGCGGCTGATGGGCTTCGGCCACCGCGTCTACCGTGCCTACGACCCCCGCGCCGCCGTGCTGCGCGACACCTGCGAGCGCCTCGGCGCCCCGCGCTTCAAGGTGGCCCTCGAGCTGGAGCAGGCTGCCCTGGCCGAGCTCCGCGAACGTCAGCCGGACCGTGTGCTGGAGACCAACGTCGACTACTGGGCCGCGGTGCTGCTCGACTTCGCCGAGGTTCCCGGCGCGATGATGACCCCGCTGTTCGCCGCTGCCCGCACCGCCGGGTGGTCGGCGCACATCCTCGAGCAGAAGAAGACCGGTCGCCTGATCCGGCCGAGCTCGCGCTACATCGGCGAAGCCCCCCGTGGCCTCGAGTCCGTCACCGGCTCCCACCCCTGACGCCGGGCGCGGCTGCCTGCCGCGCTGCCCACCAGAGTGCACTCTGCCCACGAAGCTTCACGGGCAGAGTGCACTTTCGTCGGCCGACTGCCGGGTATGGCGCCCTGGCCCTGTGCACAACCCGGATCCGCGACCGCCGACCTGCGCCATAGTCTCGGCATGGAGGTCGCCACCATCGCCCGCGACGGCGTCTTAAGCACCGCCGACGCACGCATCCTGGGCCTCGGCACCCGTCAGCTCCAGGGCCTCGCGCGGGACGGCGCCTGCACCCTACTGACGCGAGGTTGGTGGGCGGGCGGCTCCCCCGAGGATGCGGCGGGTCGACACCGACTCACCGCGACAGCGCTTCGACGCCACTTCGCCAACAGGGCGTGGGTCAGCCACTACTCAGCGCTCGTGCTCAAGAACCTGCCGGTCGACGACGCAGACCTCGCCCGGGTCCACCTCACTCGCCTGCGGGACCGCCAGACCAGGCGGCAGCCCTCCTTCACCCTGCACCCGGCGCTGGCCGTGGGCCTCGACGAGCAGAGCCGACTGTCTGTCGCCATCGTGCAGACCGGCGCCGTGACGAACGCCATGACGGCCCTGTGTGCTGCCGACGCCGCCCTGCGTCGGGGCCTCGTATCGGACCGGTCGCTGGCCGAAGCCTTGACCTC
>JBDSKZ010000092.1:0-20300 GCA_039916625.1 Pedococcus sp.
GAGGTCGCCAACGCGCTCAACAGCGCCGCCCGCGAGGTGGCCACGCGCTACGACTTCAAGAACGTCGGCGCCTCGATCGAGGCCAGCGGCGAGGACAAGGTGGTCATCAAGGCCAACACCGAGGAGCGCGCCAACGCCGTCCTCGACGTCTTCCAGACCTGGCTGGTCAAGCGCAAGGTCTCCCTCAAGCACCTCGACGTCCCGGAGCGCGGCCCACAGCTCTCCGGCAAGGAGTACCGCCTCGAGCTCGGGCTCCAGGAGGGCATCTCGCAGGAGAACGCCAAGAAGATCGGCAAGATCATCCGCGACGAAGGGCCCAAGACGGTCAAGAGCCAGATCCAGGGCGAGGAGCTGCGCGTGACGAGCAAGTCCCGTGACGACCTGCAGGCCATCCAGGCGCTGCTCAAGGGCAAGGACGACCTGGACTTCGCGATCCAGTTCACCAACTACCGCTGACCCCTGCACCCGTATGCCGTCGTGCCCGGGTCGGGCACGGCGGCGAGCCCCAGGGCCAGGCCCGCCCTCTCATGGTCACCGATGCCGACGCGGCTGGCGACCTCACGGGCCTTCGATGCGAGCCCCAAGGGGTGGTGGGCGCCGAGGGGGGACCCTTCGGTCAGCTGGGTCACACTGCGATCTCCCGGAGGAGACCTCCATCGACCGAGGTGTACGTCGACTGACATCTCAAGAATTTCGCGACCCCATGGGGGCGGGACCGGGCAAACCGCGCGCCTTCTCCAAGGCAGCCACCCGCCGGACCTGCGAGAACGCCGAAGTCGACGCAGCCGATCGGGCCGCGCGGCCGTCAGCCGAACGTGGCGCGGGACCGCAGGGCCTCCTCGAGCTCGGACTGCGCGTCGACGATGCCGCGCCGTACGGAAGGGGTCAGGTCGTCGCGCAGCAGCGCTGCCCGGCTCAGCCCTGCGGTGGCCTCCTCGACGACCCGGGAAGGGAAGCCGAGCTGGGCGACCCGCGCGAGGGCGTCGTCGCCGACCCACGCACTCATGGCCGGCACGTCGCGGAAGTAGCGCGCGGCATACGGCCGCAGCACGTCGAGCTCGCCCGAGGACCAGAATCCCTGGGCGAGGGCGTTGAGCTCGTAGTTGGAGCGTTCGCGGTTGGTCGTGATCTGCGACCACGCCCACGCCTTGGCGTCCGCGTCCGGCATCGAGGCGCCTGCCAGGAGGGCGCTCAGCCGGCCCTGGAGGGTGTCGTCGCGCTCCCGGGTCGCCTCGATGAGGTCGCGCCCGGCCAGGCCGTGGGAAGCGAGGTTGCGCAGCACGAGCCAGCCGAAGTCGGAGTCGTCCTCGAGGCCAGCGGGTCGGCGCTCACCGGCCGCCCAGGCCCGCAGGAGCTCCTCGTCCGCCGAGGTGCGGGCGACCGCGCGAGCCGCGACGAGGGCGCGGGTCGAGCCGGGCTCCGCTGCCTCGAGGGCCTCGGTAGCCGCCTTGGCCACCACCTGGACCGCCTCGTCCTGCTCGTCGCGTGGCAGGAAGGTCGGGATGATGCGGCCCAGCAGGCTCCCCGCGGTGCGGTTGAGGATCGAGGCGTTGTCCTCGTGCGGCCACGCCTGCCCGACGGTGCGGAGCATCACCCGGGGGTCGACCTTCCCCAGGCAGATGCCGTCGATGAGGGACACCCAGACCACGGCCCTGGCCTGCGGGTCGGGCACCATGGCGAGCTGCTGCGGAACCGCCGCGATCGAGGCGGGGTCGAGGGTCACGGTGGCCCACGTGAGGTCACCGGCATTGGGGACCACGAGGTCGCCGGCAGCCGCCGATGCCAGGGCGGGCACGACGGTCGAGCTCCCGGTCGTCGTCACCGGCACCCGGAACGTCTCGACCCCAGCGCTGAACCCGGCGACATCGAGGGTGTGGGGGCGGTCTGCCGGAAACCCCTGCGGCGCAGTGCGGTGCACCGTGCCGCTCTCGCGTTCGAGGGCGATCACGTCGACCCCCGCCGTGAGCAGCCAGGCTTGCGTCCACTCACCGAGGTCCTTGCCGCTGGCGCTCTCCATGAAGCCCATGAAGTCGGCCAGCGTGCCGTTGCCGAACGAGTGCTCTCGCAGGTAGGCCGAGACCCCGGCGATGAACGCGTCGTCACCGATGTGGGCGATGAGCTGACGCAGCGTGGCCGCACCCTTGGCATAGGAGATGCCGTCGAAGTCCTGCAACGCCGACTGCGCGTCGAGCGCAGCCGACCCGGCCACGGGATGCGTGGAAGGGGTGCGTTCCGCGGCATACCCCCACGCCTTGCGCGCCATGGTGGAGTCCACCCACGCCTCGGTGCCGAACTCGGTCGCTGCATCGAGCGTGCGATGCGACATGTACTCCGCGAACGACTCGTTGAGCCACAGGTCGTCCCACCACTGCATCGTCACGAGGTCGCCGAACCACATGTGCGCCATCTCGTGGGCGATCGTGTTGGAGCGCGCGAGGATCTCGTCGCGGGCGGCGGCACCCCGGAAGACGTAGACGTCACGGAAGGTGACGCAGCCGGGGTTCTCCATCGCGCCCGCGTTGAACTCTGGGACGAACACCTGGTGGTACTCGCCGAACGGGTACCTGATGCCGAAGAGCTGGTGGTAGTAGTCGAAGCTCGCCTTGGTGACCTCGAGCATCTGGGGCGCACCGAGCTCGAGGGCCTCCTTGAGGGAGGCGCGGGCGTGGAGGCCCAGCGGTATGCCGTCGTGCTCGTCGAGCACGGAGGCGTAAGGACCGGCGCAGACCGTGACGAAGTAGGTCGCCAGCGGCTTGGTCTCGGCCAGCTCCCAGCGACCGGGTGCGGTCCTGGTGGCCGCGCCGTTGCCGAGGACGGTCCACGCCTGCGGGGCCGAGACGGTCACGGCATACGGGGCCTTGAGGTCGGGCTGGTCGAAACAGGCGAACACCCGGGGACCGGCGTCGAGGAACAGGTGACCGTAGACGTAGTGCTCACCGTCGGCGGGGTCGACCGCGCGGTGCAGGCCCTGGCCGTCGCGGCTGAAGGCCATCCTGGCCCGGACCTCCAGCACGTTCTGCGCGGCCAGACCGCCCAGGGGGACCCTGCCGTCCGTGAGGGTCGAGACGTCGACCGGCTCGCCGTTGAGGACCATCGAGTACAGCTCGACAGCCAAGACGTCGACGAACGTCGAGGCGCCGGGGTCGGTGCAGGAGAAGGTGATCCGTGTGGCGGAGCCGAACTCCTGCTCCCCCTGGTCGAGGTCGAGGTCCACCTCCATCCGCGTCACCTCCAGCAGGGCTGAACGTTCGCGGGCTTCGGACCGGGTCAGGGACGGCATGGGAGGGATTCAACCAGCACCACCCGGCGCGTCGCTCTGCCCGGGTCCGGCGAGTCGGCGCGTGCCGGCGGATACGGGTTCCGACCTGCCAGGTTCGGCGGCGCGCGGGGTTGGGCGGGCACGAGGTGCGCGAAGTCGACTGCGCGCACCGGAGAACGACTCCGCAGACGCCTGAGGTGCGCGAGGTCGCCACAGGCTGCGCGAAGTCGACTCCGCGCACCCTGTGCCGTCTCGTCGGGCGCCGGACCCACCGACTCCGGACCCACCGACTCCGGGCCCACCGACCCCCGGACAGACCGAAGCCCCCGACCAGAGCTGGTCGGGGGCTTCGGTGAGTTCACCGGTTGCGGTGGCTCAGATGACGCGGACCTTCTCGGCCTGCGGGCCCTTGGGGCCCTGCGTGATGTCGAACTCCACGCGCTGTGCCTCGTCGAGCGAGCGGTAGCCGCTGGACTCGATCGCGCTGTAGTGAACGAAGACGTCGGGGCCGCCGCCGTCCTGCTCCACGAAGCCGAAGCCCTTCTCAGCGTTGAACCACTTAACAGTTCCCTGTGCCATGGGATTTCTCGTTCCTGTTGGCCGAGGTGGGTCGCGGACGCGATCCACCAGCTGCGCACACCACCACGACACGGAACAAGCCGCTGAAGAAAAAAGGCCCGCACATTGGCGGGCCCACTCAGACGAGGAACTGCAACTGCAACTGCGACAACCATAGCGTGTCCGAGCCCAATTGCCAGACACGGCCCCCACCTAGCCTGTTCGGCGCGTCCGGCGAGGCGTCGTGGGACGTCCGGCGATCGGCGCGAATCGGCGGCGGGAGTGGCCCGCCGGCGCAGGTTCAGCGCTGGCGGAAACCGTGGGCCTGCTGCTCGAGGCGGGCGATGCGCTCGGTCATCGGCGGGTGCGTCGAGAAGAAGCGCGACACGTCCTGGGGCCGGAACGGGTTGGCGATCATCATGTGGCTGGAGTTCTGGATCGCCGGTGTGGGCTGCAGCGGCGCGCGCTGGACCCCGGCCTCGAGCTTGCGCAGGGCCGAGGCGAGGGCCAGCGGGTCGCCGGTGAGGCGAGCGCCGTCCTCGTCCGCGTCGTACTCACGGGTGCGGCTGATGGCCATCTGGATGACCATCGCGGCGAACGGCGCGAGCAACGCCATCGCCAGCAGGGCCAACGGGTTGGGACGGTTCTCGTCGTTGCCACCGCCACCGAACATGCTCGTGAACATGACCATCTGCGCGGCAGAGGTGATGACGCCGGCGACCGCTGCGGCGACCGACCCCGTGAGGATGTCGCGGTTGTAGACGTGCATCAGCTCGTGACCGAGCACCCCGCGCAGCTCGCGCTCGTCGAGCAGGCCGAGGATGCCCTCGGTACAGCAGACAGCGGCGTTCTCCGGGTTGCGGCCGGTCGCGAAGGCGTTGGGGGCCGGGGTCGGGCTGATGTAGAGGCGGGGCATCGGCTTGCCAGCGGCGGTGCTGAGCTCACGGACGATCCGGTACATCGCGGGCGCCTGCGCCTCGCTGACCGGGTAGGCGTGCATGGCCTTGATCGCGAGCTTGTCGGAGTTCCAGTAGCCGTAGAACGTCATGCCGACGCCGATGAGGGCGAACAGCCAGATGTATCTGCCACCACCGATGACCGAACCCATGGCCAGGAGGACGGCGAAGATGCCACCGAACAGGGCAGCAGTCTTGAGTCCGTTGAAATGGTTGTGCATGTCTGCCTCAACGCTCCCTTTCGTGCGGGCGTTCCCCCGTCAGCCCAGCAGGCCGAGCACGAGCTGCGGTAGCACGCTGGCAGCCACCAGCACCGCACCGGACAGCAGCAGTGCAGCCAGGGCCGGGCGGGGCACCGGGCCGCCGAACAGCTCCTCGAGCGGACCGTCGTCCCCGTCGTCCCCGTCGGCTGCTTCGGCTGCTTCGGCTCCGGTCGTGCTCGACGGGTCCGGGTCGCGCAGCAGGACCGTGAACCATCGCAGGTAGACCGCGACCCCCAGGACGGCGTTCGCCACGGCCACCAGGGCGAGCAGCCACTGCTCGTCGCCGACCACCGGCCGCAGCGCGACGACCTTCGCGACCAGTCCGAGCACACCCGGCGGGAGTCCGGCCAGGGACAGCAGGGCCAGTCCCAGGGCGCCCCCCAGGATGGGTCGCGAGCGCAGCAGCCCCGTGTATGCCGCGAGCGTCCGGCCACGACCGGGCTCACCCCGGCTGTGGTCGTCCATGACAGCGGGCGACCGGGCCACGAGGTGGACCACGACGAAGGCGACGAGGGTGGCGACGAGGTAGGCCAGCAGGTAGGCGCCCGAGGCCTGGGCGGCCGCGGTGGTGGCCACAGAAAGCGGCAGCACCACCCACCCGGCCTGGGCCACCGTCGACCATGCCAGCAGCCGCACCGGGTCGTCCTGCACGAGGGCGACGAGGTTGCCGACGGTCATGGACACCGCAGCCACGATGCCCACGACGACGAGGACCGGCGTGGCTCCGGCGGTCCCGGAGGCTGCGATGGGTCCGAGGACCACGAGCAGGGCGGCCAGGGCCGCGACCTTCGACGTGGCTGCGAGGAACGCGGCGACGGCCTCGGTGCCGCCCGCGTAGGCCTGCGGGGTCCAGACGTGGAACGGCACGAGCGACAGCTTGAAGCCGACTCCTGCGAGGAGGAGCAGCAGGCCGAGCAGCAGCACCGCCCGGCGCTCGGGATCCGCGAGCGCCGTCGCGGCGGCCGGTCCGGAGAAGACGGCCTCGCCCGTGGAGAGCAGCCAGAGGGCGGCACCCAGGACCACGAGGGCGAAGGACACGACCGAGGTGGTCAACAGCGCCAGGGCGCCCCGCCCGGCGTCCGGGGTGGCTCGCAGGGCGACCAGCGCGATCGCCGGCAGGGTCGCCAGCTCGAGGCTGACCAGCCACGACGCGAGGTCGTGCGCTGCGGCGACGCCAGCGGCTCCGGCGGTTGCCGCGAGCACGAGGGAGACGATGACCGCCGGGCCACCGCGCAACGCCTCTACCGGACGGGGTGAGCCCCCGGCGGGCTCGGCGCGGTTGACGGGCTCGGCGCTGTCTACGCGCTCGGCACGATCGGCAGGGCCGGCGGGGTCGAGGTGGCCTGCGTCGCTCGGCCAGGCGAGCAGCAGGACGACCAGGGCGGCCAGCAGACCGCCGAGCTGCAGGGCCCCGACCACCGGACCGGCTTCGTACAGGCAGGCACCGTCGGGCGCGGGCAGGCACAGGGAGCGTCGCGGGTCCGCGGCCGAGCCCAGGGCCGTGGGCACGGCGAGCGCGGCACCGACGACCAGGGCCAGCACCCCGATGACGTAGTGCAGCCGAGCCAGACGGGGGGCGACCGCGTCGACGACGAGCACGAGGACGGCACCGGCCGCCGGCGCCAGGACGGGACCGAGCACCAGCCAGTCGAGGCTGACCACCGAGCTGGCCGCGGCGGGCACGGCGAAGGCGGGCACGGCGAAGGCGGTCACGGCGTGGCCCCGATGAGGGTGCTGACGGTGTCGCGGGTCAGGGCGAGCAGCGGCCCGGGCACCACCCCGAGGGCGAGGGTCGCGAGGACGAGGACCACCATGACGTCCCACTCGCTGCCGCGGCTGTCCTCGATCGGCGGGGTGGCGCGCTCCCCCGCCCAGACCACGCGGGCCACCCGCAGGGCATAGGCAGCTGCGAGCACGGAGCCGACCGCCGCCACGACGGCGACGGTGCGAAAGAGCCCGAGCGGACGGTCACCGGCCGGCGACCAGGCGGCATACACACTGAGGATCTCGCCCCAGAAGCCGGCGAGGCCGGGCAGCCCGAGGGAGGCGGCGAGCCCGGTGACGAGGGCGAAGCCGAGCCGCGGAGCCACCTCACGCAGTGCGGCGCGGGCGGTCTCGAGATCGGCAGTGCCCCAGCGGTCCTTGAGGCCGCCGACGACGACGAACAGCAACGCCGAGATGACACCGTGGGCGACGTTCGCGAACAGCGCGGCCTGCAGGCCGGTGCGGGTGCCGCTGGCGAGCCCGATCGCGACGAAGCCCATGTGCGCGACGGAGGAGTAGGCGACCAGGCGCTTGAGGTCACGCTCGACCAGGCAGGCCAGTCCTCCCCAGAGGATGCCGACGGCGCCGAGCACGGCGAGGACGGGTGCGACGCGGGCGAACCCGTCCGGCACGGTGGCCAGGGGCAGTCGGACCAGGCCGTAGGTGCCCATCTTGAGCAGCACCGCGGCGAGCAGCACCGAACCAGCGGTGGGAGCCGCCGTGTGGGCGGCGGGGAGCCAGGTGTGCAGCGGGAACACCGGCACCTTGACGGCCAGTCCGGCGACGAGGAGTGCAGCGACGACCAGCTGGGTCGTCGGGGACAACCCACGTCCGGCGTCCAGGGCGAGGACCCCCAGGTCCGAGGTGCCGGCCCGGGTCACGAGGGCGAGGATGCCGACGAGCATCAGCGTCGAGCCGAGTGCCGTGTAGAGGACGAAGCGGCCGCCGGCGTCGGCACGTGCGCGGGGCTGGTGGGCGTCACCGAAGCGCGTGATGAGCACCCACATCGGCACGAGCACGACCTCGAAGGCCACGAAGAACAGCACGGCGTCGCGGGCGAAGAACGTTGCGAGGGCACCGAGCTCGACGAGCAGCAGGCAGGCGTGGAAGGCGGCGCTGGTGCCTCCGACCGGCGGGCGCTCGCGGCTGTGCAGCACGACGACCACACCGAGCAGGGCGGTGAGCAGGAGCAGCGGTGCGCTGATGCCGTCGACACCGAGGTGCCAGCGCAGCCCGAGGGAGGGCACCCACGGCCGGTCGACCTCGGGCCGCAGGACGACGGCGAGGACCACTGCGACGAGCGTGGCGACGCTCGTGGCTGCCGCGGTGAGGTTGACGGCGCGGTGGGTCAGGCCGCGACCGGCGGTGAGCAGCCAGGCCGCCACGGCGGCGGGCACGACCAGGGCAGCGAGGATCACCGCAGCGCCACCCCCGCGAGTGCCGCGGCGACCGCTCCAGCGACCACCCAGGCAAGTCCGGTCGCAGCCCGCTCCGCGCGGTGGGCGCGGTCCCCACCACGACCGGCCAGCACCGCACCGACCGCAGCTCCGCGGACGTAGGCGTCGACGACCTCACGGTCGAGGAACACCACGAGCCGGGCGGCGGCGAGCACGGGGGTGGCCACGAGCGCGACATACAGGCGGTCGACACCGAAGCCGGAGTCGAAGCCGGCCTGTCGAGCGCCGACCAGGTGGGCGGGGTCCTGCCCAGGACCCAGCCGACGGACCGTGCCGTGGCGGACGGCGACAGCCGCTCCCAGGACGAGCAGAACGCTCAGCACTGCCACGAACCACCCTAGGTGCCCCTCGAGGTCCACCAGCGGGGTGAACACGACGACCCCACCCAGGACGGTGAGCACTGCCAGCACGACGACAGCGGCCTGCACGGTGCGGGGCGCCGTGTCGGTGTCGTGGCGATCGAGGTCGGCAGCCGCGACGTCGTCCAGGACCATCCAGGCCCGCATGCAGTAGGCCGCGGTGAGCAGCACCGTCGTCAGGCCCGCGCCCAGGACCAGCCAGGCCCGGGCCGGGGCCCCTGCGATGCCGGCCTCCGCGGCGGAGAGCACGTGCTCCTTGGAGACGAACCCCACCAGCGGGGGCACCCCGGCCAGCGAGAGCAGCCCGACGAACATCGCCGGTCGCAGCACCGCGTGTCCGCGCAGCCCACCGCGCATCGTGGCGGCAGCGGTGCCGCCGACGATGACGCTCAGCCACCCGATCGCGAGGAACAGCAGTGCCTTGAAGAACGCGTGGGAGTAGAGGTGCAGGACCCCGGCGCCCGGACCCTCGTCGGCCGGCGCGACGGCGAGCGCCGACAGCATGAGGGCCACCTGGCTGAGGGTTGAGTAGGCCAGGAGCCGCTTGAGGTCACTCTGCCCGAAGGCCAGCAGGGCCGCCCAGACCATCGTCACCGCAGTACTCACGGCGAGCACCCACCGTGCGCCGTCGCTGGCCGCGAGCAGGTCGAACAGCTGCGCCAGCACGAACGTCCCGGCGGCCACCATCGTCGCGGCGTGGATCAGCGCGGACGCCGGTGTCGGGCCCTCCATCGCGTCCGGCAGCCAGTCGTGGAAGGGCACCATGCCGGACTTGCCGAGGACCCCGATGACGAGCAGCACCATGGCCGCCGTCCGCAGCGCGCTGCTCGGCTCGGCGCACGCGCTGGCGTCCGCGCACCCGGTGACCGGCGCCCAGGACGAGAGCACCTGCCGGTATGCCGTGGTGCCGGCTCCCGCGGCGAGGATCACCACCCCGAGGACGAACCCGACGTCCGCGAGGCGGGTGACGAGGTAGGCCTTGAGTGCCGCCCGGCGGGCGGACTCCTTGCGGCTCCAGTGGCCGATGAGGAGGTAGGAGCACCAGCCCATCACCTCCCAGCCGACCAGGGTCAGCACCAGGTCGGCGGACTCGACGACCAGGAGCATCCCCGCGGTGAACAGCGAGACCGTCGCCGCGAAGACGCCGTAGCGGTCGTCCTCACGCAGGTACCAGGCCGCGAACGCCTGGACCGCCCAGCCGACGACCGCGACGACGAGGACGATCAGCGCCGTGGCGGTGGTCGCCTGGAGCTGCAACGGGATGCGCAGCTCACCGGCGGCCAGCGGGGGCAGGGTGTTGACGGCCGGCACCTGCCCGGTCGTCTGCACCGCCACGACCTGCAGCAGCGCCACGGCGACGGTGACGAGGGAGGCACCCACGGCCACGGCTCGTCCGGCGCGCGGGTCGAGCCGCCGGGCGAGCAGGAGGCCGAGGACGGCAGCGACGACCGGGACGAGGACGACCAGCCGAGCCGCGCCGGCGCTCACGGGCGAGCCCGGTCGAGGTCGATGTCGCCGCGCAGCCGGTAGACGGCCAGGACGACGGCGAGGGCCACGCAGACCTCGGCCGCGGCGATGGTGATGACGAAGAGGGTGAGGACGTTGCCTGCCGCCCAGCGGTCCCCGCCGGACGCCCCCACCGAGACGAGCAGCAGGGTCGCCGCGTTGAGGACCAGCTCGACCCCGATGAGGACGAGCACGGCGTTGCGGCGGGCCAGCACGCCATACGCCCCCAGGCCGGCGAGCACCGCCGCCAGGAGGTAGGGACCGGCGAGGTGGATCACGAGGCGCTCCCCCGACGAGCCACGCGGGAGACGGCCAGCGCGGCGACGAGGGCGACGAGGAGCAGCAGGGACAACAGCTCGAACGGCCACACCCAGGTGCCGAACAGCTCGCTCGCCAGCTCGGTCGTGTCGGTCTCCGAGCGCGACACCGGCGCTGCCAGCGGGAGCAGGACGCTGGCCAGCACCGCGGTGGTGCCCGCCCCGAGGAGTGCAGCGAGCACCCGGTGCAGCCGGCTGGTCGCGATCTCGGCGTGCGGCCCGATGGGCGCCCGGGTCAGCATCAGTGCGAAGAGCACGAGGACGACGACCGCGCCGACGTAGACCAGGACCTGCACGAGGGCGACGAACTCGGCACCGAGCACGAGGTAGCACCCGGCGATGGAGCCGAGGCAGACCACCAGCCAGAGCGCGGCGTGAACGACGTGGCGGGTGGTGACCGCGAGCAGGCCGCTGGCTGCCGCGATGACGCCCACCGCCGCGAAGGCGACGTCGAGGCCCGTCACGCGTCCGCCTCCGGCGCCGGAGTCACCCGCGTCGGGCGCGAAGGGGACGCGCGAACTGCTCGGGCGGGCTTGGACAGGGCGACGATCTCGGCCGGCTCGGCGGAGTGCTCGTCCAGCGCCGGCGGTGGCGGGACCGTGGGCATCCACTGGCCGAGCCTGGCCTTCTCGTGCAGCAGGTCGCGGATGTCGAGCTCGGAGTACTCGAACTCGGGGCTCCAGTGCAGCGCGTCGAACGGACAGACCTCGACGCAGATGCCGCAGTACATGCAGAGGCTGAAGTCGATGGCGAACCGGTCCAGGACGTTGCGCTGCCGGTCGCGCCCACCCGGGGTCGTCGCGGGGATCGTCTCCTTGTGGGAGTCGATGTAGATGCACCAGTCCGGGCACTCCCTCGCGCAGAGCATGCAGGAGGTGCAGTTCTCCTCGAGCAGGGCGATGACGCCGCGGCTGCGTGGGGGCAGGTGCGGCGACACATCGGGGTACTCCGCGGTGTGCGACGGCTTTGCCAGGGTGCGTGCCGTCGTGGCGAGCCCCTTGAGGATCCCCGGTATGGCGCCTCCGCTGCTGGGCTTGGTCGGCTCGGTCATGTGCTCATCACCACCCAGACACCCGTGAGGGCCAGCTGCGCGAGGGCGAGGGGCACGAGCACGAGCCAGGCCAGCCGCTGGAGCTGGTCCTCGCGCAGTCGCGGCCAGGACACCCGCAGCCAGATGACGACGACTGCGATGACGAACGCCTTGAGCATGGTCCAGACCCAGCCGAGCTGGTCACTGAACGCACCATGCCAACCACCGAGGTAGAGGACGGCGAACAACAGTGACATGACGACGATCCCGGCGTACTCGCTCAGCAGGAAGAACGCGAACCGCAGCCCGGTGTACTCCGTGTAGGCACCGAAGACGATCTCACTGTCAGCGACGGGCATGTCGAACGGTGGGCGCTGGAGCTCGGCGACGCCGGCAACGAGGAAGACCACCGCGCCGGGGAGCTGCCACAGCAGCCACCAAGGCGACCAGGCGGCCACGATGCCGGACAGCGACAGCGACCCCGCCGCAAGGCAGACCGACGCCACTGCGAGGACGAGCGGCAGCTCGTAGGACAGCAGCTGGGCTGCGGACCGCATCGCGCCGAGCAGGGAGTACTTGTTGGCGCTGGCCCAGCCCGCCATCAGCGTGCCGAGGATGCCGACGGCTGTCACCGCGAGGACGAACACCGCGGAGGCAGGGACGTCGGCTGCCACGACACCGGGCGACAGGGGGATCACCGCCATGGCCACGAGGTAGGGGACCAGTGCCACCGCGGGGGCGAACCGGAAGACCCGCTGGTCGGCGGCGGCCGGGGTGATGTCCTCCTTCTGCACGAACTTCACTCCGTCGGCGACCAGCTGGGCCCAGCCGTGGAACCCACCGGCATACATGGGTCCGAGGCGTCCCTGCATGTGGGCCATCACCTTGTGCTCGGTCTGGCCGACGAGCAGCGGCAGGACGAGGAAGGCTGCGAGCACCGCGACCGAGCGCAGGACGACCTCGAGGACCTCGACGGCAGTCATCGCGGACCCCAGTCGGCATCCGGCACGCCGGGAGCGGACACGCGGCGGCGCCCGGTGGGCTTGCTGTGCTCGCTCTCACCGGGCTCCTTGGCACCGGGCCACGCCTTGGAGGCACGGGCGGCGAGCACGAACGACTTGCGCAGCGGGGTGCCCTCAAAACCGTCGGGCAGCAGCAGCGGACGCAGGTCCTGGCCGGTGCCGTCGTCGAAGCCGTCGAACCCCAGCCCGAACATCTCGTGCGTCTCGCGCTCGTGCCACGCAGCGCCACGGAACACCGTGGTGATGCTGGCGAGTGCTTCACCTTCGGGGACACGGGTCCGGATCATGATGCGCCGCAGCGACTTCGGCGTGGAACCGTCCATGAGGTGACACACGACGTCGAGCCCCGGGGTGTCGGCGTCGTCGGCCTGGTCGACCGCGGTGAGCCAGTCGAAGAAGGTGAAGCCCTCGCCACGCGCGGCCTCGACCGAGGCCACCCATTCACGCGGCGGCACCTCGCGTCGCTGCACCGCTGCCGGGTCGTTCACGACCCCTCCCCGGCGGGCGTGCTGGTCGGAGGGGCGACGAGCCCCCGCGTCACCTCGGCGGCGGAAGCAGTGCGGTGACCCGCATACTTCGCACGAATCCCCTTGGTGGACAACGTCTCTGCGGCAATCTTCTCCTGCAGCTTGAGGATGCCCTGCAGCAGCGCCTCTGGTCGCGGCGGGCAGCCGGGGACATAGACGTCGACCGGGATGATCGTGTCGACGCCCTTGGTGACGCTGTAGGAGTCCCAGTAGGGGCCGCCGGAGTTTGAGCACGCACCGAACGAGATCACGTACTTCGGCTCGGGCATCTGGTCGTAGAGCCGGCGCACGGCCGGCGCCATCTTGTCGGTGACCGTCCCCGAGACCACCATGAGGTCGGCCTGTCGTGGCCCCGGGGCGAACGGGATGACACCCAGGCGGATGAAGTCGTGACGGGCCATCGACGCGGCGATGAACTCGATCGCGCAGCAGGCCAGGCCGAAGTTGAAGACCCACAGGGAGTAGCGCCGGCCCCAGTTGAGGACGACGCGGATCGGCTGCGGCGCGAGGTCGGTCGCAGCGCCGACGCGCGGCATGGGCAGGTTGACCGGAGCCATCACAGCCACCTCAGCAGGCCGCGCCGGGCCGCGTGCACCAGGCCGACGAGCAGCACACCGATGAACACCGCGATCTCGACGAGCGAAGCCGCGCCGAGGTCCGCGGACCGCAGCACGAGCGCCCACGGGAACAGGTAGACCGCGTCGACGGCGAAGATGACGTAGAGGAACGCGTAGACGAAGTAGCGGATCTGCGTCTGCGCCCAGTCCTGCCCGACGGGGTCGACGCCGGACTCGTACGTCGTCAGCTTGGCGCGCGTCGGGGCGCTCGGAGCGAGGAGCTTCCGGGCGCCCATGGCGGCCGCGAACAGCAGCAGGCCGACCACGACCACTGCGGCGACGACGACGTAGGGCGACACGGTTGGCAGCCTAGTGGGCCGTCCCGCCGCGGGGGCGTCGCACCATACGTGGTCGTGGGGTTTCGGGAATGCCCGCGCAGACCTACGGTGGGCGCCATGGCGCAGGTCCCGCTCTTCCCGATGGGCACGGTCCTCGTGCCCGGCGCATCGCTGCCCCTGGAGATCTTCGAGCCGCGCTACGTCGTGATGCTCAGCGACCTGGTCAACGCGATGCCCGTGCCGGAGTTCGGGGTGGTGGCCATCAGGCACGGACACGAGGTGGGTGTCGGCGCTGCCCACGACCTGCACGAGATCGGCTGCCTGGCGCGGGTCATCCAGGCCGCTTCGATCGGCGACGGCCGCTACCTCGTGATCAGCACGGGCATGCAGCGGTTCCACCTCGATGCGCTCGCCGACACCGGCACGGCATACCTGACCGCAGAGGTGACGGTCCTGGAGGAACGCCGCGGTGACGAGGTGGCTGTGGCCGACCTTGCCGTCCGGTTGCGTGAGGCTCTGCACCGGTATGCCCGGACGCTCGGCGCCGAGGAGCCGCAGTGGCCGCAGGAGGCGGTCGAGCTGTCCTACCTGGTGGGGACGACGGTGGGCCTCGACCTCGGCGACCGGCAACGGCTGCTCGCCGCCCCGGACACCGAGACGCGGCTGCGCCTCGGGTTGCGGCTCGTCCTGCGGGAGCAAGGCCTGGCCCAGACGCTGGGCGTCGTGCTCCCGCCGTCGAACCACCCCTACAACCTCAACTGAGCCCCCGGAACCGGCTGGCGCGAGTCGGCACGGTACGACAGGGTCGGGGGATGGCACCGGACGACACCCCGCCCACCTGGGACGAACGCACGACCCTGCTCACGATGCTGCAGTACACCCGCGATGTCGCGGCCGGGAAGTGTCGCGACCTCGCTTCCCACCACGTCGGGGCGGCACCCTTGCCCGGATCGCCGCTGACGACGGTGGGAGGGGTGCTCAACCACCTGCGCTGGGTCGAGCACTCCTGGGTCGAGAACCGTTTCGTGGGCGGACCCGACCTCGGGCCGTGGACAGCGACCGAGCCTGACCGGGAGTTCAGCCTCGGCGCCACGACACCCCTGGCCCAGACGCTGGAGGGGTATGCCGCGCAGGCGGCCCGCACCGACGCGATCATCGCGGACCTCGACCTCGACGCCCGCTCGAAGACCCCGTTCCGGGATGGCCAGCACCCGACGCTGCGCTGGGTGCTGCTGCACCTCATCGAGGAGAACGCCCGCCACAACGGTCACCTCGATGTGCTCCGCGAGCTCGCCGACGGCCAGACCGGCGACTGACCCGCCCCGCACTCCCCGCACTCCCGGCAAAGCGGGGGTTGCGCGGCGACACGGCACTTGTCGGTCGTGGTTTCCCCGAACAACCCCCGCTTTGCCGTGTCCGTCGTCGAGCTGCCGTGTCAGACGTCGAGGCGCTCGCGAAGCGCCAGCACCGCGTCCGCCGTCGCCCCCGGCTCGGCGAGCAGGTGCAGGTGGTGGCCGTCGACGACGGTCACCGGCCACCCGGCCGCTCGGGCGAAGGTGAGCTCCTCGGCATACGTGCCACCAAAGCCGAGGTATGCCGCGGGCTGCGCCTCCCAGTGCGTCGGCACCTCCACGGGGGTCGTGAAGTAGGCGGGCGGCAGGCGAGGCGCACCATCGCTCACCCGGGCGAGCCACGTCTCGGAGGGGAACAGGGCGGCGACCTCGGCGGGGTCCCACCAGCGCGGCCACGGCGGGAGCAGCCCGTCCTGCTTCGGCAGTCCGGCCAGGAACGTCCCGAGCTGCGGCGGCGCGAGCAGGGTGCTGGTGCCGGTTCCCAGCGGCAGGGCCGCATCCACGAAGACGGCAGCCGCCACCGCGAGCCGGCCGCGGACCGCTGGGACGAAGTACCCGGCATTGCTGTGCGCCACCAGCGTCGACGCCCCGCTGTCGCAGACCTGCTCGACGAACGCCGTCAGCACCGCCTGCGGCGTCATCGCGTCCCCGGGCAGCTCGGCCAGGCAGACACCGACGCCTCGGTCGCCCAGTGCCGAGGCGAACGGCTCGTAGGCAGCCGGGCCGAGCAGCGGGCTGGGGAGCACGAGCAGGTCGGTGGACACGCCAGCACGCTAGCCCGACTGCTACGCCAGCCGCTGTCGGTTCCGCAGCCTCCTCCGGTGGCCGTGGACCTGAGGTGGTCGCGGGCCCGGTCCTGTGCCACTTCGCGGCGGCTGGCTCATAACAGCGTGTTACTCATCTCAAAAGCAGGGTGGGTAGGGTGCCCTTACCTGACCCGACGTACGATGGAACAACAGGCTGCGCTGCGCGCCGTCCGTGAGCCCGGAGGCACCGGACGAGCCGCGGCGACAGTCCACCAGAACTGTTCGTCCACGACCGTCAGGACCGCATGAGCAGCAAGACCGTCGAGAAGCTGGACCGCGTCGTCATCCGCTTCGCCGGGGACTCCGGCGACGGTATGCAGCTCACCGGCGACCGCTTCACGTCCGAGACCGCAGCACTGGGCAACGACCTGTCCACCCTGCCCAGCTTCCCGGCCGAGATCCGGGCGCCCCAAGGCACCCTGCCGGGCGTCTCGAGCTTCCAGCTGCACTTCGCCGACCACGACGTGCTCACCCCCGGCGACGCCCCCGACGTCCTCGTCGCGATGAACCCGGCTGCCCTCAAGGCCAACCTGCGCGACCTGCCCCGCGGGGCGACGATCATCGCCAACACCGACGAGTTCTCCAAGCGCAACCTGGCCAAGGTCGGCTACGCCACGAACCCCCTCGACGACGGTTCGCTCGAGTCGTGGCACCTCCACCCCGTCGCGCTGACCTCGATCACGGTCAAGGCGCTGGCCGAGTTCGACAGCCTGTCCCGCAAGGACAAGGAGCGCGCCAAGAACATGTTCGCGCTCGGCCTGCTGTCCTGGATGTACCACCGTCCGACGAGCGGCACCGAGGCGTTCCTCACGAGGAAGTTCGGCGCCAAGCCCGACATCCTCGCCGCCAACATCGCCGCGCTGCGGGCGGGCCTCAACTACGGCGAGACGACCGAGGACTTCGCCGTCTCCTACGAGATCGCCCCGGCCCCGATGGCGCCCGGCACCTACCGCAACATCACCGGCAACATCGCGCTCGCCTACGGCCTCGTCACCGCCTCGCACCGCGCGAAGGTGCCGCTGCTGTTGGGGTCCTACCCGATCACGCCGGCCTCCGACATCCTGCACACGCTCTCAGGGCTCAAGCGCTACGGCGTGACGACCCTGCAGGCTGAGGACGAGATCGCCGGCATCGGCGCAGCGCTGGGGGCCTCGTTCGGCGGCGCCATCGGCGTGACCACGACGTCAGGCCCGGGCGTCGCCCTCAAGTCCGAGACCATCGGCCTGGCTGTCTCTCTCGAGCTGCCGCTGGTCATCGTCGACGTCCAGCGCGGTGGGCCCTCGACCGGCCTGCCGACCAAGACCGAACAGTCCGACCTGCTCCAGGCGATGTTCGGGCGCAACGGCGAGTCCCCGGTGCCGATCATCGCGCCGCAGTCGCCCGCTGACTGCTTCGACGCCGCCCTCGAGGCGGTGCGGATCGCCACGGCGTACCGCACGCCCGTCTTCATCCTCTCCGACGGCTACCTTGCCAACGGCTCCGAGCCGTGGGCCCTGCCCACCGTCTCCGAGCTGCCCGACCTCACCGTCGAGTTCGCGTCCGAGCCGAACGCGACCGACGAGAAGGGTGAGCCGGTCTTCCACCCGTTCCTGCGCGACACGTCGACCCTGGCCCGCCCGTGGGCGGTCCCCGGCACCGCCGGTCTCGAGCACCGCATCGGTGGCATCGAGAAGGCCGACATCACCGGCAACATCTCCTACGACCCCGACAACCACGACCTGATGACGCGGCTGCGCGCGGGCAAGGTCGAGCGGATCGCCGACACCATCGGTGACCTCGAG
The DNA here is from genome assembly GCA_039916625.1 of Pedococcus sp. Lineage (GTDB taxonomy): Bacteria > Actinomycetota > Actinomycetes > Actinomycetales > Dermatophilaceae > Pedococcus. Next base: position 17,853 of record JBDSKZ010000092.1, read on the forward strand.
GTCGACGACCCGAGCGGCGAGGCCTCGATCCTCGTGCTCGGCTGGGGTTCGACCTACGGACCGGTTGCCGCGGCCGTACGCAGCGTGCGCAACACCGGCACCAAGGTCGCCCGGGCGCACCTGCGCCACCTCAACCCCTTCCCTGCCAACACCGGTGAGGTCCTGCGCCGCTACGACCGCGTCCTGGTGCCCGAGATGAACATGGGCCAGCTCGCGATGCTGCTGCGCGCCAAGTACCTCGTCGACGTGCACTCGTTCACCCAGGTGCGCGGAGTGCCCTTCACGACCGTCGAGCTCGCCGACGCGATCGTGGGGCTGTCCACCTCGGACGCCGACACCACCAGCTCCGACGACGCCACCACGGAGGTGCGCGCATGACCACCGAGCTCGGTATGCCGTCCACCGGAGTGCCCCACGGGACGGCCGGTGTTCCTCGCCTCGGTGAGGACGCCTCCCGCCAGACCAAGAAGGAGTTCACCTCCGACCAGGAGGTGCGCTGGTGCCCCGGCTGCGGTGACTACGCGATCCTTGCCGCAGTCCAGGGCTTCCTGCCCGAGCTCGGGCTCAAGCGCGAGAACATCGTGTTCGTCTCCGGCATCGGCTGCTCGTCCCGCTTCCCCTACTACCTCGACACCTACGGCCTGCACTCGATCCACGGCCGAGCCCCAGCCATCGCGACCGGTCTGGCGACCAGCAGGGAGGACCTTTCGGTCTGGGTCGTCACCGGCGACGGTGATGCCTTGTCGATCGGTGGCAACCACCTGATCCACGCCCTGCGCCGCAACGTCAACATGACGATCTTGTTGTTCAACAACCAGATCTACGGCCTGACTAAGGGTCAGTACTCGCCGACGTCCGAGGTCGGGAAGGTCACCAAGTCGACACCGATGGGCTCGGTGGACCACCCGTTCAACCCCGTCTCGCTCGCGCTGGGGGCGGAGGCGACCTTCGTGGCCCGCACCATGGACTCCGACCGCAAGCACCTCACCGGCATCCTCAAGGCGGCAGCGGCGCACCGCGGCACGGCCCTCGTGGAGATCTACCAGAACTGCCCGATCTTCAACGACGGTGCGTTCGACCTCATCAAGGACCGCAGCCAGCAGGAGGCCCGCATCGTGCACCTTGCGGACGGCGAGCGGGTGCAGGTCGGCCCCGAGGGCGAGCGTCAGGTGCTGGTCCGCGGAGACCGTGGGGCCCTGGAGTTCGTCCCGGAGGCGCAGTCGGGTCAGCGCGACGTCGTCGTCCATGACGCGACCGCTGGCGACCCGACTCAGGCGTTCGCGCTCTCGCGGCTCGACTCCCCGCAGATGACGCACGTCCCCATGGGCATCTTCCGCAGTGTGGTCCGCCCGACGTACGACGACCTCGTGCGCTCCCAGGTCGACGCCGCGATCGACACAGCAGGCGGCCGGGCCACCGACGCCGACCTCGATGCCCTGATCCACGGGCGCGACACCTGGACCGTCGCCTGAGCGCCGTCCGCGCAGCGTCCCTGGCCGACCATGACGAGCTGCGTCGCGGTTCGCTGCAGGGGCTGCTCGCCTACGGCATCTGGGGGCTGTTCCCCCTCTACTTCGCAGCGCTGAGACCCTCGGGTGCCTGGGAGATCCTGGCCCACCGAATCCTGTGGACCCTGCTGCTGTGCGCGCTGATCCTGCTCGTGCGTCGCGACCTGGTGTGGGCACGCCAGCTGTGGCGACGACCGCGACTCGGCCTCGGGGTCACGGCGGCCGCGCTGCTCATCGCCGTCAACTGGGTCGTGTATGTCGCGGCGGTGCTGGGCGGGCGCACCACAGAGGCCGCGCTGGGCTACTTCCTCAACCCCCTCGTCACCGTCGCCCTGGGCGTGTTCGTCCTGCGCGAGCGGCTGCGTCCGCTGCAGTGGGTGGCGGTGGCCATCGGCGGGCTCGCCTTCGTCTACCTGTCCATCGCCGCCGGCGCGGTCCCCGTCATCGCGATCACGCTGGCGATGTCGTTCGGGCTCTATGGCCTGGTCAAGAAGAAGGTCGGCGTCTCGCTGCAGGCGATGCACTCACTCACGGCAGAGACCGCGGTTCTCGCGCCGATCGCCCTCGTCATGCTCGTGGTGCTCACCGTTCGCGGTGACACCACCTTCACCACCGAGGGGGCGGTGCACACCGGGTTGCTCGTGGCCGCGGGCGCAGCGACGGCCGCCCCCCTGCTGCTGTTCGCCGGGGCCGCCCGGCGGGTCCCACTCGTGACGATCGGGCTGCTGCAGTTCATCACCCCGGTGCTGCAGCTACTGTGCGGCGTCCTGCTGCTCGACGAGCACCTGTCGAGGAGCCGGTGGATCGGGTTCGGCATCGTCTGGGTCGCCCTCGCCGTGCTGACCGTGGACTCGCTGCGCAACCTCCCCCGACGCGCCAGGACCGACCTCGAGGCCGTCGCACCCTAGGCCCCTCCCGCGCTCACGCCCGCGCTCGTGGG
>JBDSKZ010000093.1:0-6642 GCA_039916625.1 Pedococcus sp.
AAAGAGCCGAGCTCCAAGCCCGCCTCACCCAGGAATGGCAAGACCAGGTCGCCGCCAACCGCAACCCCCTCATCCGCCGCAACTACTGACAGCGACGGCGACCCTCACCAGGACCGCCGGCGTCCCCTCCCGGGGCTCGCCCTCGTTGCGGACGCACAGTGTCCGCAACCGTGGGTACGGTGCCGGCATGGCTATTGCGCGCTACCCCAGCATCGTCCTCGACTGCCCCGACCCCGCCGCTCTCGCGACGTTCTACGGCACGCTGCTCGACTGGAAGGTCACCGATGCTGACGGCTGGTTCGAGGTCAGGGCCGACTACGGGCAGTGCCTGTGCTTCCAGCAGGTCAAGGACTACAGGGCCCCGGTCTGGCCGGGGCAGACGGTGCCGCAGCAGATGCACATCGATGTCGTCGTCGAGGACCTCGACATCGCCGAGTCGGAGGTGCTCAAGCTCGGGGCCACCAGGGCCGACCACCAGCCCGGCACGACGTTCCGGGTCTTCCTCGACCCTGCGGGGCACCCGTTCTGCCTCTGCGTGGGCCGAGCCCGACTAGCCCGCCACCTCGAAGCCAGCCGTCAGCAGCACCTCGTCGCGCGAGGACGGACCGACGAGCAGCTCGAACCGGCCGGGCTCGACAACCCGGCGACCGGAGGCATCGACGATCGAACAGGCGGCCACCGGCAGCTCGAGCTCGACCGTGACCGAGTCACCGGGGTCGAGCGGCACCTGAGTGAACGACTTGAGCTCCTTGTCTGCCCAGCTCGCTGACGTGACGAGGTCGCGGACATAGACCTGCACCGTCTCCAGCGCAGGGCGCGTTCCCTTGTTGGACAGGGTGACTCGCGCTCGAACCGTGTCTGTGGCGGCGACAGCGCTGTCGTCGACAGAGCTGACATCGACAGAGCTGACATCGAGCGTCAGGTCGGAGTACTCCACCGTCGTGTACGACAGCCCCTCGCCGAAGGCGAACGCGGTTCGCTGGGTCAGGTCCGCGTAACGGTCGCCGTGCTGGCCCCGCACCTGGTTGTAGTAGGTCGGCTGCTGGCCGACGTGCCGGGCGAACGAGATGGGCAGCCGACCGCTCGGCTCGATGTCGCCCAGGAGGAGCTCCGCGATGGCCCGACCACCCTGCATACCGGGGTTGGCCACCCACAGCACCGCAGCGCTGTCCAGGGCGGAGTCGGGCAGCACGAGCGGCTTGGACGCGAGCAGCACGACGACCATCGGCTTGCCGGTGGCGGCGAGCGCGTCGAGCAGAGCCACCTGGCCGCCGACGAGCTCGAGGGTCGCCGTCGAGCGCCCCTCGCCGACGAGCTCGATGCGGTCGCCGACCACAGCGACCACGACGTCTGCATCGGCCGCAGCTGCCACTGCCTCGTCGATCAGGTCGGCGTCGGGGGCACACGGTACGGCGACCTGCGGCCGCGGCTGCCCGTCGGGGAAGAGCTCGCCCGCCGGATCTGCGGTGAGGGTGAGGATGTCGGCGCCTCGGGCGTGGGTCACCGTCCACGAGTCCGGCACCGAGTCACGCAGGCCGTCGAGGACGGTGGTGATCATCTCGCGCGGGTGGCCCTGAAGGATCCAGTCGGCCTGGCCCGACGAACCGGCCCAGTCCCCCAGCTGCGTCTGGGCGTCGTCGGCGAGGGGACCCACCACAGCGATCCGCCGGGAGCCGGCGCCTCGCAGCGGCAGGACCCCCGAGTTGCTCAGCAGGACCAGCGAGCGCCGGGCGACGTCGAGGTTGAGGGCGGTGTGCGCGGCCGACGCGACGACCTCACGCTGCCGCAGCACGTCGGGACGGCGCGGGTGCTCGAACAACCCGAGGTCGAACTTCAGCGTCAGGACACGGCTGACGGCGCTGTGCAGGTCCGACTCGGCCAGCAACCCGCGGTCGATCGCGTCGAGAGCACCTTGGTAGAACTGCGGCGTCGTCATGATCATGTCGTTGCCGGCCTTCACCGCGGCGGCTGCGGCGTGAGGGTGGTCGGGCTGCACCTGCTGCTCCCACACCATCCGGCCGACGTTGTCCCAGTCGGTGATGAGCGTCCCGGTGTAGCCCCACTCGCCGCGCAGCACGTCGCCCAGCAGCCAGTCGTTGACCGTGATCGGGACGCCGTCCATCGTCTGGTAGCCGAGCATGAACGTCCGGCAACCTTCTCGTGCCACGCGTTCGAAGGGTGGCAGGAACCACGACCGGAGCTTTCGTCGGGAGATGTCGGCTTCGCTGGCGTCGCGCCCGCCCTGGGTCTCGGAGTACCCCGCGAAGTGCTTGGCGGTCGCCAGGATCGCGGTCGGGTCGTCCAGACCGTCACCTTGGTAGCCGCGCACCATCGCCGACGCGAGCTCGCCCAGCAGGTGCGGGTCCTCGCCGAACGTCTCGTTGACCCGGCCCCAGCGCAGGTCCCGCGCTATGCAGAGAACCGGCGAGAAGGTCCAGTGCACCCCGGTAGCCGCGACCTCGACAGCGGTGGCCCGAGCGACGCGCTCGACGAGGTCGGGGTCCCAGCTCGCCGCCATGCCGAGCTGGGTCGGGAAGATCGTGGCGCCCTCGAAGAACGAGTGCCCGTGGATGCAGTCCTCACCCACCAGCAGCGGGATGCCCAACCGGGTGCGCGGCGTCAGCTCGTGCGCCTCGGCGAGGCGCTGCGGCGAGACGTGCAGGATCGATCCGACGTGCGTGGTCAGCACGTGGTCCGCGAGTCCCTCGCGCGCGTCGAGCTGCATCATCTGCCCGACCTTCTCCTGCACCGTCATTCGCTCGAGGAGGTCGGCAACGCGCTCGGCGATCGGTCGCTGGGCGTCGCGGTAGGGCAGCTGGTCGCTCACGTGGACACCTTCGTCGTCGGGCGGACGGCCGGGCGGACGAACCCGGACGGACTGGTCCGGTCAAGGATAGGAGGGCGTTCGGCGCCCGGTGTCAGGGTGCCGATCGCGAGGCGTCGATGAGCACCCGGCCGAGGTGGCGCATCTCGGCGCGGAGCGTGTCGTCGTCGACGTCCCCGAGGTGCGGGTCGGCTCCGGCGTGGGCGATGCCCGCGGCCAGCAGCGGCACGGCGACGACGCGGCGCGGGCTGGGCTCCGGTCCGAGCAGCTGGGCCACCAGCCGGGTCGTGACATCGTTGAAGTCGGCGTGCGAGTCCAGGATCCGGGCCACCTCGGGATCACTGAGGACCGAGGCCACGACCTGGCGGTGGGCGAGCACGGCGTCGATGAGCCCGTCGAGGGCCAGCGTGGTCGCCTCCTGCGGGGTCGGAGCCGCCTCTGCAGCGTCCATGCGGCCGCGGAGCTGGTCGACGGCCTCCTCGACCACGGCGAGGACGATGTCCTCCTTGGCATGGAACTGGTAGTACACCGCGGCCTTGGTGACCCCGAGGTGGTCGGCGATCATCTGCAACGACGTTCCGCTGACACCGTGGAGGGCGAACATCTCCAGGGCTGCGGCCAGGACGCGACCCCGGCCCTGGCCTCGTGGCGCCTGTGGCCTGGCGATGGCCTCCCCCGTCCCTGCCGCCCGGCGGCCTCGCGTGGTCCGTCAGCCGCTGGTCGGCCGTGACGCCCGCCACAGTAGCAGGGTAGTTAGCCGATCGGCTTGTGATCGCCTAGCCGATCGACTAACTTGACGGAGGCCAACCACCGGGGTCGGCCCACGCCCACGGGGAGCTCACAGATGGCCAACCTTCTCTATCGTCTCGGACGCCTCGGCTTCCGACGTCGCGGCGTCGTCGTCTCGGTGTGGCTGGTGCTCCTGGGTGCCCTCGTCGCGACCGTGGCATCGGTGGGCACCGCCCCCACGGCCGGTGTGGCGATCCCCGGCACCGAGTCGCAGCGGGCCCTGGACTCCTTGGCCCGCGAGTTCCCGCAGGCCAGTGGCGCGGCAGGCACCGTCGTGGTGCGCGCGCCCGAGGGTCAGAGCGTCGTCGCCGAGGCCAACCAGGCCACCGTGGCAGGCATCGTGGCCAAGGCCACTGCGCTCCCCGGGGTCGTCGGCGCGGTGAGCCCCTACGACTCGAAGGCGATCAGCCAGGACGGCCGGTACGCGCTGGTGACGGTCCAGTTCCAGGAGACCTCCGACGCGCTCACGCCTGAGCAGCGCACGGCATACGAAGAGCTCGGGACCAGTGCGCCTGCGGGTTGGACCATCGCCGCGGGCGGCGAGCCCCTGATGACCGAGCCCGAGGTGGGCTCGACGGAGACCATCGGCGTGGCGGTCGCCCTGGTGGTCCTGCTCATGACGTTCGGCTCACTCGTCGCTGCCGGCATGACCATGGTCAACGCGCTCATCGGCGTAGGTGTCGGGTTGTTGGGGCTGCTGCTCGCCGGCCACGTCTTCGACCTGACCAGCGTGACCCCGGTGCTTGCGCTCATGCTCGGCCTCGCCGTCGGCATCGACTACTCGCTGTTCATCACCTCGCGGTACCGCCACAACCTCGCGACCGGACTCGGCCGCGAGGAGGCCGCCGGGCGCGCCATCGGCACCGCAGGCTCTGCCGTGGTGTTCGCCGGCCTCACCGTCGTCATCGCCCTCGCCGGCCTGTCCGTCGTCGGCATCCCGTTCCTCACCGCGATGGGCCTGGCCGCGGCCGGCACCGTGGCGGTCGCGGTCCTCGTGGCCGTCACGCTACTGCCCGCCCTGCTCGGCTTCGCCGGCGACCGCGTCCTTCCCCGCGCGCAGCGCAGGACCGGGGCAGCAGTCGACCCGGAGGGGTCGCCGCGCAACCGCGGCTTCGGCTGGGGCCGGGCAGTGGTGCGCGCACGCATCCCCGTCATCCTCGGTGGCGTGGTGCTCCTCGGCGCGGTCGCGCTGCCGAGCGCGGACATGCGGCTCGCGCTGCCCGACGACGGGACCGCTCCGGCCGGGACCAGCAAGCGTGTCGCCTACGACCTCATCGCCGAGGGCTTCGGCCCCGGCTTCAACGGGCGGCTCGTCATGGTCGTCCACGGCGACGACCCCGCCGCGGTCCAGGAAGCGGTGACCGCGGCGGGCGCCGTGATGGCGAAGACCGACGGCGTGGTCGCCGTCGCGCCGGGGGGTGCCAGCGCAGACGGTCGTACAGCGCTCGTGGCCGTCATCCCCGCCAGCGGGCCCTCTGACGCTGCCACCTTCGACCTCGTGCGCGCCCTGCGGGCGGGCGTGGCACCCACCGCGGCAGCGACCGGCACTGACATCGCCCTCACCGGGGCGACCGCCGCGGGTGTCGACGTCTCCGACAAGCTCAGCGCCGCCCTGCCGGTCTACCTGCTCGTGGTCGTCGGCCTCAGCTTCGTCCTGCTCACGCTGGTCTTCCGTTCGCTGCTCGTGCCGCTCAAGGCCACCGCCGGCTTCCTGCTCACGGTCGGCGCGACCTTCGGGGCGACCGTGGCGATCTTCCAGTGGGGGTGGCTGGCCGACCTCTTCGGTGTCCAGACACCCGGGCCACTGGTCAGCTTCCTGCCCATCCTGCTCATCGGCATCCTCTTCGGCCTCGCCATGGACTACGAGGTCTTCCTCGTCTCGCGCATGCGCGAGGACTTCGTCCACGGCCAGACCGCTCGATCAGCCGTCGTGTCCGGCGTCGGGCACGGCGCCCGGGTCGTCGTGGCCGCAGCGCTGATCATGATCTCGGTGTTCGCCGGCTTCATGCTCGTCGACGACCCGATCATCAGGTCGATGGGCTTCGCCCTGGCCTTCGGCGTCCTCGTCGACGCCTTCGTCGTCCGGCTCGCCCTGGTCCCGGCGATCATGTCGTTCCTCGGCGACTCGGCCTGGTGGCTGCCCGGCTGGCTCGACCGGATCCTGCCACGGGTCGACATCGAGGGCGAGAGCCTGCCGCCCGTCCCCACCGCCTCCGGCGCGCGACCGGACGAGCAGCATGAGCTCGTCGACGCTGCAGACCGCCAGGCCTGACTCCGCCCGCCATCGCGACCAGGACGCCTCAGGCGTACGGCAGGACCGCGCCGTCTCCACCCAGGGCGACGCTCACGGGCTCACGGCCGCCGGACCAGGCGCCGAGCGCTGCTCCGATACCGTCACGGACGTCGAGGGTGGACGGGTCATCCTCCATGACGGGGATGAAGCGCTCCAGGAAGAGTTGCCACATGTCCACACCTACCTTCTGCAGGATCAGCGTCGTCGCTGATCTGCGTCTACTGCGGAGCACCGAGCATGCGACCGGGGTGATGGGGATGGGCCGCCGAAGCAGCCCGCCTCAACCATTCTACGGACAGTCTCACCCGTTCGTATGAGACACGTCAACAAAGAACAGACTCGATCCGATCCCAGGCACGCGCCGGACACCCCCAATGCCACAAACTCGCTCGTGCGTCTCCCCCCTACGCACACCCCGGAGCTGTCATGTCCCCCTCGTCCCCCCGCCGCGCGTCTGTCGACCCCACACCCTCGCTCACACCACGTCTGCGCTGCCAGGTCGGTCGGCTCCACGCCGGCATCCTGGTCGCTGTCGCCGCGCTGGTCTGCAGCGTCCTGGCCACGGCCCCCGCAGCCTCGGCTGCTGCCCCCGTTCCCCCGACCCCGACAGGCCTGCCCTCCGGCGTCGAGGAGCTGGCGTCCTACGTCGGAGCCAACTCCTGCGACGCCTCGACGAAGCCGGGGTCCGCAGCCGTGGGCGCCCTGCTCGTCAAGACCTATCCGGGCACGAGCTACG
>JBDSKZ010000094.1:0-33250 GCA_039916625.1 Pedococcus sp.
GCCCCGCTCGCGCAGTGTCCGCTGGTAGATCCGCGCCAGGCCTCCGGGATCCAACGACAGGGCTGCGGAGCACACGGCCGAGACCGTACCGTCGTCCTGGCCGGGCGAGGGCGCTGCGTGGGTCTCGTTGCCCGACTCGTTGCCCGACTCGTTGCCCGTCTCGTTGCCCGTCTCGATCATCAGGCGTTCGGAGTCCATCGACAACGCCACGCGGGCGGCGCTCTGCGCCGGCACACCACGGGCGGTGAAGCGTGCCATGACCCGCACGCGGCGGATGTCCTCCTCGGTGTAGCGCCGGTGTCCACCCTCGGTGCGTTGCGAGGGTCCGATGCCGTACCTGCGGTCCCACGTGCGCAGCGTCGCCGTGGCGACGCCCAGCCGTTCGGACACCGAGCCGACCGCCCACTCGACGGTCGTGCGCTCGCTGGGCGCCCCCTCGGAGGGGGAGCGGTCGGAAGGGGAGCCGTCGGGGCGCTCCACAGGCTCGCCGAAGGTGCGCCGTGTCCCGTGTCCACTGTCCATGAGTCCAGGTTCCCCCTCACGTTGGTGCCCGTTGGCTCGACCACAGGGCGAGGTGCGCCGCTGTCGATCCTGCCCGGGCATGACCAACTATAGAACTTGTTCATGGATGTTGCGCTTTGAACAAGTTTTGCTTAGGTTATGGAGCACTTCGGTTCGCGCCACCTGGAAAGAGAGCGACATGAGCAGCATCAAGAGACTTCCCCGCCCGCTGTTGAGCTCCTACGAATGGCAGACGGAGGGCGCCTGTCGCACCATCGACCCTGACGAGTTCTTCCCGCACGACGCCGAGCGTGGCAACCGCCGCCTCAACCGGGAGCAGCGGGCCAAGGCCTTGTGTGCCACGTGCCCGGTCGTCCAGCAGTGCTTCGAGCACGCGATGGCTGTGCGTGAGCCCTACGGCGTATGGGGCGGGACAACCCCCGAAGAGCGCCTCGCGATGCAGCGCGGGGTTGCGGTCTGAGGCGTTGGTCGTCTTCGACGTGGGGAGTGGGGGTCGCACCCGGATCACGGTGGGACGGTCTGCTCCAACCAGCAGATTGACATAATGTCGATTATCGGCGTTATCCTGACCACAAGACGGGTCCGGCCCTGACGGCGTTACCGACGTTCACCGAGCCTTCGCCAGCGCCCCCTTGCGCACCACCACCAATCGCCTGGCCTCGACCTCGTACCGGCTGGCCGTGGCGGCCCCTGCGCGGAAGAACCGTCGGCGCAGGGCGCCATCGACCTCGACGACGGCGTCTGCTGCCAGCCGTCCGGCGGTGCGCCGGGTCCGGCCCGTCCAGCACGCCACGTCGATCGTGTCGACGCGCGCTGAACCGTTGCCCGCACCGAGGCGGGGTACCACCACGCGAAGCTGCACGACGGTGTCGCCGCTGGGCAGCTGACGCTCCTCCGGTGTCCCGCTGACCCGCCCGACCAACCGGACCTCGTTGACCCACTCCCCCATGTCATCCATACGACGAGGATGGCGGCCGGTGAGAACGACTTCACCGACGCGTGACGCTGCCTGTGGACGGCGCCCGGCACGCGCCCGGCATGTGGACAGCCGGAGAGGCGCAGCCCCACCTCAGGCTGCGCCTCACGACACTCCCCGCGGGAGAGACGGTGCAGCTACGGGAGGTAGTAGGTCGGGTTGGGCAGCTTGACGGCCCGCTCGGCGCTACCGCCGATGAGGTCGCTGAACTGGTCGCCGAAGTTGGCTATGACGTCATACCCCTGGTCCACCACGTGGCGACGCGTCGTCGACTTGTACTCGATCGTCGTGCACTTCGGGTAGGCGACGCAGTCGGCCGCAGTGACGTACGACGGCGGCTGCTCGGCGCTGGTCCACTTGGTGTAGTAGTTCGCCGCCGTGAAGCCCGTGTAGCCGACCTTGGCGAGGTTGCCGAGGGTGGCGTCGCGCTGGGTGCTGTTGCGCCCCGTCAGGCCGACGATGGTGCAGCCGGCGGATGAGGCCGCGTTGGCGAACGACACCATGGCCGGGGTCGCCGGAAAGCGCTGCGGCTGGACCCACTGCTGGTCCTGGACGATCGGGTCGAAGACGAAGTGCATCGACGAGACCTCCATGTCGTAGGTCCACAGCGTCGTGTCGTCGGCGTCGAGGACGATCGCCGGCTTCTCGCCACGGCGGGCGCCGGTGGCGCACTGCTGGAGCAGGCGGTGGCTGCGTCGGCCGACCAGGTGGGTCATCTCGGAGATGTAGGGCGACGACGTCTTGTCCGAGGTCCCGGTGCCGGTGTCGCCGTAGTAGACCGCGATGGTCTTCTTGACGACGTCGATGTTGGGGATGCCCTCACCGCCCTGGGTGCGGCCGCTGGAGCCGTCGGGCGCCATGGTGAACCGTGTCCTCGGGGCCAACCGTGGCTCCGAGACTCCAGGCAGGTTCGGCGATGGGAGGTAGTAGGTCGGGTTGGGCAGCTTGAGCGCCTTGTCGGCGAAGCCGCCCTGCAGGTCGGAGAACTGGTCACCGACGTTGAGCACCACGTCGTAGCCCAGGTCCTGCTCGATGTGGCGACGGGTGCCGGCCTTGTACTCCACCGTCGTGCACTTCGGGTAGGCCGAGCACCACGCGGCGGGCAGGTAGGCGGGCGGCGTGGTGCCGGAGTCGAACTTCGTGAAGAAGTGGTCAGCGGTGAACGCGCCGTAGCCGACCTTCGCCAGGTTGCTGACCGTGTGAGCCTTCTGGCTGTTGCTGCGCCCGGTAAGGCCGAACACGGTGAAGCCCATCGCCTGCGCGTCGTTGACGAAGTCGACCATGCCGGGGACCGCAGGGAACCGTTCACCGTCGACCCAGGGCTGCTGGGCGGCCGGGGTGAACACGAACTTCATGTCGCCGACCTCCATCGGGTAGGTCCACAGCGTCGTGTCGTCGGCGTCGAAGACGATCGCGGGCCTGGTGTGGTGACGCCTGGCGTCAGCGAGCAGGTGCGGGAGCTCGCGGCGCTGCTTGGCCAGGATCGAGGCGATCTGCGAGATGTAGGGCGACGAGGTCGTGTTGGCGGCGCCGGTCCCGGCGGGGTCGCCGTAGTAGGCGTAGATGGTCTTCTTGACCGAGTCGATGTTGGGGATCCCTTCCCCGCCCTGGGTCGAACCACTAGAGCCGTCGTCCCTCATGGTGAAGTGCGTACGCGGCGCGAGCCGCTGGTCGCTGTGGTGGTTGTTGCTGTGGTGGTTGCTGTGGTCGCCGTCGTGGCCTCGCGAGTCGTGGGCGCTGGCAGCCGCTGCACCGGTGGACGACAGGGTGGTCAGGGCGAGCAGGGCCGCACCCGCGGCCGCCGCCGCCCTCCGGGTCCGCTGGGTCGTGGGCGCGGTGGTCTTCGTCGTGGTCATGATCGTGGTCGTGATCATGGTCGTGGTCCTGGAGGGATGACGCATACGGGGTACTCCTTGTGGGGGTTGGAGCTTGGTGGGGCGCGTGGTGCAACAGGGTGCAGGGACGAGCGCGGCAACAAGCCGGGCACCACGTGACCGCCGGAGGCTATGCAGCCCCGGACCGGGGCGGAAGTGACAGATGTCATGGGTGGCAGACTCACGCCCATGGACCGCCCCGACCTGCTGCGCCCCATCACCGACGAGGACGTCCCGGCGGTCCTTGCGCTCAACCACCGGCACGTCGAGCTGCTCTCGCCGATGGATGCCGCGCGCCTCGACCGACTGCGTGGCTGGGCCTCGCGTGCCGATGTCATCGTCTGCGACGACGAAGTGGCCGGATTCGTGCTCGTCTTCTCCCCCGGCAGCGACTACGACTCCGAGAACTACCGTTGGTTCTCCCACCAGTACGGCACCGACTTCGACTACCTCGACCGCATCGTCATCGACGACACCTTCCGCCGGCGTGGCCTGGCGTCCGCGGTGTACGACGCCGTCGAGGTCTGCGCCGAAGCACGAGGACGCCTGGTGCTCGAGGTCAACCTCGAGCCGCCCAACGAGGCATCCCTGGCGTTCCACCGCGGGCGCGGATACCGCCAGGTGCACCAACTGGGCGCTACCGGACACGTCGTGACCCTCATGGAGCGAGCGACTCGGTAGAACGGTCGAAGTTCTCGCCGAAACGACCGAGGCGGGCGGGACGACCTCGCAGTTAGTCTCCCTGAGGAAGCACGGCGCAGCCTCCTCTTCGGCTGCGCGACGACGAGAGTTGGGACAGATCGTGGTTGGGCTCGGCACGCGCGCCGGACTCACCGGGACCGCACTTGCGGTCATGGTGATGGTCGGCGGGACCTCGGCTCAGGCATCGAGCACTGCACCCCCGTCACCTGCTTCGGGATCGGTCGTCGTCTCCGGCAGTGCCACGTCCGCGAAGGACGAAGCTGCCAAGGCGGCCAAGGCGAAGGCAGCCAAGGACAAAGCTGCCAAGGACAAGGCAGCCAAGGACAAGGCAGCGCTCAGCCCCGCCCAGGTCGCCGAGCAGATCGCCCAGGCCGATGCCCTCACCGCCGACCTGACGAGGTCGAATGCGACGATCGCGGCTGCTGCGACGAAGCTCGACCGCTATGCCAAGCAGGCCAACACGCTCCTCCAGCAGTACTCCGAGGCCCGGACCGCTCAGCGCACGGCCCTGGACGAGGCCACCCGCAACGTCGCGCTCTACAAGAGCCTCAGCACCCAGCTGGGCGAGGACCGCAAGGCGCTGGGCCAGTGGGCCTACCAGGCGTACGCCGGCGGCGGCGGCACCCTCGGGGACGTCAGCCTGTTGTTCGAGTCGCTCAGCAAGAACCCCGACGAGGCCAGCGACACCGCCGCCCAGCTGTCCTACCTCAGCGACCAGCGCACATGGGCCTTCACCAAGGTCGAGGACCACACCACGCTCCAGCAGGCGGCAGCCCTCCAGGCTGTCGAGGCCAGCACTCGCGCCCAGCGTGCCTCGGCCGCCGCGGCGGCAGCCAAGACCAAGCTCGACACCGCCATCGGCGAGCAGAAGGCCCAGCTCGAGGCCACCCGCGCCCTGCACGCCGCGCAGGTCACCAAGGTGGGCCCCATCGCGGGGCTGCTGCTCGGCAGCGAGACCGCTGCGGCCCGGGAGGCCACCACACGCCTGCGCAAGGCGTTGGTCGTCCCCGGGATCAAGGCTGACGGCTCGGTGAAGGCCTGCAGCACCAACGAGGTGGAGTACCCCAACGGTGCCATCCCGGCGGCTGGGCTCTGCCCGTTGTTCGCCGACCCGACCCAGAGCCTGCGCCCGGGCGCCGCGGCGTCCTTCAACGCGATGAGCATCGCCTACGAGAAGGACACCGGGTCCCCGATCTGCATCACCGACTCCTACCGCTCCTACGCCGAGCAGGTCTCCGTCAAAGCGGACCGCGGCAAGTGGGCGGCCACTCCCGGGCGCAGTGAGCACGGTTACGGCCGGGCGCTGGACCTGTGCGGGGGCATCCAGAGCTTCGGTTCCTCGGCCCACCTCTGGATGAAGCAGAACGCGCCGCTCTACGGCTGGTTCCACCCGTCCTGGGCCGAGCCGAACGGCTCGTTGCCCGAGCCGTGGCACTGGGAGTATGCGGGCTAGTCCGACCCCGACGCTCACCCCGCCTCGTGGCCGGCTCTGGGTAGCAATACGCATCTGTCGCGCGGGACGCTGTGCCACCCTTCACGCATGACAACAGCGGCGGTCGAGGAGCAGTCGGCCTGGGTGGGCAACGAGCACTACCGCAAGTCCTGGTACTGGTACGACTGGGCCAACTCCGCCTACGTCACCACCACCGCGACGGTCCTCTTCACGCCCTACCTCACGGCGGTGGCCGAGAGCGCCGCGTGCCCCGACCTCGCAGACGGCGAGACCTGCCGCACCAACCTCCAGATCCTCGGCCTGGGGATCTCGCCCGGGTCGCTCGCGCCGTTCACCGTCACCGTTGCCACGATCGTCTCCGCGATCGCCCTCATCTTCGTGGGTGCCATCGCCGACCGGTCCCCGCGACCGGCTCGCCTGCTCGGCGCCTTCGCCGGGGTCGGCGCGGTGGCTGCCTGCATGATGGCTCTGGTCAAGGGCACCAACTGGCAGCTCGGCGTGATCCTGCTCATCGTGACCACCCTCAGCCTCGGCGCCTCCCTCGTGGTCTACGACTCGATCCTGTGCCGGATCGCGAGCCCCGACGACCGCGACAAGGTCTCATCAAGGGGGTGGGCGCTGGGATACCTCGGCGGTGGCCTGCTGCTGGCCGTGAACTTCCTCATGCTGTCCAGCCCCGAGAAGCTGGGGCTGGACCGCGGCGGGGCGGTGCGCCTGAGCATGTTCATGGCCGGCCTGTGGTGGGCCGCCTTCACCCTCGTCCCCGTGATCGGCATGTGGCGGCTGCGCGGTGTCGAACGGCCGGAGGTGGCGCGTACCGCCGGCATCGTGGGTGGCAGCCTGCGCCAGCTCGGGTCGACGTTCCGTGAGCTGCGGCTGCTCCCCCAGACGATGCTGTTCCTCGTGGCCTACCTGTTCTTCAACGACGGGATCCAGACCGTCATCGGGCAGTCGAGCCTGTACGGGCAACGCGAGCTGGGTTTCCCCGAGACGACCATGCTCACGCTGTTCCTCATGGTGCAGTTCGTCGGCATCGGCGGGGCGCTGCTCTTCGGCCGGCTGGCCCGTCGGTTCGGCGCCTGGCGCTGCGTCCTCGGCGGGCTGGTGCTGTGGATCGGCGTCGTGGTGTTCGCCTACTTCCTGCCCGAGCAGGCGCTACCTCCGCTGTTCGCGTTGGGGGTGGCCATCGGTCTCGTGCTCGGGGGCACCCAGGCGCTGAGCCGCTCCCTCTACAGCCAGCTCGTGCCCAAGAACCGCGAGGCGGAGTTCTTCAGCCTCTACCAGGCCATGGAGCGTGGCACGAGCTGGTTCGGCACCCTGACCTTCGGCCTGGTCTTCCAGTGGACCGGCTCCTACCGGCCCTCGATCGTGGCCCTGGTCGTGTTCTTCGTCATCGGCGGGATCCTGCTCTCACGCGTCGACATGCGGCAGGGTATTCTGGACGCTGGCAACGAGGTGCCCGCGGTCGTCTGACCTGAGGGGTGCCCCAGATGTGACCTGTGTCACTGGTTGCCAACCGGGGGACGCGCCGATGCGTCGGAACATTGCAGGGGTCGGCGTCGTTATCCCTGACGAATCCCAAGCCCCCGACAGAGCGGGCTGGGAACCACGCACGTTGGGAGGACCCACCATGGCAGAGCGCACCCTTCGCGGTAGCCGAATGGTTTCACACAGCCTCGAGACCGACGACCACGTCGTCCCGAGTGAGCGTCAGATCACCGCCTACGTGTGCCCGCAGGGGCACCGGACGGAGCTGCCGTTCTCGATCGAGGCGGAGATCCCGTCGACCTGGGAGTGCCGTTGCGGCGAGGACGCCCGGCTCGTCGACGGCCCCGAACCCGAGGCCAAGCAGGTCAAGCACGTCCGCACCCACTGGGACATGCTGCTCGAGCGTCGTTCCATCCCCGAGCTCGAGGAGCTCCTCGAGGAGCGACTGACCCTCTTGCGCGCGTCGCGTGGCGAGAAGCCGCGCCGCAAGCGCACCGCCTGACCCCACGGGCCACTGGCTCGACGAGGACGGCCGCACCCCGTGAAGGGATGCGGCCGTCCTTCGTGCGTGGACCGTGGCTTCAGAGGACTTCGCCCTCGACCACGTCCGGACCAGCGGGCCCGGAGCTCCCCGAGCCGGTGCTACCCGAGCCCGGACCAGATCCGCCCGGACCGGGGCCCCTGCCCCACCGGCCGCCGAAACCACCGAGCAGTCGCTTGGCCACTGCAGCCTCGAGGAGCGTCCGCGCGATCGGACGGGTGAAGGGCAGGATGAAGAAGAAGCCGACGATGTCGGTGAGGAACCCGGGGGTCAGCAGCAGCGTCCCGCCCACGAGCACCAGTGCTGCGTCGGAGAGCTCGCGGCTCGGCATCTGACCGGTGCGCAGGGCCGTGGTCAGGGCCGACCAGGCACGGGCGCCCTCGCGGCGGACCAGCCAGGCTCCGAGAGCCGACTCGAGAAGGAGCAGGAACACGGTCTGCCACCCACCGATGGTCCTGCCCACCGCGATGATCGCGGCGATCTCGAGAAGCGGCACGAGCAGGAGCAGCACGAACACCACGACCAGCCAGCGCGGACGGCGTGGCCGGCCCGAGCGGGCGTATGGCGTGCTGCCTACAGTTCGTGCCACGTCGCCTCCCGCCGACGGGACAGACCGCGGAGCTGGTCGGCGCGGTGGTGCACACCCCAGGAGGTGATCCGCCGCAGCGACTCACGCATGATGTCGCCGCTCATCTTGGAGTCGCCGATCTCGCGCTCGACGAAGGTGATGGGCACCTCGAGGACCCGCAGGCCGAGTCGGACCGCACGACGGGTCAGGTCGACCTGGAAGCAGTACCCCTGCGATGCGACCTGGCTCAGGCCCATCGCCCGCAGGGCCTCGGCGCGGTAGGCGCGGTACCCCGCGGTGGCGTCGTGCACCGGCATGCCGAGCAGTGCTCGCGTGTAGAGGTTGCCGCCGACACTGAGGGCCTTGCGGTGCAGCGGCCAGTTGACCACCGACCCGCCCCGGACCCAGCGCGACCCGATGACGACATCGGCGTCGACCAGCGCCTCGAGGAGGCGGTGCAGCTGCTCGGGCTGGTGCGACCCGTCGGCGTCCATCTCGATGATGGCGTCGTAACCGCGATCCAGCCCCCAGTGGAAGCCTGCGAGGTAGGCCATTCCCAGCCCCTGCTTGCCCGGACGGTGGAGCACGTTGACCTGGGGGTCGGTGGCGACCAGCTCGTCAGCGACGTCACCGGTGCCGTCCGGCGAGTTGTCGTCGAGGATGAGGACGTCGGCAGTGGGCACGGCGTCGCGGACGCGGCGCACGACGAGCGGCAGGTTCTCCCGCTCGTTGTAGGTCGGGATGCAGACGAGCACCCGATCGATCTGGTCAGACAACGAGGCTGTCCCTTCGTGAGTCGGCCGGCCCTGCGGGGTCGGTGGCGGCGGCCTCGACCCTAGCGCCACGGCGACGCAGCCACTGCCCGATGGCGAGCAGCGCCACGGCCGCCAGCGCCGCGGCATACTCCGGCGCGGGACCGAGCCGGTCGGCGGGGGTGACCTCGGTGCGGACCACCGGCGAACCGAACTCGGCCGCCGGGGTGAACAGCGAGGTCTTGTCGACGTACGTTCCGTCCGGGTTGATGAAGCCGCTGACGCCCACGGTCGAGACGTGCACGACCGAGCGGCCGTGCTCGATGGCCCGCAGGCGGCTGATCGCGAACTGCTGCTCGGACTCGGCGGTGTAGCCGAACGTCGCGTTGTTGGTCTGGACGGCAAGGATGTTGGCGTCCTTGCCCGGCTGGAGCGTCGAGTCGCGCATCAGGCCGTCGTAGGCGACCTCGAAGCAGATCGTCGGGATGATCCAGTACGGGTCCTGCCCGGTCACCGGCACCTGGAACGCCCCGGGCCGCTCACCCCGGGCGAAGTCACGCGCGACGAGGTCGACCTTGTCGCTGAAGTTCCGGAAGAAGCTGCGGTAGGGGATGTACTCGGCGAAGGGCACGGGGTGCTGCTTGACGTACCGCTGCGGGACGGTGTCGCCGGGGAGGTAGAACAGGCTGGCGTTCGAGACGTACTCCCCCGGCCCGACCAGGACAGCACCGAGCAGCAGCGGCGCCTTGGTCGTCTCCACGGTCATGCGGATCTCGGCGGCGGCGTCGAGGTTGCGCAGCGGGTCGATGTCGGAGGCGTTCTCCGGCCAGACGACGAGGCTGGGCGGCACCGGGTTGCGCGCGGCAGCGGCCAGGGTGCCCTGCACGTGGTTGTCCAGGACCTTGCGCCGCTCGGAGTTGAAGTCCAGCCCGGGCTTGGGGACGTTGCCCTGGACGAACAGCACCGAGACCTTGCGGCCGTCGGTCGGCGGGGTCGTGGCCAGCGCGAGACCGAGGGGTGCGAGCGCGAGCAGGACGAGCACGGCGCCCAGCACCGGCTGCGCGGCCGGCCCCTGGACCCGTGGCCGGCGGATCCGGTGGGCGGCGGTGCGCATCAGCAGGTGAAGCACGACTCCGACGGCGGCCACCGCAAAGGTCAGCCCGGGCGCTCCCCCGAAGCGGGCGAACGGTGCGAGCGGGCTGTCGGCCTGGCTGAAGGCGAGCCGGGCCCAGGGGAAGCCGCCGAACGGTGTCGTGCTGCGCGCCCACTCCTGCAGCACCCACGCCAGGGGGACGACGGCATGGGCGAGGGGACGCAGTCGGGTGCCCAGCAGCGGTCGCTGGACGATGACGGTGACCACGCACATGGCAGCGATGTAGAGGGCCTCGAGGGTCGACAGGGCGATCCACGGGAGGTTGCCGACGTAGATGCCCGACCACGACAGGGTCGGCAGGAAGAAACCCAGGCCGTGCGCAAGACCGGCGAGACCGGCCAGCCGCCACCGGACGCCGGTCACGGCCCAGGACAGCAGGGCCACACCAACCGGGGCGAGCCACCAGATGTCGTGGGTGGGGAAGGCATAGGCGGTGGCCCAGCCGGAGAGCGCGGCCACGACGAGGGTGGTGACCCGCGAGCGGGAGGACGTCGACACGAGACCACGGTAGGACACGGCCCGGCCCGTGCCGCCGTTGGGACCACCAGGGGGTCGGCTGGATGCCGACGCCCTGCTGTTGTCTACTAGGCGCACGGGCCGTGCCGCCGTCCCCCACCGCCTCGATCTGGGCACCAGCACGGGTCAGGACCTCACTGCTGGCGGGCGGTGGCTGCGCGCGCTAGCCACCGGTCAGTGAGTCCGTCTCCGGCGCGAATCCCCTTCGCGGACGGTTCGTCGGTGGGACGACCGTGGGCAAACCTACCCGCGTCAGAGGGGCTGTCAACCCGGCGCTTCGTGTCGGGAAGTCGACATCGCGCAGGTCAGCCCGGGATCCAGAACTGTTACGGGACAGTCGAGTCGACGAACGGTCGGCGTGTCCCGTGCGACACGCCGACGAGCGATTCAGCTGGTGGGGGCCGGCGACGGGACCACCACGACGCCACGGGCCGTCGTGGCCACCAAGGGCGGGTCGAGGACGTTCGCGCTGGACTCCCCGCGCTCGGGAGCGCCGCGTCCGACGACCCGCACCTCGAAGTCCATCTCCCGGCTGCGGGTGCCCACCCTGACCAGTCGGGCCTCGATCTCGATGACGTCGCCGGCACGGACCGGTGCCTTGAACTGCACGTCGGAGTACGACGCGAACAGCCCCTCGTCGCCGTCGCTCACGATGCACATCTCGGTGGCCACGTCCCCGAACGCCGCCAGCGAGTAGGCGCCGTCGACCAGGTTGCCGGCGTAGTGCGCGTGGCTGAACGGCACGTAGCGCCGGTGCGTGACGGTGCGACCGACGGTGGCTGCTGTGGTCATGGCTTCTCCTTGGGGGACGACGGGGGTGCCAGTGCGTGGACGAGGTAGCTTGCCACCTCGCCGGGGGTGGTCCCGCGGCCGAAGATGCGGTCGACGCCGAGCCTGGGGGCCGAACCCTCCTCGAAGCGGGGGCCACCCACGACGAGCAGGGGCACCCGCCCGGCAGGATAGGCCTCACGGAAGGCAGCGCTCATCGTCGTGGTGTTGTGGATGTGGGCGTCGCGCTGGGTGACGACCTGGCTGACCATGACGGCGTCGGCCTGCTCGGCCCGGGCAGCCTCGACGAGCTCGGGGACGAGCACCTGGGCGCCGAGGTTCACGACCTTGACCTCGCGGTAGTACTCCAGGCCCTTCTCCCCCGCGAAACCCTTGATGTTGAGGATCGCGTCGATGCCGACGGTGTGGGCGTCGGTGCCGATGCAGGCGCCCACGACGACCAGCTTGCGGCGCAGTCGGGACTTGATGGCCTTGTTGACCTCGCCGGGGGTCAGCAGCGGGAACTCGCGCTCGATGACCGTGACCTCGCGCAGGTCCACGAGGTGCTTGGCGCTGCCGTACACGACGAAGAAGGTGAAGTCGGGACCCATCGGCTTGGCGTGGACGAGCAGCGCGGGCTCCAGGCCCATCTTCGCGGCGAGCTGCAGGGCAGCGCCTTCGGCGCGCTTGTCGTGCGGGACGGGCAGGGTGAAGGAGACCTGCACCATGCCGTCGCCGGTGGTGTCGCCGTACGGACGGACGATGTCGCTCATCGGGTCTGCCCCGTCTCCAGCAAGGTGGTGGCCGGGTTGTCGTAGTCAGCGGCACGGACGACGACGCCGTCCAGGCCCTTGCCGCGGTTGGCGGGACGCTTCATCAGACCGAAGGTGCCATCGGCGATGGCCTCGAGCAACGGGGCCCTGCCCGGCTCCTGCGTGATGTCGGTCAGCAGGTCGATCGCGTCACCGAGGACCTGGCGCGCCCGGGTCTGGATGAACCCGTCCCGGGGTGGGTGGAAGTCCTCCGTCAGGCCGCCGGCCGCGTTGAGGACGTAGCGGACGTTCTGCAGGGCGAGGTCGCGGTCGGACAGGAACGGCGTCACCACGGCCTCGGTCATCATGCCGACCAGGAGGATCCCCTGACCGGTCATGGCGCCGACGAGGTTGAAGAACCCGTCGAGCAGGTAGCCCCGGAAGACGTCCCCGGTCATGTGCTTGGTCGGCGGCATCCACTTCAGTGGCGCCTTCGGGAAGAGCTGACGCGCGAGCAGCGCGTGCGCCAGCTCCATCCGGAAGGAGTCGGGCAGGTCGGGGTTGATCTCGAAGGCGTGCCCGAGCCCGAGCTGCCAGTCCTCGAGGCCGGCCTCCTTGGCGAAGTACTCGTTGAGCAGCTGGCTGACCGTCACCGTGTGCGCTGCCTCGACCGCGTCGGCGGTGGTCAGGTAGTTGTCCTCGCCGGTGTTGATGATGATCCCGGCGCGAGCATGGATCTGACGGCTGAACCGCTGGTCGACGAAGGTGCGGATCGGGTTGATGTCGCGAAAGAGGATGCCGTACATCGAGTCGTTGAGCATCATGTCGAGCCGCTCGAGGCCCGCCAGGGTCGCGATCTCGGGCATGCACAGCCCGGAGGCGTAGTTGGTGAGCCGGATGTAGCGGCCCAGCTCCTTGGACGTCTCGTCCAGGGCCGCGCGCATGAGCCGGAAGTTCTCCTGGGTGGCGTACGTGCCGGCATACCCCTCGCGGGTGGCGCCCTCGGGCACGTAGTCGAGCAGTGACTGCCCCGTGGAGCGGATCACGGCGATGATGTCGGCGCCCTCGCGGGCAGCGTTCTGGGCCTGCGGGATGTCCTCGTAGATGTCGCCCGTGGCGACGATGAGGTAGATCCACGGGCGCTGCTCGGGGTCGCCGTGGCGCCTGATGAGCCGGTCGCGGTTGGCGCGTTGCTGGTCGATGGTCCGTATGCCGCGGCTCACCTCGCGTCGGGCGGCGGACTGGGCTCGAGTCGCCTCGCGCCCCTCGGGCAGGCGGAACCGGGCTGAGCCGCTGGCGGCCTTCTGGGCCAGCGTCAGCAGGTCGGGGGCCTCTGCCCTGCGCAGCGCGTCGTAGACGGGCGTCGTGACGCCGTGCTCGAGGCCGACCTCGGCCCGCACGGCGTCGACGAGGTGGTTGACCCACGGCACCCGGTCGTGGTCGGCCCCCGCCAGCCCGGCGAGGCGCAGCGTGGCACGCTCCACCGACACGGTCGTATGGCTCTGGGCCAGCTTGACCACCGGCCGGCCGGCCTTGCGCGCGAGGGCGCGGGCTTGGCGGACAGTGGCGGGATCGAGGTCCAGCAGGGGCTTGGCTCGCGAAGACACGGCGCAAATCTATCAGCGGAACACAGTATTTCCGGCCAGGTAGGGTTTCGGCCGCAAAATCTCTACGAGAAGGCGTCGACGTCGAAGACCGTGCGGCCACGGACGACGGTCCTCAGACACTGCGGCGCCGGCTCTCCGGGTGAGAGGTCCGGCAGGCCCGGGGTGCCCGAGCGCGGGTCGGTGCTCCACGTCTGGATGCGGTCGTCAGGGGCCTGCACGACGAGGTCGCCGACCTTCCAGACGGCGAAGGTCGCTGGCAGCCCGAGGTCGAGGTAGCCGCGGTCGTCCAGCCCGGCGGCTCGCCAGCCACCCCGCGTGTGGGCGAGGAAGGCCGACCGGGCGGAGATGCGCTGGCGCTCGTCGTGGTGGCCGATGCAGGCTCGGACGGCCTCCCACGGTGCGAACGGTGTCACGGGCGAGTCGGAGCCGAGGGCCACCGTCATCCCCGCAGCCAGCATCGAGGCGAACGGGTTCATGGGTGCGTCGCCCACGACGCGCTCGGCACCCAGCCGCGCGGCGTACATGGCGTCCTTCCCGCCCCACAGGGTGTCGAAGGCGGGCTGCACGCTGGCTCCCACCCCGAGGGCCACGAGGCGCGCGATCGCGTCGGGTTCGACCATCTCGAGGTGCTCGAGCCGGTGTCGCGCGCGGGCTACGACCGCGGCCCCCACCAGCTCGGCTGCAGCCTCGAAGCCCTCGACGACCGTGTCCACCCCGGCGTCGCCGATGACGTGGAAGCCGGCCTGGAGCCCGGCGAGCGAGCAGGCGACGACGTGGTCGCGGACCTGGGCGACCGAGAGGTAGGCGTTGCCGGTGTGGCCGGTCGCGTCGGCGTAGTCCTCGCGCAGGTGCGCCGTGCGCGATCCGATCGAGCCGTCGACGTTGAGGTCGCCGGCCAGGCCGTGGGCGCCGTGGAGGGTGGCGAGGTCGCGGGCCTGCTGTTCGTCGCCGACGAGCTCGGCCCAGTAGCCGAGGGTCTGCGGGCCGTCACCGCGCTCCCCCGCGGCCAGGACGTCGGCGAAGTCGTCGGCGCTGGACAGGACCGGACCGCCGTTCTCGTGGACGAGGCCGATGCCGGCAGCCGCGGCGGTCTGCAGGGCGAGGTCGATGTCGGCGCGACGCTGGGCGGGGGTGACCGCCCCGGCGAACGCCTCCCGTGCCGCGTGGTGCGCCTCGCGGGTGACCAGCCCCTCCCCCTGCCAACCCGGGAGCTGGCGAGCCCCCGACGCGGCCGCGAGCGCCGAGGAGATCACGGCGGAGTGGCCGTCGATGCGCGGTGAGTAGACGACCCCGCCGTAGGTCGCGCGGTCCAGCTCGGTGCCGGTGACGGGTCGGTGCTCGGCCCAGGTGCCCTGGTCCCAGTTGGGGGCGTAGACGGGGCGGCCCTGTTGGCGGCGGGCGGCGTCCTCGATGCGCGACAGGGCCTCGGCGACGCTGCGGGTGGTGCCGAGGTCGACCCCGCGCAGCCCGGCGCCGGTCTGCGAGAGGTGGGCGTGGGCATCGACGAAGGCCGGTGTCACGAGGGCTCCGTCGAGCTCGACGACCTGGTCCACCGCCTCGCCGTGGACGGCCGAGGCGTCGTCGCCACCGATCCAGGCGATGGTGCCCGTCGCGTCGTCGACGACCATCGCGTTGGCGAACGGGTCGATCGGTGAGTAGACGAAGCCGCCGCGGTAGAGAGTGCTCACGCGAGCACCCTATGGGGCGCCTGCACCACCCAGGACGGACAGGCAGGCTCGCGCGATCTCGAGCTCCTCGTTGGTCGGGACGACCCACGCAGCCAGGCGGCTGTCGCCAGCGGTCACCAGCCGCTCGGCGGCCCCGTCCTCGTTGGCGTCGGCGTCCAGCACGACACCGAGCAAGCCGAGCCCGTCGAGCACGGCGCCACGCACGGCCGCGCTGTTCTCCCCGATACCGCCTGTGAAGGCGATGGCGTCGACCCGCCCCAGCACCACGGCATACGCGCCGACGTACTTGCGCAGCCGGTGGACCATCACCGCGAAGGCCAGGTCGGCGTCGGCGTCGCCGTCGGAGCGTCGCCGCTCGAGCTCCCGCAGGTCGCTGACGCCCGCGAGGCCCAGCAGGCCGCTGCGGGTGTTGAGCGCCTCGCCGTAGGCCGCCGCGTCCAGGTGCGCCACTCGCGCCAGGTAGGCACCCAGGGCCGGGTCGACATCGCCGGAGCGCGTACCCATGACCAGCCCTTCGAGTGGAGAGAGCCCCATCGAGGTGTCGATGCTGCGGCCGCCCTGCACCGCGCACGCGCTGGCGCCGTTGCCTAGGTGCAGCACGATGACGTTGCAGTCCTCGGGGGCTCGCCCGAGCAGCTGCGCCGTACGGCGGGAGACATAGCGGTGCGAGGTGCCGTGGAAGCCGTACCGACGGACCTGGTGCCGCTCACGCCACAGCGCCGGCACGGCATACGTGTAGGCCTCGCTGGGCAGGGTCTGGTGGAAGG
The DNA here is from genome assembly GCA_039916625.1 of Pedococcus sp. Taxonomy (GTDB): domain Bacteria; phylum Actinomycetota; class Actinomycetes; order Actinomycetales; family Dermatophilaceae; genus Pedococcus. Next base: position 16,128 of record JBDSKZ010000094.1, read on the forward strand.
CGGTGTCGAAGACGGCGACCTGGGGGACGTCCGGGAAGGAGTCGCGGGCACTGAGGATGCCTTCGAGGTTCGCCGGGTTGTGCAGCGGGGCGAGGGGGACGAGCTCACGGATCCCGGTGATGACGTCGTCATCGACGACGACGGGCTCGGTGAAGCGTGCACCCCCGTGGACGACCCGGTGGCCGACGGCGAAGAGGTCGGTCGTGTCGAGGTCGGGTCCGTGCTCGCGCAGCGCTCCTCGGGCCGCGTCGAGGGCGTCGTGGTGGTCGTGGCACGCGAGGTCGCGCTCATGGACGGTGGCGCCGGTCCTGTGCCGCAGGCGTCCCTGCCCACCGATCTCCTCGACGATGCCGGAGGCTGCGGTCTGCCCCGTGACGGCGTCGAGCACCTGGTACTTCAGCGACGACGAGCCCGAGTTGACGACCAGCACCGTGCGGCCGGACATCAGACGCCCGCCTGGATCGCCGTGATGGCGATCGTGTTGACGATGTCGCGCACCAAGGCGCCCCGGGACAGGTCGTTGACGGGCCGGTTGAGGCCCTGCAGCACGGGTCCGATCGCGACGGCCGAGGCGCTGCGCTGGACCGCCTTGTAGGTGTTGTTACCGGTGTTGAGGTCGGGGAAGACGAGCACCGTCGCACGGCCCGCCACCGGGCTGTCCCTGAGCTTGGTGGCCGCGACACCCACGTCGACGGCCGCGTCGTACTGGATCGGGCCCTCGACCAGCAGCTCGGGTGCGCGCTCGTGGACCAGCGCGGTCGCCGCGCGGACCTTGTCGACGTCCTCGCCGGTCCCCGACTCCCCCGTCGAGTACGACAGCATCGCCACACGCGGCTCGATGCCGAACTGCAGTGCGGTCCGCGCGGAGGAGATCGCGATGTCCGCGAGCTGGGTGGCGGTCGGGTCGGGGATGACCGCGCAGTCGCCGTAGACCAGCACCCGGTCGGCCAGGCACATGAGGAAGACGCTGGAGACCACCGACACCTCGGGCGCGGTCCCGACGATCTCCAGCGCCGGCCGGATCGTGTGGGCCGTCGTCGTGATGCAGCCCGAGACCATGCCGTCGGCCAGTCCCTGGTGGACCATCATCGTGCCGAAGTACGACGGGTCGACCACTCGGTCGCGGGCCTGGTCCAGCGTGACGCCCTTGTGGGCCCGCAGGGCCGCGTAGTCGGCAGCGAACCCTTCACGCAGGCTGCTCGTCCCTGGGTCGATGATGTCTGCACCGGAGATGTCCACCCCGAGCCGCGCGGCGTTCGCGAGGATCGTCTCGGCCGGACCGAGCAGGGTGAGCTTGGCGATCCCTCGCACCAGGACGGTGTCGGCAGCAAGCAGGATCCGGTCCTCGGCGCCTTCGGGCAGGACGATGTGGGCACTGGCCGCCCGGGCCTCGTCGACCAGTCGGTGCTCGAACATCAGGGGCGTCACCGTGCCCGCCCCCGCCGCGGCGACCGGACCGAGCAGCGCCTCGGCGTCCAGGCCGCGTTCGACCATCGCCACCGCGGCCTCGAGCTTGCGGGTGGACTCGGGCGTGAGACGACCGCGGGCGGCGCCGAGCCTGGTCGCAGTGGTCATCGTGCCGGCATCGGTCGCGATGACCGGCATCAGCACGTCGAGGCCCTCGATCAGCCGCTGCACCTGCGGCGTGAGGGGGAAGCCGCCGTTGAGGACGATCCCGGAGAGCTTCGGGAAGGTCTTGGACCGGTGCGCCAGCAGGACTCCCAGCACGACGTCCTCGCGGTCGCCCGGGACGATCACGACGCCGCCGTCGATGAGCCGGTCGAGCACGTGCGGCATCGTCATGGCAGCGATGACCAGGCCGGTGCACTCGCGGTCGAGCCAGCCGGCGTCGCCGTGGACCAGCCGTCCGGCGCACGCGTCCATCAGGTCCTTGACGGTCGGCGCACGCAGCAACGGGGTCTCCGGCAGTGCCTGAACCGGCACCTTGACCCGCGCGGACACCGCCGCCGCGGTCGCCTCCATGCGGCCCGGGTCCACCTGGTTGGCCACGACGCCCGTCACGTGGGCGTGGACCCCGCGTGCAGCGGTGAGGGCCATCTCGGCGATCGTGGCCACGTCCCCCGGGTCGCGCCCCTGGGCGGGGACGACGAGGAGCAGTCTCGACCCGAGGTTTGCCGCCACCGCGGCGTTCACCGAGAACTCGGTGGGTGCGGAGACGTCCGTGAAGTCGGACCCCACGACAAGGACGACGTCGTGGTCGCGGGCGACGTCGTGGAAGCGGTCCACGATGGTGCCCATCGCGCGCTCGGGTGAGGCGTGCAGGTCGTCGTAGGTGACGCCGCAGGCCTGCTCGATCGTCAGGTCGCCGGGCAGCTGGGACAACAGGGTCCGGACCAGCCCGTCCGGGACCGCGGATCGCACGATGGGGCGGAACACCCCCACCCGCCCGGCGCGTCGGCTCAGCTGGTCGAGCAGCCCCACGGCCACCGCGGACTTGCCGGACTGGGCTTCGGTGCCGGCGATGTAGATGCTGGTGACCACGGGGTTGAAACTACCGTCCGGGCTGGTCCGGCGCCCCGCTGCCGCGCTGCCCCTTCCAGGTCCAGTCGGCGATCTCGGGCAGGTCCGCCAGGTGCTCGCGGATGTAGGTGTGGTGCTCGGCGAGTCGGTCGTCGCACAGCCGGGTCAGGGTGTCCCAGCCGTCCGGGCGGCGGTCCGCTCGACGCAGCACCTCCTTGGCGAGGTGGAACCGGCTCATGCCGTTGAGCACGACCATGTCGAAGGGCGTCGTGGTCGTCCCCTGCTCGTTGAACCCGCGGACGTGGAAGCGTCCGGGCCTGGTGCGGCCGTGGACGAGCTGGTGGACGGCGCGGGGATAGCCGTGGAAGGCGAACACCACGTGCTTGTCGCGCGTGAACAGGTCGTCGAACTGCGTGTCCGAGAACCCGTGCGGGTGGTCGTTCTCGGGCAGCATCGCCATGAGGTCCACGATGTTGACGAACCGCACGCGCAGGTCGGGCACGTGCTCGTGCAACAGCTCGGCGGCCGCGAGCGCCTCCTGGGTCGGCACGTCGCCCGCGCAGGCCAGGACGATGTCGGGCTCCTCGTCGTCGGGGCCGGTACTGGCCCAGTCCCAGACACCGGCACCCGCGGCGCAGTGGCGGTGCGCCTCGTCGAGCGTGAGGTACTGCAGGTGCTTCTGCTTGTCCACGACGATGAGGTTGACGTGGTCGGTGCTGCGCAGGCAGTGGTCGGTGATCGACAGGGCGGTGTTGGCGTCCGGGGGGAACCACACCCGCACGACGTCCGGTGCGAGCGGGATGAGGCAGTCGATCAGCCCGGGTCCCTGGTGGGAGAACCCGTTGTGGTCGTTGCGCCAGCAGGTCGAGGTGAGCAGGATGTTGAGCGAGGACACGGCCGCGCGCCACGGCAGGTCCTTGGCATGCTGGAGCCACTTGACGTGCTGGATCGCCATCGACGCCGACACCATGGCGAACGCCTCGTACGTCGCGAAGACGCCGTGCCGCCCGCTGAGGACGTAGCCCTCGAGCCAGCCCTGGCACAGGTGCTCGCTGAGGACCTCCATGACCCGACCGTCCGGCCCGAGGTGGTCGTCGGTGTCGAGCAGTGGCCCCATGAAGTTGCGGTTGGTCACCTCGAACACCGACTGGAGCCGGTTGCTGGCCGTCTCGTCCGGCGAGAACACCCGGAAGGTGCCTCCGCCGTCGGGTTGCGCCGTCGCGGCATAGAGGTCGCGCATGAGGCCACCGGAGGAGAGCGTGTTCTCCACCCACGTCCGCCCCCGTGCCTCGACGGGTACCTCGTGGGTGGCGAGGTCGACCGGTGGGAGCGGGGTGCGCAGGAGGCCACCGTTCGCGTAGGGGGTGGCGGACATCCGCAGGTCGCCCTCGGGCGCGAGGGCGCGCAGCTCCGGGACCAGCCGACCGCTGGCGTCGAACAGCTCGTCGGGGTGGTAGGTCTGCATCCACTGCTCGAGCAGACCGAGGTGGGCGGGGTGCTCGGCAAGGCCGGCCAGGGGCACCTGGTGGGAGCGGTTGGTCCCCTGGATCTGGATGCCGTCGACGACATCGGGACCCGTCCACCCCTTGGGGGTGCGCATGATGATCGCCGGCCAACGGTGGCGGACCGGTTCGCTGGGCCCGTCCCCGGTGCGTGCCGCGGCCTGGAGCGCACGGATCTGCTCGTGGGCGTCGGTCAGGGCTGCGAAGAGTGCGGGGAAGACCACCGAGGGGTCGTCTCCGGAGACGGTGACCGGGTCCCAGCCCTGGCTGCGCAGGTAGGCCTCGACGTCCTCGTCGCTGGCCCGCCCGAGCACCGTGGGCCCGGCGATCTTGTAGCCGTTGAGGTGCAGGATCGGCAGGACCGCGCCGTCGCGGCGCGGGTTGAGGAATGTCGGCAGGCGCCACGACGCGCTGAGCGGCCCGGTCTCGGCCTCACCGTCCCCGACGACGCAGGCCACGGTCAGGTCGGGGTGGTCGAAGGCCGCCCCGGCCGCGTGGACGAGGGCATACCCGAGCTCGCCCCCCTCGTGGATGCTGCCCGGCGTCTGCACACTGACGTGGCTGGGGATCCCCCCGGGTGAGGAGAACTGCCGGAACAGGTCGCGGACACCGTCGCCGTCGGCCGCGATGTGCGGATAGACCTCGCTGTAGGTCCCCTCCAGCCAGGCGGCCGCGACGAGGGCCGGACCACCGTGCCCGGGGCCGGTGACGTAGAGCCAGTCCGATCCGCTGCGCCGGATGACGCGGTTGAGCAGCGCGTAGATCATCGACAGGCCCGGGCTGGTCCCCCAGTGGCCGAGCAGACGGGGCTTGATGTGCTCGAGGAGCAACGGCTCGCGCAGGAGGGCGTTGTCGCGCAGGTAGATCTGGCCGACGGTCAGGTAGTTCGCCGCGGCCCACCAGCGCAGGTCCAGGCCGAGCTGGTCGGCAGGGTAGGCGGCGCGGTTCGGTGCGTCGGATGAGCTGGTACGGGCGGTGGTGACGGTCGACATGACCCGATCCGACCACGGCACGGGTGGTGTCGCGTGGGCCCTAGGTCCTGTCGGTTGCGGCCTGCGGTGGAGCGCTCACTCCTCGAGCCTGCCCTCGAAGAGGGCGCGCACGGCGGCGTTGCCGCGCACCAGCTCCAGGGCGTAGGCCGCGTGGCCGGGGACGTAGCCGTTGCCGACCAGCATGCGCACATCGGCGGCCACCCCCTCGGCGCCCAGTGCTGCTGCAGCGAAGTGCGTCGCCATGGAGAAGAAGATGATCGTGCCGCCCTGGGCGGTGGAGAGGATGGCGGGCTGCTCGCAGCCGGGCACGTCGACACAGACGACGGTGACGTCGGCCGGCCCGCCGGCAGCGGCGACCGCCTCTGACAGCCCGAGCGGGCTGCGGGCGTCAGCCAGGACGACCTCGTCGGCGAGACCACTGCCGCGCAGCAGGTCGGCCTCACGCTCGTGCGGGACGACACCGAGCGTGCGGCTCGCACCAGCCTCGGCCGCAGCCGCCAACGAGAGCGAGCCGGACTTCCCGGCCGCACCCAGGACGACGACGGTCGGACGGACTCCGCGCGCGACGTACTCCCCCACCACCCGGGAGACCAGCGCCGGTGCGCCACACACGTCCATGACCATCAGGGCCAGGTCGGGGCTCAGGTCCTCGGGCAGCTGGGCGGCGATGGAGCGCCCGAACAGGATGGCGTGGCCCTGTGCAGGCACCCGCTCCGAGCGTCCGTCCCAGCGGGCCAGCCCGTCGGTGAGGACCAACGGCGTGAGGGAGAGCGAGACCAGGGTGGCGACGCGGTCGCCGGCGGACAGGCCGAGCGTTGACTCGGGCCCGACCTCCTCGACCGTGCCGATGAGCATGCCGCCGGAGCCGGTGACGGGGTTCTGCATCTTGCCGCGGGTGGCCACGATGTCGAGCACCTCGGCTCGCACCGCGTGGCCGTCGCCCCCGTGCTTCTCGGACAGCTGGCGGTAGGAGGCGGCGTCGAGGTTGAGCGTCTCGATGCTGATCCGGACCTCGTCGGGCCACAGCTGCGGGGACGCGTCCAACCGACGGGCCGACTGCGGTAGGGCGGCGCCGACCGGGTCCAGGACACGGTGCAGGCCGACCGGCGAGGACGGCGTCTGGCGGGTTTCGGCAGCGAGTGACACAGAATCTCCCTGAAAGAGCGACACGGAGCGAAGATCTTGCGGTGAAGGTTCGCGATCTGAGGAACCTGTCCAGTATCCTGCCACGTATGAGCACCGCGATCGAGCAGCCCTACGTCTACCGTCACCGCGAGCTGGTCGAACCCGACTGGACCCGCTTCCCCGGCTGGAGGGACGTCACCGCACAAGACTGGGCCAGCGCCCAGTGGCAGCGCGTCCACTGCGTCAAGAACCTGCGCCAGCTGCGCGAGCTGATGGGTGACCTGCTCACCGAGTCGTTGTACGCCGACCTCGAGCGCGACCAGGCGGAGCGGGCCACGATGTCGATGCTCGTGACGCCACAGATGATGAACACCATGGTCAGCGAGCAGACCTGGCCCGACGGGACCATGCCGACCGCGGGCGAGGAGTTCACCCGCGCCTTCTACGCCGACCCGGTCCGCCGCTACATGCTTCCCGTGTTCTCGGACCGCCGCACCGACTGGCCCAGCCACCCGCACGCCACTCGCGACAGCCTCCACGAGCACGACATGTGGGCCGTCGAGGGACTGACCCACCGCTATCCCACCAAGGTCCTGGCCGAGATGCTGCCGACCTGCCCCCAGTACTGCGGTCACTGCACCCGAATGGACCTCGTGGGCAACTCCACGCCGGTCATCGACAAGCTCAAGCTCACCGGCAAGCCGGTCGACCGGTATGCCGCGATGCTCACCTACCTGCAGCAGACCCCCCAGGTGCGCGATGTCGTGGTCTCCGGTGGCGACGTCGCCAACATGCCGTGGAGGAACCTCGAGGGGTTCCTCGACAAGCTCCTGGACGTCGAGAACATCCGCGACATCCGCCTGGCCACCAAGGCACTGATGGGTCTGCCCCAGCACTGGCTGCAGCCCGACGTCGTCGAGGGAGTCGCCCGGGTGTCGGCCAAGGCGCGCTCGCGCGGGGTCTCGCTGGCGATCCACACCCACGTCAACAGCGCCCAGTCGGTCACCCCGCTGGTCGCCGACGCCGCCAAGGCGATGCTCGAGGCCGGCGTTCGCGACGTCCGGAACCAGGGCGTCCTCATGCGGGGCGTCAACGACACGACCGAGCAGCTGCTCGACCTCTGCTTCGCCCTGCAGGACGAGGCGATGATCACGCCCTACTACTTCTACATGTGCGACATGATCCCGTTCAGCGAGCACTGGCGCGTCTCGCTGGCGGAGGCGCAGCACCTGCAGCACTCGATGATGGGCTACCTGCCCGGGTTCGCGACGCCGCGCATCGTCTGCGACGTGCCCTACGTCGGCAAGCGCTGGGTGCACCAGGTCGACAGCTACGACACCGAGCGCGGGATGTCGTTCTGGCGCAAGAACTACCGCACCTCGATCGAGGGTGCCGACACCGATGCCCTGTCGCGCGACCACGTCTACTTCGACCCGATCCACACCCTTCCCGAGGCCGGCCAGCAGTGGTGGCGCGACCAGGGCGACCACGAGGCGGCCCACGCCGTCGCGGTTGACCGAGCCGCCGCGAGCCGTGCAGCCTCCGAGCGCGACATCGCCCTGGTGTGACGGGGTCGATGTGAGACGTCGGTATGCCGCGGCGCGCGGCTTCGCTAGGTTGCTTGCGTGACTGCCATCGCCCTGCCCCGCAACCGTGTCCTCGCCGACGTCATCCCGGGCGGCCTCGTCCGCGACGCCGTCCTCGTCCTGAGCGGCGCTGCCTTCGTCGGCCTGCTCGCCCAGTTCGCCATCCCGCTGTCCTTCACGCCCGTCCCGCTGACCCTCGGCACCTTCGCCGCGCTCCTCACCGGTGCGGCCCTGGGTTCGGTCCGCGGCCTGCTGAGCATCGGCCTGTACCTGGTGGCCGGCATGGTCGGCGTGCCGTGGTTCGCCGGACACTCCAGCGGGTACGGCTTCCCGTCGTTCGGCTACATCATCGGCTTCGTCGCCGCAGGCGCCCTGGTGGGCTGGCTCGCGCAGCGCGGAGCCGACCGCACGGTGGCCAGGACCGCCGCCACCATGGTGCTCGGCAGCCTCGTCATCTACGCCATCGGCCTGCCCTACCTCATGGCGACGACCGGCATGGACCTGCAGACCGGCCTCGCCAAGGGCGTCGTGCCCTTCCTGGTCGGTGACGCCATCAAGGTCGCAGCCGCCGCGGGTCTGCTGCCCGCCGCCTGGAAGCTCGTCCAGCGCGTCGAGCAGCGCTGACCGCAGACCCGGACCAGGACGCGGACCCGGCCACGCGGCATACGAACCGCTCATGGGCAAGCGTCGTGACGCCGGTGCCGGCACCCCCGCAACCACGGCCCTGACGCGCCTCGGGGTCACCTTCGGCGTCCACCCCTACGACCACGACCCGGCCGCGGCCTCCTACGGACTGGAGGCCGCGGCCGCGCTGTCGGTGCCACCGCGGCAGGTCTTCAAGACGCTGCTCGTGGAGGGCGACCACGGGCTGGCCGTCGCCATCGTGCCGGTGGACCGCAGCCTGGACCTCAAGGCGATGGCCGCCGCGCTCGGACTCAAGAAGGTCGCCATGGCCGACCCCATGGCAGCCGAACGCAGCAGCGGGTACGTCGTGGGGGGCATCTCGCCGATCGGTCAACGCAAGGCGCTGCCCACGGTGCTCGACCAGAGCGCGACCGGGTTCGACGTCGTCTACGTCTCTGGCGGTCACCGCGGCCTGGACATCTCGCTGTCCCCGACCGACCTCCTCTTGGCCGCTCGAGGTCAGCTGGCGCCGATCGCCCGCTGAGCACGACCGGGCCGCGTCCCGGGTCGGCGCAGTGCCGTGGCCCCGCGCCGGCGAACGGCTACTCCCAGGGGGTGGAGAGCACCACGGTGGTCCGGGTGGCGACGTTGGCGGCTGACCGGACCCGCGCGAGGAGGGTCTCGAGGTCACCGGGGGTGCTCACCCGGGCCTTGAGGATGTAGTTCTCCTCCCCCGCCACCGAGTGACAGGCGTCGAGCTCGCCGATCCCGCGCAGCCGGTCCGGGATGTCGTCCGGTGCGGCCGGGTCCAGTGGGGTGATGGAGATGAACGCGGTGAGCGGCAGGTCGAGGGCTGTGTGGTCGACGATCGCGGTGTAGCCCTTGATGACGCCCCGCTCCTCGAGGCGGCGTACCCGCTGGTGGACGGCGGAGGTCGACAGCCCCATCGCCTTGCCGAGGTCGGTGTAGCTCATCCGACCGTCGGAGCGCAGCAGGGTGACGATGCGTCGATCCAGGTCTTCCACGGCAGCAGCCTACTGAGGCAGGCCCCCGCGTGGTGGCAGCATGGGGACATGACGTCCCCGCCCGCCGAACGCCTCATGCTGCTCGACTCCGCCTCGCTGTACTTCCGCGCCTTCTTCGGGGTGCCGGACCAGCGCAAGGATCTGTCCGAGCCGCCGACCAACGCCATCCGCGGGTTCCTCGACATGATCGCCTCGCTCATCGGCACCCACCAGCCGACGCACTTCGTCGCCTGCTGGGACAACGACTGGAGACCGGCGTTCCGGGTGGAAGCCATCCCCACCTACAAGGCGCACCGGCTCGTCGACGGATCGCTCGCCCAGGAGGAGTCGCCGGAGAACCTCACGCCTCAGGTGCCGGTCATCCGTGACGCCTTGCTGGCGCTCGGGTTCCCGCGCCTCGGTGCCGACGGGTACGAGGCCGACGACGTGATCGGCACGCTCACGGCCCGACACAAGGGGACGATGGCCATCGACATCGTCACCGGCGACCGTGACCTGTTCCAGCTCGTCGACGATGCCGCGAACGTCCGCGTCATCTACACGGCCCGCGGCGGGGTGCGCGACCCCGACCTCGTCGACGAGGCGTTCCTGCAGACCAAGTACGCCGTCGCGAACGGACCGGCCTACGCCGACATGTCCGTCCTGCGTGGCGACGCCAGCGACGGCCTGCCGGGGGTCGCCGGCATCGGCGAGAAGACTGCGGCCAAGCTCATCGACAGGTATGGCACGCTCGTGGCCCTGCGGGAGGCCGTCGATGGCGGCGACCCGGAGATCAAGGGTGCGCAGCGAACCCGCCTCGAGGCCGGCGCTGCCTACCTCGACGTGGCCCCGAAGGTCGTCCAGGTGGCCCCGGACGCCCCGGTCGAGCACGTCGACATGGCACTGCCGACCGAGGTGGCGGACCCGGTCCTGATGAGTCGTGTGGCCAGTGAGTTCGGGGTCACGAGCTCCTTCAACCGGGTCCTGGCCGCTCTGCGCATCGAGTGAACCGCCAGTGCCCTCGGGAGTCTTTGAGCGCCTGACCCGGTCCTGACCGGGTGCGGCGCTCAAAGACTCGGGGTGCGGCGCTCAAGGACTCGGGGGGCGGCGGCGCAGCCACACGTCGGCGAGGCTCGCCACGAGCGACAGCACCACCAGGGCAGTCGCCACCCGCAGTGCCAGCGCCGCCGCCGAGGACCCCCCGTCGTCGACGGTCGCGAAGAACACCGACCCGACCACGGCGATGCCGGCCGCCGTGCCGATGCGCTGACCGGTCTGCAGGACCCCACCGGCAGTGCCGGCCCGCTCCACGGGTACCTCGTCCAGGGTCAGCGTGATGTTCGGGGAGATCACCATCCCGCTACCCAGGCCGGCGAGCAGGAGCGGCAGCGCGGCATACCAACCGGTGCGCGGACCCTCCACGGTGGACAGGACGACATCGGTGGCGACCAGGCCCACCACGACCACGACCAGGCCCCAGGTGACCAGCGAGCGACCGAACCTCGTCACGAGCCGGCCACCGACTGCCGACATCACCGCGGAACCGGCAGCGAACGGCGTCACGGCCAGGCCAGCGAGGAGCGCGGAGTAGCCGAGCCCCTGCTGGAGGTAGATGGTCAGGACGAAGAAGATGCCGGTGAAGCCGGAGAAGTAGACGGTGGCGACGACCGCACCCGAGGCGTAGCCGGGCAGCCGGAAGAGGCGCAGGTCGACCAGGGGTGTGTGACCGGCGGCGGTGTAGCGCCGCTCCCAGAGCACGAAGAGCGCGAGCAGCGCAGCCCCGATGGCGGCAACCCAGCCCGGGACCGACGAGGTCGAACCACGCCCGCCCTCCACCAGGGGCAGGAGCAGGGCGAAGACCCCCGCTCCGAGGAGGACGACTCCGACCGGGTCGAGCTCCGGGCGTCTGCGGGCTCCCTCGCGCGGCTCGGCCGCAGGGATCCATCGCAGCGCGAGCACGACCGCGGCCACCGCGACCGGGAGGTTGACGAAGAAGATCCATCGCCACCCGGCTTCAGCACCGAGCAGGCTCAGGATGACCCCGCCGGTGATCGGCCCGACCGCCGTCGAGATGCCGATGGTGGCCCCCAGCATCCCGAACGCCCGAGCCCGCTCCGAGCCACGGAACAGCGTCTGGATGAGCCCAGAGACCTGCGGGTTCAGCAGCCCGCCTCCGATGCCCTGGAGCAGTCGCGCCGCGACGAGCAGGGCGCTGCTCGTCGCCAGGCCGCACAGCAGGCTGGAGACACCGAACACCACGACCCCGACGACGAACATGCGCCGTCGACCGGTGGCGTCGCCGAGTCGGCCCGCCGGGACGAGGACGAGTCCGAAGGTCAGGGCATAGCCCGAGACCACCCACTGCAGGTCGCTCGTGGAGGCGCCCAGACCCTGTTCGATGCTGGGCAGGGCGACATTGACGATGCTCACGTCGAGCAGGGTCATGAAGCCCGCGACGAGGCAGACGGCCAGCGCCTTCCACCGTCGGGGGTCGCTGCCGTCCTGGGCGAGCCGGCGCGGCGGGGCGGATGCAGGTTGGCTCACCCGTTCATCCTCACCCCGGACGGCCGCCGATGCCCTGCCGGGTCTCGTCCGTGCGCCACGCGCCCGCCGCCATACGCCGCTCCTCGAGTCTTTGAGCGCCTGACCAGGTCAGGACCGGGTCAGGCGCTCAAAGACTCGGCGTATGGCGCGGGGCACCGGGGCACCCGGGTACCGGGGCACCCGGGCACCGGGGCGTCAGTCGAGGCGGTCTGCGGCCACGACGCCACGCATGACGGCGTCGATCGCCTTGCGTGCCGTCGTGCGCAGCTGCGGCTCGGGTGCGGCGTCGGAGATCTGGCCGAGCAGGTCGACCACCTGCTTGCACCGGCGCACGAAGTCACCGGCCGCCATGTCCTGACCGCGCAGCACGTAGTCGAGCTTCTGGCCGGACGCCCAGCGGTGCATCATCCACGCCATCCCGGCATCGGGGTCCCCGGTCAGCGGCAGCCCGAGGTCGCGTTCACGGTCCTCGAGCACCGACCACAGCCGGTTCATCTCGGTGACCGCCTCGGCGACGTCCTCGCCGGGCATCCGCGGAGACGGGTCGGACTCGTCCCGGCGGGGTTCGTGGACGAGCACGGAGACGATGGCGGCAAGCCCCGCAGGGTCGAGCCGCTTCCAGGTCCCGAGGCGCAGGCACTCGGCGGCGAGCAGGTCCTTCTCGGTGTAGAGGCGGCGCAGGTGCTCGCCCTGGGGAGTCACGGTCGCGCCCCCCTCGCCGAGGTAGCCCATCTCGGTGAGCAGCTCGCAGATCCGGTCGAACGTCCGGGCCACCGAGTTGGTGCGCCCCTCGACCTTGCGCTGCAGGCCGACGGTCTCCCGCTTCAGGCGCCACCACCGCTCGGCCCAGCGGGCGTGGTCCTCGCGGTCGGGACACTGGTGGCACGGGTGGGCCTTGAGCTGGCGCCGCAGCTCGGCGACCTGCTCGTCCTCCCCCGGCTGGGACTCGGTGCGTCGCTTCGGTGGTGGGTCGTGCGGCACGGCGACGCGCAGCGAGGTGGCGAGGTCGCGGCGCGCCTTGGGGCTCTTGGCGTTGAAGTGCGGCGGGACCTTGACGTGCGCGACCGCCTCGACCGGCACGGCGACGTCGACCAGGGTCAGCTTGCGCAGCTGCTTGTCCTCGGTGACGACGGTCGGTGCCGGCGCCTCGCCCCGGAACGACTTCGAGGGCTGCACGACGACGGCATAACCCGCGCGGCGCCCCGACGGGATCTTGATGACGTCACCGATGCGCAGTGCTTCGAGGGACACCGCGGCCTCGGCACGCTTGCTGGCCGAACGGGCCTTGGCGCCGTCCTTCTCCAGGCGGGCGATCTCGTGGCGGGTCGCGGCGTACTCGCTGAAGTCGCCGAGGTGGCAGGCCATCCCTTCGGAGTAGCCCTCGAGCCCCTCCTCGTTGCGCCGCACCGCCCGGGCGATCCCGACGACCGCCCGGTCGGCCTGAAACTGCGCGAACGACGTCTCGAGGATCTCGCGCGCCGTCTCCCTGCCCACCTGGGCCACGAGGTTGACCGCCATGTTGTAGGTCGGCCGGAAGCTCGAGCGCAGCGGGTAGGTGCGGGTCGAGGCCAGTCCCGCCACGGACAGGGGGTCCAGACCACGGTTCCACAGCACGAGGGCGTGGCCCTCGATGTCGATGCCACGCCGCCCGGCGCGACCGGTGAGCTGGGTGTACTCCGCGGGGGTGATGTCCGCGTGCGTCTCACCGTTGAACTTCACGAGCTTCTCGAGCACGACGGTGCGGGCCGGCATGTTGATGCCCAGCGCCAGCGTCTCGGTGGCGAACACCGCGCGGATCCGACCTGCGGTGAACAGCTCCTCGACGATCTCGCGGAAGGTCGGCAGCATCCCGGCGTGGTGCGCGGCGAACCCGCGCGACAGCCCCTCGACGAAGTCCCAGTAGCCGAGCACCGCCAGGTCCTCCTCGGCCAGGCCCTGGATGCGCTCCTCCACGGTCCGGCGGATGCGGTCACCCTCAGCCTCGGCGATGAGGTGGATGCCGTCGCGCAGCAGCTGCTGGACGGCGCCCTCGCAGCCGACCCGGCTGAAGATGAACGTGATCGCGGGCAGCAGGCCGTCGCGGTCGAGCCTCGAGACGACCTCCGAGCGGGTGGCTCCGCCACCGGGACGACCTCCCCCACCGGGACGACCTCCCACAGCGGGACGACCGTCACCGCCGGGCCTGCCGCCGGCGCCGCCGCGCGCCATACCTCGTCCGCCGTGGCCGCCCCCTGGGCCACGGGGCGCGCCATGCCCGCGGTGGGGCAGCTGCCCTGCGCCACGGTTGCCGCCGCGGCCGGAGTCGTCCCAGCGTCCACGCTGCTCGACCGTGCGGATCGCTTGCAGGAGCTCGGGGTTCACGCGGGTCGCATCGGCGCCGGTCGTCGGTGCGGAGAGCTCGTCGACGAACAGGTCGTAGACGCCCGGCCCGACCATGACGTGCTGCCACAGCGGCACCGGACGGTGCTCGGAGACGATGACCTCATGGTTGCCTCGCACCTCGGCGAGCCAGTCACCGAACTCTTCGGCGTTGCTCACCGTCGCGGAGAGCGAGACCACCTGGACGTCCTGGGCGAGGTGGATGATGACCTCTTCCCAGACGGCGCCCCGGAAGCGGTCGGCGAGGTAGTGCACCTCGTCCATGACCACGAAGCCGAGCCCTCGCAGGGTGCTCGAGCCGGCATACATCATGTTGCGCAGGACCTCGGTGGTCATGACGACGACGGGTGCCTCACCGTTGACGGAGGAGTCCCCGGTCAGCAGTCCGACGTTCGCGGCGCCGTGGCGGCGCACGAGGTCTGCGTACTTCTGGTTGGACAGCGCCTTGATCGGGGTCGTGTAGAACGCCTTGCGGCCCGTGGCGAGGGCGAGGTGGACGGCGAACTCCCCGACGATGGTCTTGCCCGCGCCGGTGGGGGCAGCGACGAGGACGCCCTTGCCCGCCTCGACGGCCAGGCAGGCCTGCTGCTGGAAGTCATCGAGGGGGAACTCGAGCCCGGCCGAGAACTGCGCGAGCTGCGGGTTGCGGGCGGGCGAGCGCGCGGCAGAGGCAGCGAACCGCTCGGCAGGGGTCGACATGGTGCCGAGGCTACGTCAGCGACCGCGCCGGCGCGGGGAGGGTGCCAGCACCGTGACCGCGCCGGGCACCGCCTCGACAGTCAGGGGTAGCGGACCGAACCGTTCGCCGTCCGCGTAGGCGACGATCCCCGCCGCCTCGAGCCGCACCTCGCGACCCCGCAGGATCTCGACGGCGGGGTGTCCGACGTGGGCACCCTTGAAGACCTTGGGGAAGACCTTGACGAACTCGACGGTGCTGATCTCGTGCAGCACCAGGACGTCGACCAGCCCGTCGTCCACCTGGGCGTCGGGCAGCACGCGCATGCCCCCGCCGTAGCTCGGGCCGTTGCCGACCGCCACGAGCATCGCGCTCGTCTCGTGACGCACCCCGTCGACGGTCACCACGTAGGGAATCGCTCTGAACAGCGGCAGCTCGCGCAGGATGGCGAGGTTGTAGCGCATCTTGCCCTTCGGCCACGGCCAGGTGTTGGCACGCTCGTTGACGAGGGAGTCGAACCCTGCCCCGAGCACACCCCCGTACCACTGGGTGCGCCGGTGCTCGTCGACGTGGCGCACCGCGTCGATCGCGCGCGGCACGCCGGTCGTCACCAGGTCTGCCGCGCGCACCGGGTCGTGCACGGGCAGGCCCAGACCGTGGGCTATGTCGTTGCCCGTCCCCGCCGCGATGAGCGCCAACGGGACCTTGGTCTCCGCCACGAGGTTGATGCCCAGGTGGGCCATCCCGTCGCCGCCCACCACCGCAAGGACGTCGATCCCCTGCGCGATGGCACCGAGGGCGCGGTCCCGCGCAGCCGCATACGTCTCGTCGGAGAGGTCGAGGACCTCGTGGCCGGCAGCCCGCATCCGGTGCGCCACCTCGAGCCCGAGGCTCATGCCACGGTTCTTGCCTGACGTCGGGTTCACGACGAGCCCGATGCGCTTGCTCACGCGCGGAGGCTACAGCCCAGGGGTCAGGCGCGGCAGGCCCTAGAGGGTGGAGGCCTCGTCGTCGGAGAGCTCCTCGGTCCATGCGGGCTTGTCCTTGGCGCGGCGGCGGTCGATGAGCGTGGCCACGCCGAGCGCACCCAGGTAGAGCAGGCACAGCGGGATCGCGAGCAGGAACATCGTGAACGGGTCCGGAGTCGGCGTCGCGATGGCGGCGAACACGAAGATCACGACGAACGCCGGCCGCCAGGTCTTGCGCATCACCGACGCCGGAAACACGTGCACGACGTTGAGCGCCACGAGGAACACCGGCATGAGGAACGCCGCGCCGAACACGAGGATGAAGCGCGTGACGAAGCTGAAGTAGAGCGCGGCCTCGGGGTAGTTGACCGCGCCGTCAGGGGTGAAGCTGATGAGCAGCTGGACCGCCTTGGGCAGGGTCTGGTAGGCGAACCAGCAACCGCCGAGGAAGAGCGGGACCGCGGCGGCGATGAACGCCAGGGAGATGTTGCGTTCCTTCTTCGTCAGCCCGGGGACGATGAACGCCCATAGCTGAAAGAGCCACACCGGGCTGGACACGATGACGCCGACGAAGATGGCGATGCTGACCCGCTGCGAGAACGCCGCCGTGAGCCCGGCGAAGTTGAGCGCGATGGTGTTGCCGTCACCGCGCTGCGTGGCGATGTCGAGCAGGGGCTTGGTCAGGTGCTCGTAGACCGGGTCGTAGAGGTACCAGCCCCCGATGGCGCCCACGACCAGGGCGATGGCAGCGATGAGCAGCCGGCGGCGCAGCTCGCGCAGGTGGTCGCCCAGCGTCATCCGGCCGTCTGGGTTGCGGGCACGCCGGAAGGCCATGGTGGGTTTCAGGAGCTCGGGTCGTTCAGTCGGGGGCGTCTACGCGCTCAGAGACCGGTGGAGTTGTCCGAGCGCGGGCTGTTGTCCTCGCGCATCGCCGATGTGCCGGTGGTCCCCGGCGTGGTGCCCGTGGTGCCGGCAGCGCCGGGGGCGTCCTTGTCGCGGACCGTCTCGCCGGGCACCGTGTCGCTGCTCGCGGTGCTCTTGCCGTCGTTCTTCATCTCGTTGACCTCGGACTTGAAGACGCGCATGGAGCGGCCGAGGCTGCGGGCGGCGTCCGGAAGGCGCTTCCACCCCAGGATGAGGATGAGCAGCACCGCGATGATGATGATCTCGGGTGCACCGATGTTGCGAAGCATGAGGGATTGCCTTTCCAACGCTGAGATCGTGCTAGGAGTCTAGATGCCG
>JBDSKZ010000095.1:0-15420 GCA_039916625.1 Pedococcus sp.
GTTGCCGTTCGACGCAAGGAGCTGCGCCGCGGTGAGGTGCTCGAGGTCCGGGTCCACCCCGAGGACCTCGGGCGCGTGATCGGTCGCTCCGGTCGTACCGCGAGCGCCCTGCGCACCGTCATGGGTGCGCTGGCCGGCGGGCATACCGTCCGGGTCGACATCGTCGACACCGACAAGGTCCGCTGACAGCGTTCCGACAACCGGTCGTTCCGAGGGCCGCTGGGATCACGATCCCGGCGGCCCTCGGCAGGTCACCACCCACCTGAGAGGATCGTGGCCATGCCCGCCACCGACCAGCTGCTCGTCGCCCGCATCGGCAAGCCGCACGGCCTGCACGGGGAGGTCACCGTGCAGGCGCACACCGACGACCCCGAGCGCCGGTTCGTCCCCGGCGTCGTCTTCGCGACGCAGGCCTCGGCCGGGTCCGGGGTGCCGCGGGCGCTGACGCTGACGACTGCTCGCCTGCACCGCGAGATCTGGCTGCTCGGGTTCGACCAGGTCCCCGACCGCACCGGCGCCGAAGGCCTGCGCGGCACCCAGCTGTTCGTCGCCCTCGGTGACGTCATCGACGACGTCGACGACGACGAGGACGCCTGGTACGAGGAGGAGCTCGTGGGCCTGGCGGTCGTGGACACGACCGGGGCGCACCGGGGGGAGGTCGCTGGCCTGCAGACCGGCGCCGCCCAGGACCTGCTCGTGATCGCGCTCACCGGCGGCGGACAGGCCCTCGTGCCGTTCGTCGAGGCGATCGTCCCCGAGGTCGACACCGAGGCCGGCCGGGTCGTCATCGACCCGCCGCCGGGCCTGCTCGAGCTCGCCGACGAGTGAGCGCCTGACCGTGCGCCTCGACGTCGTCTCGATCTTCCCCGAGTACCTCGCGCCGCTCGACCTGTCGCTCATCGGCAAGGCCCGCCGCGACGGCTTGCTCGACCTGCGGGTCCATGACCTGCGCGAGTTCGCCCACGACCGGCACCGCAGCGTCGACGACACTCCCTACGGCGGGGGTGCCGGCATGGTGATGAAGCCCCAGCCGTGGGCCGAGGCGTTGTCCCACGTCGCCGGCTCGGGTGCTCAGGGTGTCCGGCCGAGGCTGATCGTGCCGGGCCCGGGTGGGGCGCCGTTCACGCAGTCGCTGGCGCGCGAGCTCGCCGACGAGCCGTGGCTCGCCTTCGCGTGCGGGCGCTACGAAGGGATCGACGAGCGGGTCCACGAACACGCCGCGCAGGACCTCGGTCTCGAGGTGTCCGTGGTCTCCCTCGGTGACTACGTGCTCAACGGTGGAGAGGTCGCGGTCCTGGCGATGGTCGAGGCCGTCGCCCGGTTGCTGCCCGGCGTGATCGGCAACGCCGAGTCCCTCGTCGAGGAGTCCCACGAGGACGGCCTGCTGGAGTACCCGGTCTACACCAAGCCTGCGTCGTGGCAGTCCGCCCCCGGCGTGACCCGCGACGTGCCGTCGGTGCTGCTGTCCGGCGACCACGGTCGGATCGCGAGCTGGCGCCACCAGCAACGGCTCGAGCGCACCGCCGCCCGCCGCCCTGACCTCCTGCACGCCTCGCAGGTCGCGCCGGACCTGTCGACCGAGCACCCGCTCGATGCCTTCGAGGTCGCGGGCGCGACGCCCGCCGACGCCCCGGAGCTGCTCACCCTCACCCGGGCCTGCTGGGTGACCGAGGGCCGTGCCCACGGCTCGTTCGACATCCCCCCGCTCGTCGAGACGCTCGAGGACGTCGTCGCCGCCCTGTCGCAGTGGCAGACCTGGACCGTCCGCGCGGCCGGCCGGCTGGTCGGTTCGGTGCGCGGCCGGCGTGATCCGCACGACGCGTCCACCTGGCAGGTGGGTCGCCTCATGGTCGCCCCGGACCTCCAGGGCCGCGGCCTGGGTCGTGCCCTGCTCGCCCACGGGGAGGCCGCGGCGCCCGCGGACGTCGCGGCCTACTGGATCAACACGGGGCGGGGGAGCGAGCGCAACCTGCGCACCTACCGCAAGGCCGGGTATCGCGCCGTCCCCGGCGAGGGCGCGTACCCGGGCACCGTGGACCTGCTCAAGCCGCGTCGCTGACCCGTTCGCTGGCGTAGAGGCGGTACAACGCGTAGGCCGCCACCGCGCACAGCAGGTGCCAGACGGCGTGCCCCTGGAGCAGCGAGTCGGGGTGGCAGAACGACGTGCCGTCCTTGGCAAGGTTCCAGATCGCGAACGCCAGGGCCAGGGTCCCGGCCGACGCGAACCCCCAGCGGGCATCTCGACTCGCCTCCCCCCGCCTCCACAGCACCGCCTCCCCGGCGAGGGCCAGCAGCAGGAATGCCCCGAAGGCGAGGTTGGCAGCGATGCCGACCACCGGGACGTGCCCATGGATGCGCTCCACCAGCTCGCACACCACCACGATGGCGACGAACGTGGCCGCGAAGAAGGCGTTTCCTCGGCGCAGGCAGCGGGTCAGGGCGTAGGAGGCAGCGAAGGCCGCGATGAGGTACATGCTGAGCAGGTCCAGGTGGCCGCCGAGGGCGCTCTGGGTCGCGTGCATCGCGGCGCTGGCCGGCCCCAGCAGGACGACGACCACGCCGTATGCCGTCGCGAGACCGGGGTGGGCCGCGATCGTCGTACGAGGCGCGCCTGCGCGCCACGCGATGGCCAGGCCCGCGACGAGGAACCCGGCGTTGCTGAAGGTGTTGGCAGGCTGCAGGACGAAGGCGTCGCGGGCGGCCTCGCAGAACCGGTCACCACGCCCGACGTCGGCGCCCAGCCAGCCGTGGACCGTGGCCAGCCAGAGCAGCGCAACAGACACCACCGCGACCACGCCGGCGAGCGCGAACGGGCGCAGGTCCCGCCGCGGGTCTGGTGCCATGCCCGCGAGTATGCCGCCGTCGCGTCGGTCCAACGGCGCCGTCGCGTCGGTCCAACGGCGCCGGCTGCCCGGTCCACCTGCCCGGTCCACCTGCCCGGTCCACCCGCCCGGTCCACCTGCCCGGTCCCGACCGGCGGATGTTGCCCGAGCCGACCCGCGTCGGCCCGGGCCACCATGGTTCGCTCAGTCGACCAGGGCCGAGCGCAGGTCCGGCGAGACCAGCCGCCGGGCGGCCACGAGGCGCTCGGCGACCCCCACCGTGACGGTCTGGGCGGCCATGATCCCGAACAGCACGAGGACCTGCGCCGTCGCGGCCTGGACGGGTGACCCGCCGCCCAGCATCACCCCGATGAAGGCGCCCGGCAGCGTCACGACCCCCGTCGTCTTCACCTGGTCGAGTCCGGGGAGCAGCGCCTCGGGCGCACGTCGGTGGACGATCTCGCGGATCGCCTGGCCGGGCAGCAGCCCGAGGGACAGAGCGGCTTCGTACTGTGCGTGCTCCTCGCGCAGGGCCGCGAAGGCGCGGCGGCCGACGAGGGTGTGCGCGGTCATGGCATTGCCGACGATGATTCCCGCGATGGGGATGATGGCGATGCCCTCGGCGGGGATGGTGCCGGTGGCCAGGACGATGGCCAGCACCGGGGCGACGCCGGCGACCATCGCGAGCGCTGCCGCGGGCCAGGAGGCGGGTGCCTCGACGCGTCGCGAGGTGGTCAGCACCCCGAGGGCGAACATGACCATGACGAGCAGCACCGACAGCCACAGATGGCTGACGACCGAGGTGATGAGGACGGCGGCGAGGCCGAGCTGGGCGATGGCCCGCACCGCGGCGACGACGGCAGGCTTCTCGAGGCCGTAGCCGTTCAGCCGGTGGGCGCCCACGGCGACGGCGAGCAGGGCCACGAGGGCGACGACGACGGGCCAGCCGGGATCGATGCTCACGCGGTCACGCTAGTGCGGGAGGGTGTCAGGGGTCCCCTCGGACTCAACCGGTCACCCTCGTGGGGAGCCGGCGGGCCGGAGCGGGCCGGAGCGGGCCGGAGCGGGTCGGTGCGATTTCAGGAGCAGGGCCTCCTCGTGGCAGGATGGCTCCTTGCGTCTGCACGACCAACGCCCCTGCCACAGGGGGAGTACGGCGGCACCGGATCCGGTGCCCACGGCCTCACCGCCACGTACGCGGCCCGCGCAGCACGCGCCATACCCACCAAGCACGACCAACCACCCTGGGCGACCTGTGGCGCCGAGAAGAAAGCGAATCTGCCATGCAGCGTTTCGACGACATCAACCAGGCGTCCCTGCGCGACGACGTCCCCGCCTTCCGCGCCGGTGACACCCTCAACGTGCACGTCAAGGTCGTCGAGGGCACCCGCTCGCGCGTCCAGGTCTTCAAGGGCGTCGTGATCCGTCGCCACGGTGGTGGCATCGGCGAGACCTTCACCGTCCGCAAGGTCTCCTTCGGCGTCGGCGTGGAGCGCACCTTCCCGCTGCACACCCCGATCATCGACAAGATCGAGGTCGTCACCCGCGGTGACGTGCGTCGCGCCAAGCTCTACTACCTGCGCGACCTGCGCGGCAAGGCTGCCAAGATCAAGGAGAAGCGCGAGCCGATCGTCGCCAAGTAGGGGGCGCTCATCTCGACCCTCGAGTGTCCCGGCACGCTCCGACCCAGCCTCGAGGGTTAGGCTCCGGAAGCGATGAACCCCGGACCCGAAGCACCCCAGCAGGATCCGGCCACCCCGTCAGCGCACGCTGACCCGGTGGCCGGTTCTGTGGTTGCCGACGACCACGCCTCCGGGCACGGTCACACGCAGCTCGCCCCTCGCAGACAGGGTCCCTCGTGGCTCGTCCTGGTCGGTGTCGCAGTGCTGGTGATGCTCCTGGTCCGGGGTCTGCTCGTGCAGTCGTTCTACGTCCCGTCCGGCTCCATGGAGCCCACCATCGAGCCGGGTGACCGCATCCTCGTGAGCAAGCTCGTCTCCGGCGACGAGGTGCAGCGCGGTGATGTCGTCGTCTTCGACGGCACCACGACGTTCGCCGCCGCCGACCGCAGCCCCCACCAGGACGACGGCCTGATCGGGCGCACCCTGGCGGGAGCGGCCTCGCTCGTCGGTGTCGACCTCGGTGAGCAGGACTTCGTCAAGCGGGTCATCGGCCTCCCGGGTGACCACGTCGTCTGCTGCGACGCGCAGGGGCGGCTCACCGTCAACGGCGTACCGGTCCAGGAGGGCTACCTGTTCCCCGGAGACGTGCCCAGCGACCTCACCTTCGACGTGACCGTCCCGGCGGGACGACTGTGGGTCATGGGTGACCACCGCAGCGACAGCGCCGACTCCAGGGCCCACCTCGGCGACCCGGGTGGCGGCACCGTCCGCACCAAGGACGTCGTCGGCCGGGCCAGCGCCACCTTCTGGCCGCTGAGCCGCATCGGGGGCTTCCACCGCCCCGACTCCCTCGCGATCATCCCTTCGGCAGGATCACGGTGACCCCGACCGCGGGGAGCCAGGACGGCGGCTGGCTCGGGTTCGACCGCGCCTCAGCGGACGCGTCCGACCAGGCGGACCTCGCGTCCGACCAGGCGGACCTCGCCGCCGGCCCGACCCGGCCCGGCGACCAAGGGCCGCCGAGCCCGTGGCTGCGTCACGACCTCGCGGCATACCCCTCGTCCACCGACCCCGATCCTGTCTCCGGGCATGACTGCGGTGCCGGCGACCACCGCGACCCCGGTGCCGGCCGCGAGGCGGCCTGGCTGGAGCCCGAGCTCCAGGTGTCCGCCCCACCGACCGAGGTCACCCACGACACCGGTGTCCCCCCTACCCTCGCCGAGGAGCCACCCACCGTGCAGCCCAGCGACCCGGCCGGTGGCACGGCCCACGACGAACCGCTGCCGACTGCAGACGCCGAGGCGACCGGCCCCCGCATGGAGCGCGACGGCGACGCAGACCCGGGGGAGGACGAGGCGGGCGTGGTCGCGGTCGTCGGGGCGGCGATCAAGGAGTTCGCGATCGTCGTCGGCATGGCCCTCGTGCTGTCGTTCATCGTCAAGACCTGGCTGCTCCAGGCTTTCTACATCCCTTCGGGGTCGATGGAGGACACCCTGGTCCTCAACGACCGGGTCATCGTCAGCAAGCTGACACCCGGCCCGGTGGACCTCAAGCGGGGCGACATCATCGTGTTCGCCGACCCCGGCCAGTGGCTGGACGCGGCTCCCACGGTGCCGCACGGCAGGGTCGTGTCTGCCATCCGCGAGACCATGACGTTCGTCGGCCTGCTTCCCGACAACTCCGAGAACCACCTCATCAAGCGGGTCATCGGCCTGCCCGGCGACCGGGTGGTCTGCTGCGACGAAGGCGGCCGGCTCACGGTCAACGGCGCGGCGATCAAGGAGCCGTACCTCAAGTCCGGTGACGCTGCGAGCGACCAGGACTTCGACATCACGGTGCCCAGTGGTCGGGTCTGGGTCATGGGTGACCACCGCTCCAACTCTGCGGACTCGCGCGCCCACGACGCCCCCGAGAACGACGGGAGCCGGGGTTCGGTCGACGAGCGGCTCATCGTCGGGCGCGCCGTGGCCCTGGTCTGGCCGCTGGACCACCTGACTTGGCTGTCCAACCCGACCGCGACCTTCGCCAAGGTGCCGAACCCGACCTCCGAGGACACGCCCCAGCCGTCGAGCACGCCCTCCGGCACCTCCTCCGGCACCGCGCCGGGCGACCCGGGCTCGCAGACCGGTGGGGTCGAGGTGCCCGGCGGCGACGGTGGCGGCTGAGCCGTGTCGGCACCACGACCAGCCGCCGGGTCCAGCAGCCGCAGACCGAGCCTGCGCGTCGAACGCGCGCTGCAGCGTGAGGGTCACCGTGTCCTGGCCGGCATGGACGAGGTCGGTCGCGGCGCGCTCGCCGGTCCGGTGTCGGTCGGGGTCGTCCTCATCGACGAGACCTGCCGCAGCGCCCCCACCGGGGTCAAGGACTCCAAGCTGCTCACCCCCGCCGCCCGGGTGGCGATGGTGCCGCGGATCCAGCGCTGGTGCCTCGGGTACGCCGTCGGTCATGCCTCCGCGGCCGAGATAGACCAGATCGGCATCATCGCGGCGCTGCGCCTGGCCGGCACCCGAGCGCTGGCCGCCGTGAGCAGCTGTCCCGACCTGGTCATCCTCGACGGCAACCACGACTGGCTGACCGCCCCGGACGAGGTCGGGCTGCTCGCCTTCGCGAGCGAGCAGGCCCCGGGGACGCCGCCCGTGACGACGATGGTCAAGGCCGACCTCAAGTGCTCGTCCGTCGCTGCAGCCTCCGTCCTGGCCAAGGTCGAGCGCGACGCGATCATGACCGCCCACGCCCCCGACCACCCGGTCTACGGCTGGGAGGTCAACAAGGGGTACGCCGCGCCGGAGCACATGGCAGCACTCGAGGCCCACGGCGCGAGCGTGCTGCACCGCCGTTCCTGGCGACTTCCCGGGGTGGCGCGTGACCCCGACCCCGTCACCGGCAATGATGGCGACGACAGGACAGGTCGCACTGCCGACCTGACCCCCACCCCGCCAACGCGGACGAGCACGCGCACGGACCGGAGATGAGCACGCGATGAGTTCAGAGGACCTCGAGAAGTACGAGAGCGATATGGAGCTCGCCCTCTACCGCGAGTACCGCGATGTCGTCGGACTGTTCTCCCACGTCGTGGAGACCGAGCGGCGCTTCTACCTGTGCAACTCCGTCGACGTGAAGGTCCGCAGCGACGGCGGCGAGGTCTACTTCGACGTGACCATGCAGGACGCCTGGGTCTGGGACATCTACCGGCCGGCGCGGTTCGCCAAGCAGGTGCGCGTGGTGACGTTCAAGGACGTCAACGTCGAGGAGCTCGCCAAGAGCGACCTCGAGCTGCCCAAGGACTCCGGCTTCTAGCCCTCCTTCTCCCCTCGGCGCCGTCCACAGCAAGGGCGCAGGCCCCGCGCCGTCCACAGGTGGGCGGCGACCGATGGCCCCGGGCTGCCCTGACGGCTTGTCTGGGGCCATGACAGGTGGAACGGCACAGCCGGAGGACGACGGGCGGCGCACCCTGGGGAGGTATGGCGAGGAGCTCGCTGCGCGGTACCTCACCGAGCAGGGGTGGCAGGTGCTCGAGCGCAACTGGCGCTGTGCGCACGGTGAGATCGACCTCATCGCCCGAGACGGTGACGCCCTGGTGTTCTGCGAGGTGAAGACGCGACGCACCGAGCGGTTCGGAGGAGCCGTGGAGGCGGTCGACCGCCGCAAGGTGGCGCGGCTGCGGCGGCTCGTGGCCGCGTGGCTGCAGTGCCACGAGGAGCGCGCCGGGCGGGTCCGCATCGACGTGATCGGGATCCTGCGCCCACGGCAGGGACCCGCGCAGCTGCGCCACCTCGTGGGGGTGGGGTCGTGAGCTTCGGGCGCACGCGTTCGGTCACCCTGGAGGGCCTCGCCGGCACGGTCGTCGACGTGGAGGCCCACCTGTCCAGCGGCCTGCCGGCATTCATGCTCGGCGGACTGCCGGACACGGCCTGCGCGCAGTCGCCGAACCGCGTCAAGGCAGCAGCGGCCAGCATCGGTCGCTCGCTCGCCCAGGACCGCATCACGGTCAACCTCTCGCCGGCGTCGATCCCCAAGAACGGCAGTGGGTTCGACCTCCCGATAGCCGTAGCCGTGCTGGCGGCCGTGAGCCTCCTGCCGGCCGCGAGGGTCGCTGAGGTGGTGCACCTCGGCGAGCTGGGTCTGGACGGCTCGATCAGGTCGGTCCGCGGTGTGCTGCCAGCCGTTCTGGCCGCTGCGCGCGCCGGGTGCCAGGACGTCGTGGTGCCGGTCGACAACGCTGCCGAGGCGCGGCTGGTCCCGCAGATCGAGGTGCACGCCGTCAGGCACCTCGATGACCTGCTCGCCGCCTACCGTGACGGCCGGGAGCGCCTGTGCATCGGGGTGCCCGAGTCCGCACCCAGCCCTGCGACGCCTTCGGGTCCGAGTCCCGACCTGGTCGAGGTCGTGGGACAACCGCAGGCTCGGACGGCGCTGGAGCTGGCGGCGGCAGGGGGTCACCACCTGTTCCTCCTCGGCCCACCGGGATCTGGCAAGACGATGCTCGCGGAGCGCTTGGTCTCGGTCCTTCCGCGGTTGACCCGCGAGCAGTCCATCGACGTCCTGGCCGTGCGCTCGCTGCTCGGCATCACGGCCGCGCAGGTCGAGGTCGAGTTCACCCCTCCGTTCGTCGCGCCGCACCACAGTGCCACCCAGGCGGCCATCATCGGCGGGGGCAGCGGCGCGATCCGACCCGGCTGCATCTCGGAGGCCCACCACGGCGTGCTCTTCCTCGACGAGGCACCAGAGTTCCGCCCCGGGGCGCTGCAGGCACTGCGTCAGCCGCTGGAGTCAGGGCAGGTCGTGGTGTCTCGGGCGCGCTCGGCCGTGCGCTTCCCAGCCAGGTTCCAGCTCGTCATGGCCGCCAACCCCTGCCCGTGCGGCCTCGGGTTCGGCAAGGGCATCGGCTGCACGTGCACACCGATGGCCAAACGTGCCTACGTCGCCAAGCTCTCGGGACCCCTCCTGGACCGGGTGGACCTGCAGGTCCAGGTGCCTGCGGTGACCCTCTCGTCCCTCGGGAGCGAGCCGGGGGAGTCCAGCGCCGTGGTGGCCGCGCGGGTGGCGCAGGCCCGCGGGGTGCAGGCCGAGCGCTGGGCCGACACCTCGTGGCGGCTCAACAGCCAGGTCCCCGGTGCCTTCCTGCGGCGTGGGGGGCGCCGGCTGCCCAGGTCGGTCACCACCGACCTGGACCGGGCCCTGGACCGCGGCCAGCTGACCCTGCGTGGCTACGACCGGGTGCTGCGCCTGGGCTGGACCGTGGCCGACCTGGAAGGGCGGCCCAGCCCGACCCGGGACCACCTGGGCACCGCGCTGACCCTGCGCAACCAGGGCCCGGTGGCGGCATGAGTCGCCATCCCTTCGAGCGACTTCCCGGCGGGGAGCTCGCCGCGCGGATGGCCTGGGCACGCCTGGTGGAGCCGGGTGACCCCGCGGCTGCGCGGCGCATCGCCGAGGTCGGAGCCGAGGCTGCCCTGCACTCGGTGGACCCTGCCAGCAACCTGGGTCAGCAGCTGGCTCCCCGGCTGGCGTCCCTGGACGTCGAGCGGGACCTCGAGATCGCCCGCGCCCTCGGGGCCCGCCTCGTGGCGCCCGACGACGCCGAGTGGCCCTCGGGTCTCGACGCCCTCGACAACCCGCCGTTCTGCCTCTGGGTTCGCGGGCCGCTGCACCTGGCCGACGGATGCGACCGCAGTGCTTCCGTCGTGGGAGCCAGGGCTGCCTCGGGGTACGGCCTGCACCAGGCGAAGGAGATCGCCGCCGGTTTGGCCGAACGCGCCTACACCGTCGTCTCCGGGGCCGCCTACGGCATCGACGGCGCTGCCCACGAGGGCGCACTGGCCGTCGAGGGATCCACCGTCGCGGTCGTGGCCGGAGGTGTGGACCGGCCCTATCCCGCCGGGCACGCCGGGCT
This sequence comes from Pedococcus sp., assembly GCA_039916625.1. Taxonomy (GTDB): domain Bacteria; phylum Actinomycetota; class Actinomycetes; order Actinomycetales; family Dermatophilaceae; genus Pedococcus. The sequence continues at coordinate 10,338 of JBDSKZ010000095.1, forward strand.
GTTGGCAAGGATCGCGGAGTGCGGCGCCATCGTGAGTGAGGTGCCTCCGGGGTCGGCCCCGACGCGCTGGCGGTTCCTCAGCCGCAACCGCATGATCGCCACGATGAGCCGGGGGACCGTGGTGGTGGAGGCGGGGTTGCGTTCGGGGTCGCGTAACACGGCCAAGACTGCTGCCGAGCACCACCGGGTGGTCTGCGCGGTCCCCGGACCGGTGACGTCCGCGGTCTCCGCAGGCTGCCACCTGCTCATCCGCGAAGGTGCCCAGATCGTCACCGATGCTGCCGAGGTCGTCGAGGCGGTGGGACCGATCGGCGAGCTCGCGCCGGTGAAGCGGGGCCCGGTGCGGCCGGGGGACGACCTCGATCCCGCGCACCGAGTGGTCCTGGGGGCGCTGCGGGTCCAGACACCCACCACCCTGGACGACCTGGCGCGGCAGTGCGGACTCAGCACCCGAGGGGTGATGAGCGCGCTCGGGGTGCTCAGCGTCAACCACCTCGTCGTCCAGGACGAGGACGGCTACCGCCGCATGCGCGCTGGCGGAACGGCGTGACCAGCGTCGGACCGGTGCGGGGCGGGGTGGCGGCTTGTGCCGAGCGCAGGCCTTTGCGACGGTGGCAGCGTGGACACGACCTCGGGGGTGGACCAGGGAGCCGGCACCGTCGTGCCCGGGGGCTGGGACCAGGCCGTGGTTGCCTTCGAGCGGCACCTGCGCAGTGAGCGTGGTCGGTCCGAGCACACCGTCCGGGCCTATCTCGGCGACGTCCGGAGCCTGGCGGGCTTCCTGGCCGAGGCAGGGATCGAGGACCTTCCTGAGGTTGCCCTGCGTGACCTGCGCGCGTGGTTGGCAACGCAGGCGCAGGCCGGGGCGGCGAGGGCAACCATCGCACGCCGGTCGGCCGCCGCCCGCACGTTCCTCGGCTGGGCCACTCGCACCGGACGCATCGTCCTGGACCCGTCACTGCGGCTGGCTGCACCCAAGCGCGCAGGACACCTGCCCGAGGTCCTGCGCCAGTCGGACGCGACGGCGCTGCTCGAGGTGGCCGCCGTGGCGAGCGATGACCAGGACGCCCTGCACCTGCGGGACCGGGCCGCTCTGGAGCTGCTCTACGCCAGTGGAATCCGCGTCGGCGAGCTGACCGCGCTCGACCTCGACGACGTGGATCTCGAGCGCAACGTGCTGAGGGTGATGGGCAAGGGTGGCAAGGAACGCACCGTGCCCTTCGGAATCCCCGCCCGCGATGCGCTGCGGGCGTGGCTCGACCTCGGTCGACCGCAGGTCGTCCTCGCGGGCAGTGGCCACGCCCTGTTGCTCGGGCGTCGCGGGCGGCGAGCCGACCCCCGACAGATCCGTGCCGCGCTGCACGCCCTGCTGGCGCACGTTCCCGATGCCCCCGACGTCGGTCCGCACGGGCTGCGCCACAGTGCGGCCACCCACCTGCTCGAGGGCGGTGCCGACCTGCGCCTGGTCCAGGAGCTGCTCGGCCACGCGTCCCTGGCCACGACCCAGATCTACACCCACGTCTCGGTCGACCGTCTCAAGCAGTCCTACCGCCAGGCCCACCCGCGAGCATGAGGACGGCCCGGCCCGGCATCACCACTTCGGCTCGGTCTGGCGTGCCCTCCCGCCCCGTGGGGGGATCAAGGGCAACAATGGTGACCCGTCGTGACCTGCAGTCGCAGCCGATCCCCCAGGAGAGGTCCGGACCGAGCACGTGAGTACCCCCGGACAGACCGCCCAGCGGCCGCCCAGCCACCGTCGGCGCACCAGCCGTCAGGTGCGGCTGCGGCGCACCCTCGCCGTGACCATGGCCGTCGGCCTGCTCGTCAGCATCGGCTTTCGACAGCTGAGCAAGGACGACCCGGTGCCTGCTCGGGCCCTGCCTGCAGCGGCACTCGGCTCGTCGTCGCCGAGCAGCACGGCGAAGCCGTCGGCGACGACGGGTGCTGCCCAGGCCGAGGACGGGTCCCCGACCACGGAGAGGACGGCCCTGGACGCGAAGTCGGTCCCGCAGAACGGCGACGGCAAGATCACGGTCGTCTCGGTACCGGAGGCCAAGTCAGCAGCATCGGGGCGGACGGTGCACTACACCGTCGAGATCGAGGGTGGTCTCGGTGTCGACGCCACCTCCGTGGCCTCGACCGTCGCGTCGGTCCTGCTCGACAGCCGGGGCTGGCAGAAGGTGGACGGCATCCGTTTCGTCAACGTCACCCCGGCCGAAGCCAGGCGTGGTGACCGCGTCGACATCCGCGTGACCTTGGCCAGCCCCGGCCTGACGGACAAGCTCTGTGCCCCGATGCGCACCCTGTCGCAGGTCTCGTGCTGGAACGGTGAGCGTTCGGTGCTCAACCTGCGGCGCTGGGTCCTGGGCGACGACAGCTACGGCAGCGACGTCGCGCGCTATCGCGAGTACCAGGTCAACCACGAGGTCGGGCACGGCCTGGGCCACCAGCACAAGACCTGCCCCGCCAAGAGCGAGCGGGCGCCGGTCATGGTGCAGCAGACGCTGAGCCTCGGCGGCTGCAAGCCCTGGCCGTACCCCAGCGGCGCCTGAGGTCTGGGCGGCCTCACCGCAACGGCAGCAACCGCACGGTGGTCAGGCCCAGCAGCGTCGAGGGGTCGACGTAGGCGTCGCCGCGCAGTGCACCCAGGTGCAGGCACGCCGCCGGCGAGCAGTGCCCTCCCGCCGTCAGGACGCCGAGCAGCTGCCCCCGCGCGATCGTGGCGCCGACCCCGACGGAGGTGTCCACCGGCTCGTAGGTCGAGCGCAGCCCCGAGCGGTGCACCACGGTCACGGTCCCGCGGCCCGCGATCACCCCGACGTGGCCGACCACCCCCGCGTCGACGGCACGCACCTCGCTCCCGGTCGAGGAGGTCAGGTCGACCCCGCGGTGACCTGCACCCCACGTCGAGGCGGGTCGGATGAAGGGTCGGGCCACCTCCGGTCGCGGCCGCAACGGCCAGACCCACCGACCGCGCGGCGCCAGCCGGTCCACGGACCCCGGTCCCGCAGACACGGACCCCGGTCCCGCAGACACGGACCCCGGAGCGCGTGAGGTCATCAGCTCGCCGGGGGCCGCTGCCTCGACGCCCGTCGGTGGTCGGGGCGCGGCCTCGTCGGACAGCTGGGAGGGCGCGGCCACGGACGAAACCGTGGAGACGACCAGTGCCGTGGCGGCAACGGGCAGCAGTACGGGCGCGAGCGATCTCATGCCCACGACCGTGACCCCCGGTCAGGGGACACGGCCACCTCCCCGAAGGTCGACTGTGGATCGGGTCAGAGGCGTCGTCCGCCTGTGGACAGCGGTCAGCTGCGTAGGGCGCCGAGTCGCCGGACGGCTTCGTGCAGCACCTCGTCGCGCTTGCAGAACGCGAACCGCACCAGCGTCCGGGCTGCCTCGACGTCGTCGTGGAACACCGACACCGGCACTCCTACGACACCGACCCGGGCGGGGAGCGCTCGACAGAAGGCCAGGGCATCTGATGCTCCCAGGGAGGCCGCGTCGGCCACGACGAAGTACGTCCCGTCCGGCACCGACACGTGCAGCCCGGCGCCACGCAGTCCCGCCACGAGCAGGTCCCGCTTGGCCTCCAGCGACGTCGACAGTGCGGCATACACCTCGTCGCCCAGGCCCAGGGCCACGGCAGCCGCAGGCTGGAACGGGCCCGAGCCGACGAAGGTGAGGAACTGCTTGACGGCCCGCACCGCAGCCACGGCTTCGGCGGGTCCGCAGACCCAGCCGACCTTCCAGCCGGTGGCCGAGAACGTCTTGCCTGCCGAGGAGATCGTCAGCGTGCGCTCGCGCATGCCCGGCAGCGTCGCGACCGGGACGTGCTCGGCGCCACCGAAGACCAGGTGCTCGTAGACCTCGTCGGTCACCACCCAGGCGCCGTGCTCGCGGGCCAGCGCGCAGATGAGGTCGAGCTCGGCACGGGTGAAGACCTTGCCGGTCGGGTTGTGCGGCGTGTTGAGCAGGACCAGTCGGGTCCGCGGGGAGAACGCGGCGCGCAGCGACGTCTCGTCGACCGCGAAGTCGGGGAACCGCAGCACCGACGTCCGGCGCACCGCGCCGGCGAGGGCTATCGACGCGGCATACGAGTCGTAGTACGGCTCGAAGGTGACGACTTCGTCACCGACCTCGCACAGCGCGAGGATGGTCGCCGCGATCGCCTCGGTGGCTCCGACGGTGACGAGGACCTCCGAGCGGGGGTCGAGGTCGATGCCGTAGAAGCGGGACTGGTGGGCGGCCACCGCTTCGAGCAGCTCGGGGACCCCCTGACCGGGCGGGTACTGGTTGCGACCGCCGTCGATGGCCGCCTTCGCCGCGTCGAGCATCTCGCGGGGGCCGTCGGTGTCAGGGAACCCCTGCCCGAGATTGACCGCACCGTGCTCGGTGGCGAGGCCGGTCATCTCGGCGAAGATGGTGGTCCCGAAACCGTGCATGCGAGCGACGAGCGGTGAGGGCATGTGCCGACCGTATGCCGCCTGCGCCGGGTTCGCAGCCTGCCGCGCGTACCCTGCGGCCATGGCCATCGAGCGACGTGCGTCCACGATCGCGGGACGGGGGATGTTCACCACGGGCCCCCTGGGGCGCGGAGCGGGCGTCGAGGTGGACCCGGGCGTCCTCAACCACTCCTGCGACCCCAGCCTGGCGTGGGCTGCGGACGGGCCGACCCTGGTGGCCTTGCGCGACGTGCAGCCGGGGGAGGAGCTCACCGTGGACTACGCGACCGGGAGCACCGACGCCGAGATGGTCGTCCGTTGCCACTGCGAGACCTACCGGTGCCGGCAGCTGGTGACCGGCGACGACTGGCGCATCCCCCAGGTCCAGCAGCGCTACGCCGGACACCTCGCCCCGGAGGTCCAGCGCGCGGTCGACGCCTCGACCTGACTCACGAAGGCGGTCCCGTGACCGGTGCGACGCTGGGGGCGGGCGGATTTCCTGATCGCCCCGCGGAGCACGTACGATGGACGACGGTCACCGTGTGCTCGCACGCGGAGACCTAATTCGCGCGTCTTCTCGCCGGGTGACGAGGTTTCCTCCGAACCCGGGGCGCATCACAGCAGTCCGGCCAGGGTGCCGG
>JBDSKZ010000096.1:0-10194 GCA_039916625.1 Pedococcus sp.
CGATCTTCTCGTAAGGGTCCTCGAGCTCGATCTCCTTGGCGATGGACACGCCATCGTTGGTGATCGTGGGGGCGCCCCACTTCTTCTCGAGGACGACGTTGCGGCCCTTCGGGCCGAGGGTGACGCGCACGGCGTCGGCGAGGATGTTCATGCCTCGCTCGAGACCGCGGCGAGCCTCTTCATCGAATGCGATGATCTTGGCCATTCGGGTGGTTCCTCCCACGCGAATCGTGTATGGCGGCCTCGCCGTGCCCGCGACGGACGATCCGGTTCCGGCGGCTCACGTCGCACACGTTCCCCGGACCTCACTTTGAGGCCATGATTGTCACTCTCATGATGAGAGTGCTAACGCCATTATTGGCACTCTCCCCCTAAGAGTGCAAACGCCTCCCACCCCTGCGGACCGCGCGCTCGCGCGCGCTGACCGGACACGGTGACCACTGGGCGCCGTCTGGTCCCCTCGGCCTCGACGCACACCGGTCACGGTGATCACCTCCCGAGGGTGGGGGTATGGCGCAGCGCGCTGCCCGGGTGGGACCCTGAGCCATGGCAGCGACACCTGACCCGTTCGAGGGGTCGAACTTCACGGTCGAGATCGACGGTCAGGCCGGCATCTCGTTCTCCCGCGTCGAGCTGCCACTCGCGGTGGTCGACGAGGTGGCGCACCGCTCCGGCAGCGACCGGACCTCCGCGTCACGCAAGGCCCCGGGTCTGTCGCACTACTCCCACCTCGTGCTCACCCGTGGGCTGACGGCCGACCTCGAGCTCTGGCGCTGGTGGTCGACCGCCCGCGACGGCGACCCGGCAGTGGACAGGAACGTCGTCGTCCGGCTCCTGGATGCCAGCCGGGCCCCGGTGCTGGCGTGGCAGTTCCGCAACGCGTTCCCCGTGGTCTACCGGGTCACTGCGCTCGACGCCTCGTCGAGCGCCCTCGTCCTCGAGACGGTCGAGCTGGCGTTCGACACGATGGAAGCAGAGGCCTGACCTCGCCGACCCCGCCCTCCCGGAGGCCCTCCCGCCCGCTCAGTCGGCCGCTCAGCCGGAGCGGGCGAAGCGCAGGGTCACCACCTGGAACGGTCGCAGGGCCAGGGTGAGGCCACCCTCGACGACCTCGACGCCGACGGTCTCCAGCGGGCGCTCGAGCAGGTCGACGGTCTCGACTCCCGCATGCTCGAACCCAGCCAGGATGCGCGCGAGGCCGCGGGCACCCAGCGACTCGTAGAGCCGGACCACGACGTCGCCCGACCCGTCATCGGCCAGCTTGACCGCCTCGACGACCGCGGAGCAGGAGCCCGAACCCGAACCCGCGTCGACGGTGACCAGCGGGTCCACGACCGAGCCCGCACCGCGCACGACCCGCAGCGGCAGGTTGATGCGGTACCCCTCCCGGACGGCGTCGGCGATGTCGGCGCCGGGGACGATGGCATACCGCAGGTGGTGCGCGCCGAGGTCGGCCACGGGGTCGGGGCTCTGCGGCGCACGCAGCAGCGAGAGCCGCACCTGCGTCGTCGTGCCGCCACCCTGACGGTCGCGACGGGTGACGTCGTGGCCGTAGGTCGAGTCGTTGACCACGGCCGCGCCGAACCCGGGCTCACCGACGTGCACCCAGCGGTGGGCACAGATCTCGAACTTCGCGGCGTCCCACGAGGTGTTGGTGTGGGTCGGGCGGTGGACGTGGCCGAACTGCACCTCCGCGGTCGAGCGCTCCGTCGTGACGTCGAGGTCGAAGCCGGCCTTGAGGATCTTCTCCCGCTCACGCCAGTCGACCTCGGTGTCCACGTCGACCCGCGCCTCGCCGGGGGTCAGGGTCAGCAGCTGGGCTACCCTCGACTCCCCGAAGCGGCGGACCACCCGCACGCCGTCGTCGACGGCCTCGACCGACTCGGTGTCGGTGAGGTCGGTCCAGGATCGACGGTAGTAGGCGTCGATGTCCCAGGCGTCGAAGTCGACCGGGGTGTCGGGGTGCAGCTGGAGCAGGTTGCCCGCCGCACCCGGCGCCAGTGCCTCTCGCCCGGTGGCGGTGTCGACCACCGAGGTCAGCAGGCCGCGGGCGTCGACCACGGCACGGACGAGCCCGTTCGTCAGCACCCAGCCGTCGCGGTCGGCAACGACCTCCACGGGGGCGCAGCCAGCGCGCGGAGCAGCGCCCAGGCCGGCGACGCCCGCGCGTGCGTGGGGGCTGGAGTTGAACACCAGCTCGACATCGCCCTCACCGGCCAACGCACCCTGGGCCGCCTCGATGATCCCGGTGAGCTCCTGGGCCACGGCCGCGTAGGCGGCGACCGCCTCTCGGTGCACCCACCCGATCGAGGAGCCGGGAAGGATGTCGTGGAACTGCTGGAGCAGGACCACCTTCCAGATCCGGTCCAGGGCCTCCGCCGGGTATGCCGCCCCTGTGCGGACCGTGGCGGTGCTCGCCCACAGCTCGGCCTCGCGGAGCAGGTGCTCGCTGCGGCGGTTGCCCTGCTTGGTCCTGGCCTGCGACGTGTAGGTCCCGCGATGCATCTCGAGGTAGAGCTCGCCGACCCAGATCGGGGCGTCGGCATAGTCCGCCTCGGCCTGCTCGAAGAAGGTGTCCGGGCGCTCGACCTCGACGCGGGCCGAGCCGTCGAGGTCGCGCAGCCGTTCGGCCCGGGCGAGCATCTCCCGGGTGGGCCCTCCACCGCCGTCACCCCAGCCGAACGGCAGCAGCGACCGGGTGGCGTCGCCCCTGTCCGAGAAGTTGCGCGCGGCGTGGGCCACCTCGGCCCCGGAGACCTCCGAGCCGTAGGTGTCGGCCGGCGGGAAGTGCGTGAAGATCCGCGTGCCGTCCAGGCCCTCCCAGCGGAACGAGTGGTGCGGGAACCGGTTCGTGGTGTTCCACGAGATCTTCTGCGTGAGGAACCACTGCGACGCCGACAGCGCGATGAGCTGCGGGAGCGCGGCGGTGTAGCCGAAGGAGTCGGGCAGCCACACCTCGCGGGTCTCGATCCCGAGCTCGTCGAGGAAGAACCGCTTGCCGTGGTTGAGCTGGCGGGCCAGCGCCTCACCCCCCGGCATGTTGGTGTCGGACTCGACCCACATGCCACCGACGGGCACGAAACGACCCTCGCGGACCCGCTCGAGCACCCCGCGCCATACCTCGGGGCGGTGCTCCTTGAGCCACGCGAACTGTTGCGCCGACGACATCGCGTAGACCAGCTCGGGGTGGTCGTCCATGAGGGCCAGGACGTTCGAGCAGGTGCGGGCGACCTTGCGCACCGTCTCGCGGACGGGCCAAAGCCACGCTGAGTCGATGTGGGCGTGGCCGACGGCGGAGATGCGGTGCGCGCTGGCGCGGGCAGGGTCGGCGAGGACGCCTGCCAGCTCGGCGCGCGCAGCCGCCGCGGTGTCGGCGATGGCCGAGGTGTCGAGGGCGTCGAACGCCCGGTCGATGGCCCGCAGCACCTGCCACTGCCGCGGGTCGCTCCCGGGGAGCTCGGCGGCCAGCTGCCCAAGAACCTCGAGGTCCTGCTGGAGCTCCCACACCTCCTGCTCGAACACCGCGAGCTCAGCCCGCACGACGCGGTACAACGGCTCGCTCCCCGCGGTGTCGGGGTCACCGAGCGGCGAGGGCCGGAAGTCGAAGCCACCGCCGCCGAGCAGCAGCGGGTTGGACGCCGACTCGACGAAGAGTTCGACCTCCTCACCACCAGCGGCTGCGTCGGTGACCCGCACCCACTGGTTGCGTGGGTTGAGCCCCTTCACCGGGCTGCCGTCGGCGCGGTAGACGAGGCCCTCGACGTGGAAGCCGGTGCGCAGCGGGTCGAACCCGAGGTCGAGCCGCAGGTCGACGGGGCGACCGGCGTGGTGCTGCGGCACCTGTGCGCGCACCCGCCACCACGTGGTGCCCCACGGCGGGCCCCAGCGGTCGCCCACCTGCGCGGTGACGTAGGCGGCGGCGAGGCCTTCGTCCACCGGCACCGGCTCACCGGGGGCGTCCCACCGGCCGAGCTCGACGGGCACCGGGGCCGACCACACGGCGTCCTCGATCCGCTGCAGGGTCCGTCGCAGGCGTCCCTCGATGAGGCGGCGGTCGTCGTGCATGGGTGCTCCTTCTCGTGGGGCGGGTGGTCCGTGTGGGCCGTCAGGCAGCGATGGCGACGATGGTGCGGTCGGTGCGTTCGAGGAGGTGGTGACCCTCGTGACCGCCGAAGAGGGCGCGGTCGCCGCGCACCGGCGAGCGGCGTCCGTCGGCGCACGCGAGCATGGCACCGTCGGCATCGAGGGCGACGAGCTCGTCACCGACGCGCAGCAGGAGGGGTGCGCCCGGACCAGCCGAGACCGCAGTGCGACCGGCGAGCATGCCGCCGAGGACGTCGCCGTCCGCGCAAGCCACCCAGGTCGTCGGCGACCCCGGGGCAACGCCTGGCGCCGGGTGGTGGAAGTCGCTGCCGCCCAACGGGATCGGGCTCCCGGCAGCGGCCCACCAGGCGAGCGAACCGCCGTCGGTGAGATCGCTCAACGCAGAGTGCCAGACCTCGGCTGCAGGAGCAGGAGGCAACCCGGCGGACCCGGGGTGCCGCCAGGCGCAGTCACCGGACACCGGGTGGTTGATCGACAGCAGGCCACCGCGTGCTGCGACGTCCCGCGCCCAGCCGCCCCCGGGGCGCCGGAAGTCGACCCAGCCGATGTCGCCGAACGCATTCGCATGGCCGTCGGCGGTCGTCACCTCCTGACCCGGGAGCAGGTCGATGCCTTGGCGGGCACCGGCACCCCCGAGGAGCGGGTGGTGGCTGGTCGTGTTGTGGTCGGTGACCCAGAGGAAGTCCAGGCCGCGCCCGACCGCCAGGGCCGCGAGCTCGTCGACGGTGAGCGAGCCGTCGGAGTGCACGGTGTGGGCATGGCAGTCACCCGCGAGCCAGGCCAGCCCGTCGACGGTGGGCAGGTCACGACGCGGCGGTCGGCTGGGAACCGGCAGCCTCGCGGCAGCGTTGGCCGGCACGCCGGCGGGGGTGGTCACGGTGACATCGGTGTCGACGACGACCTCCCACGCCAGACCCTCCTCGGGCAGGCGGTGCAGGCCCAGAACGACCTGCCACTGCCCGGACGGGAGGCCGCGGTCGAGGTATCCCGGGGTGCTCCCGTGTCGTCCGACCTCCACCACGCTGCGTGCCCCGCCGGACCAGCCGCGCCAGCCCAGCGGGTCGACCAGACCGAGGTCGAGCACCCCCTTCGACCCGTGCGACCGGTCGAACTCGAGGGTGATGCGCACCCCGGGGCACGCGGTCGGCACGTCGAACGGCAGGTACTGCCAGAGCGACTCGGCCCGGTGCGCCGGGGTCCAGGTCCCGGCGTGGCGGATCACGACCCGATCAGCTCACCATCGCCGTCAGCGCGGTAGAGCAGCGCCCGGCCGGGGGCCGGCGTGAGGTGCACCGTGTCGCCTACCTCGGGCTCCTCGGCCTCCGGCAGGACCGCGCGCACCGACTGCTCGCCGGCATCAGCCGTGACGAGCACGTAGACGCCGAGGTTCTCGACAGCACTGACGGTGCCGCGGATGTCGCTGTCCCCCGGAGCCTTGCCGTCGTCCGAGGATGCAGGTGAGGCGACGACGTACTCCGGCCGCACGCCGTACACGACCTTGTCGCCTTCGCCGACAGCGAAGCCCTCGGGCACGGGCAGCGTGAACCCGCCGAGGTCGAGCCGTCCGTCGAGCACCTGGGCGTCGAGCAGGTTCATGGGGGTGGCGCCGATGAAGTTGGCGACGAAGGTGTTGGCCGGGCGCTGGAAGACCTCACGAGGGGTGCCGATCTGGCGGATCCGACCCGACTCCATGACCGCCATCCGGTCGGCCATGGCCAGAGCCTCAGCCTGGTCGTGGGTGACGAAGACGGTGGTGACGCCGAGCGACTTCTGCAGCTGCTTGAGGAAGGTGCGCGCCTCGAGCCGTAGGCGGGCGTCGAGGTTGGACAGCGGCTCGTCGAAGAGGAAGACCTGCGGGTGGCAGGCGATCGCCCGGGCCAGCGCCACGCGCTGCTGCTGTCCGCCGGAGAGCTGCGACGGCCTTCGCTGCATGAGCGCACCGAGGCTCAGTCCCTGCGCAGTCTCGAGAGCTCGGGCCGCCCGTTCCTCCTTGCCGATCTTCTGGATCCGCAAGGGGTAGGCGACGTTGTCGGACACCGTCATGTGCGGGAAGAGCGCGTAGTCCTGGAACACCATGGCGACATCGCGGTCGCCGGGGTCGAGGCCGGTCACGTCGCGGTCCCCGATCTGCACCGACCCCTCCGTCGCGACCTCGAGGCCCGCGAGCGTACGCAGCAGCGTCGTCTTGCCGCAGCCCGACGGACCGAGCAGGGCGAAGAACTCGCCGTCGCCGATCTGCACGTCGACGCCGTCGACGCCACGCACCCCACCGGGGTACTCCTTGACCAGACCGGTCAGTGTCACTGTGGCCATCAGCCCTTGATTCCTCCTTGGAAGGCGAACCCGTAGCGGCGGTTCACGATGAGGTACAGCACGACGACCGGCACGGAGTAGACCAGTGCGAAGGTCGAGATGAGCGCGAAGTTCGGTTGGCCCCCGGCGTCATAGAACGTGAACATCACTACTGCCGCAGGCTGTTTCGCCGGATCGGACAGCAGGACGTAGGGGACCAGGAAGTTGCCCCAGACCTGGACCAGCGCCCAGACGCCCACCGTCGCCATACCGGGGCGGATCACCGGCAGCACGATGTGACGCAGGATCTGGCTCGGTGACGCGCCGAACACCCGGGCGGACTCCTCGTAGGACTTGGGGATCGAGTCGACGAAGTCCTTGAGCATGAACACCGCCGCGGGCAGCAGCCCGCCCGACAGCACGAGCACGACGCCGAACTGCCGGTCGATGATCCCCAGCTGGAACAACATGAGGAAGATGGGCACCATCGCTGCCGTGCCCGTGACGATCGAGCTGAGCAGCAGCAGGCCGTACAGGATCTGGTCGCGGCCCGGGATCCGGACCCGGCTGAGGGCGTAGGCCGCGAGCGCCGCGAGCACGATCACGAGCAGCGAGGACCCGACGGCCAGGACCAGGGAGTTGCGGATCGAGGGCCAGGTCTGGGGGTTGGCCAGCAGCTTGTCGAAGTTGTCGAGGGTGAAGCCGGACAACGTCGCCCGGTAGGAGGGGGACGGGGAGAAGGGCGTCAGCACCAGCCACAGCAGGGGCAGCGCGAAGAACACGACAAGGACACAGAGCCCGGCATAGCCCAGCGAACGGGTGGCGATCGTCCGCGCCGGGCCGGGACCACGTGGCGCACCTTGCCTGGCTGGCAGCGCGTCAGCGGCTCCTGCGGCTGGCGTCGCGGCGGTCGTGGTGCTCATGCGGCTGCCTCCTTGTCGCTCCCGGTCCGCAGCAGCCGGATGTAGACCACCGCGATGACGAGGTTGGCCAGCAGCAGCAGCAGTGAGATCGCCGAGCCATAGCCGAGGTGGCCGCCGATGATGGCCTCCTTGTAGATGTAGACGGGCAGGACCTCGGACTCGTTGTTCGGCCCACCGCCGGTGAGCAGGTAGGGCGAGAAGTCGTTGAACGTCCACAACGTGATGAGCAGGGTGTTGGTGAGCACGTGCCGCTTCACCGTCGGCAGCACCACATCGCGCAGCTGCTGCCACGGCCGGGCGCCGGCCATCCGCGCCACCTCCAGGTGCGAGCGCGGCACGGTGTTGATCGCGGCGGAGTAGAGCAGCATCGAGAAGGCCGTGCCGCGCCAGATGTTGAAGATGATGATGACGGCCATCGGGTGGTCGAGCGCCCAGGCCAGGTCGGTGGTGCCGAGCAGCGCGTTGAGGGTGCCGTCACGGCGGTCGAGCAGAGCCTGCCAGAGGAAGGCGACTACTGACCCGGGCAGGATCCATGCGAGCAGCACGAGGACGTTGAGGGTGTTGCGGATCGCTGGTCGCGTGGTCCGGAAGAACCACGCGAGCAGGAAGCCGAGGATGTTCTGCCCGATGACCGCGGAGAACCCGACGTAGAGCAGCGTGAGGTAGAGCGACTTGGTGAAGGCCGGGTCGCCGAGAGCGGTGACGTAGTTGCCCAGGCCGACGAAGGTCGGGGCCTTGGCCCCGGAACCGCTGAGGCTGTAGTCGAGCAGGCCGAGGTAGATCGTCCATGCGGCGGGGAAGACGAGGAATACACCGACCAGGGCCAGGGCCGGGGCGACGAAAGCCATCGCCCGCCCGCGGCCGAGCCCGACGACGTCGGGGTCCTGGCGAGCGGGGCGACGACCACCGTCGGTGGGGGTCACCGGTCCGGCCGGGGTCGCCGCCGGCGCGGTGTCAGCTTCCGGAGACGTGGTCGGCACCGACAGCCTTCTGCAGGGTGGACTGGTAGGTGCTGGCGGCTTCGTCGGCGCTCTTGCCGCTCACGACGGCGGCGGTCGCCTCCTGGATCGCGAGGGACACCTCGTTGTACTTCTCGTCCGAGGGCCGGTAGGTGGTGATCGGCAGGACCTCCTTGGCGATGAAGGTCAGCAGCGGGTCGTCGGTCAGCGTCTGGTCGTTGACGTCGGCGCGGGCCGAGATGCGGATCTGTGCCTTGGACAGGGCCGTCTGCATGTCTGCGGACGACATCCAGGCCATCAGCTCCCAGGCCTGCTGCGGGTACTTCGTCTTGGGGTTGAGCATCCAGCCCGCTCCACCGGAGACGCTGACGAAGTCCTGCCCGTTGACGCCCTTGCCCGGCTCCATCGCGGGGATCTTGGCATAGCCGACGACATCGTTGCGCTTGGGCATCGCCGTGGTCGCGCAGGCGGTGGTGTCGGGGCAGATCACCGAGCGCCAGAAGTAGTCGCCCTCGGCGAGGACGCCGATCTTGCCCTTGCTGAAGTCGGCGAACGACTGGTCGCGACCGGCCTTGTCCTGCTGCACCTTCGGGTCGCCGAGGCCGCCGCCGTAGATGGTCTTGTAGAAGCCCAGGACGTCCTTGACCTCCGGCGTGGCTCCCTGCCACTTCGCTCCGGACGCGTCGTAGAGCGGTTGACCGGTGCCGGCGAGCAGGGGCAGGAAGCCCTGCGCCGTCGTGGCCTCGCCCATGGGCACACCGGCGTTGATCTGGATCGGTGTGACGCCCGGCAGCTTCTTCAGCGCCTCGCCCGCGCTGACGATGTCGGCCCACGACTTGGGTTGCCAGTCCTGGGGCAGGCCGGCCTTCTGGAAGAGGGTCTTGTTGAAGTAGAGGACCCGGCCGTCGGTGCCGTTGGGGATGCCGTACAGCTGGTCCTTGAAGGTGAGGTTCTGCTGCACCGCCTCGGAGATCTGCTTCCAGCCGTCCCAGCTCTTCGCCGGGTCACCGACCACGGTGTCGAGCGGCTGGACGTACCCCGCGCTGGCCAGCTCACCGAGCCAGATGCCGTCGGCGGCGAACACGTCGGCACCGCTGCCCGTCTTGAGGTTGAGCTCGAGCTTGGTCTTGTACTGCTCGTCCTCGACACCGGAGCCGTTGAAGGTGACGTTCGCGGTGACGCCCTTGGCCTTCTGCGCAGCGACGAACCCGGGGATCACGCTGTCGGTGATCCACGCGGCCTCGGCAGCGTTCTTGCCGCCCACCACGTCGTTGGCGCTGATCGTCAGCGAGACGTCCTTGGCTTCGGCGTTGGCACTCGGGTCGGCGGTGGTGCCGGAGTCCTTGGCACCCACGCACCCGGACAGGACGAGGGACAAGGCAGTGCCACTGCTCAGCAGCACGGCACGACGGGAGAGACGCATCGACGAGACCTCCGGGGTAGGCGTCGGCGACAAGCCCAGAGGGGACCGTTGCACCGACTGCGGGTCCGCGTTGACCCGCGGCGGCAACCCTTCCACAGTGGAGCGAAACGGTCCATAGTGACAATCTCGGGCTTTGTCAGGTCAAAATGGCCCGGACCGGCTAGTCAGCGACTGACCCGCGACCGTGCGGATCCTCCATTGGAGTGCTACGGCTGCACGAGGGTGCGCAAGGTGGCGTCCGCCTCCGACGACACCGGGTCGTCGAGGTCGCCGACGAAGACCACGCATGCCTCGCGGGCGGGGTTGGAGTCCAGCTCGGCCAACACCGTCCGGAAGGCCGCGAGGTTCGGGTGGTCCACGGCCGTGCAGGCCTCCGCCGGGCGCAGCGTCTCCACCGCCACCTCGAGCTGGGCGCGCGACAGCTCGTACGTCGCGGTGCCGTGCGCGTGACCGACGATCTTGGCCAGCACGACGGCCGGCAGCCCGTGGGTCC
>JBDSKZ010000097.1:0-33112 GCA_039916625.1 Pedococcus sp.
AGCGAAGGGGAAACGCCCGGCTCCATTCCGAACCCGGAAGCTAAGCCCTTCAGCGCCGATGGTACTGCACTGGTTACGGTGTGGGAGAGTAGGACGCAGCCGGACACACCTTCAAAAGGGCCTTCCCACACGGGAAGGCCCTTTTGCTTTACGACGCCATGCGCGGCGTGGAACCACACTCATTCATCGCAGCAGCGACCTCGTGCCGCCGGGAAGTGCCCGGCGGTGCGTGGGTCCGTAGACTGCGAGTCGAACACTGCACAGCGAGGAGCTTTCGTGTCCGAGAACCAGTCAGGTCGTGACGGCCAGAGCCGTCGTCCACAATCGGGCGGCGGACGTCCGGGTGGCCCCGGTGGCCGGTCCGGAGGCCCCGGTGGACGTCCCGGTGGACGTCCCCCCGGTGGGTCGGAGCGTCGTGGCGGCGTCGGTCGTCGTGACGACCGGGACGCAGGCAGCTTCGACAACAGCGAGCGCCGTGGGGGTCCGCGGCTGGCTCCCAAGAAGCCCAAGCTTCCCGAGCCGCGCATCGCCGAGGGCGTGACCGGCAAGGAGCTCGACCGTTCGATCCATCAGCAGCTGCGCACCCTGAGCAAGGAGAACGCGGAGGGCGTGGCCCAGCACCTGGTGATGGCCGCGGCGCTCCTCGAGGTCGACGACTTCGCCGGTGCCGAGGCCCATGCCGAGACCGCGGTGCGCCGAGCCGGTCGCGTGCCGGCTGCTCGTGAGGCCCTGGCCCTGGTCGCCTACCGCAAGGGTGAGTGGGCTCGGGCGTTGAGCGAGTTCCGGACGGCCCGTCGCCTCAGCGGCTCCTCGCACATGCTGGCCCTCATGGTGGACTGCGAGCGGGGTCTGGACCGCCCCGAGCGGGCGCTCGAGCTCGCCATGTCGCCCGAGGCCAGGTCCTTGGCGGTGGAGGACCGCGTCGAGCTCGCGATCGTCATCTCGGGCATCCGCCGGGACCTGGGACAGCTCGATGCGGCCCGACTGGCGCTGGAGATCCCGCAGCTCAAGGGCTCGGGCCGCAAGCCGTGGGCCGCCCGGCTGTCGTATGCGTACGCCGAGACCCTGCTGGCGACCGGCCGCGAGGAGGAGGCCCGCGAGTGGTTCGCCCGCTCAGCCGATGCCGACCACGACCTCGAGACCGACGCTGCCGAACGCCTGGCCGAGCTCGACGGCGTCATCCTCACCGACCTCCTCGAGGGGGAGTCCGACGATGCCGAGGACACCGACGTCTCGGACCCTCGGGGGCGGGGTCATGATGCTCCGAGCGATGACCCTCGCGGCGACGACGACCGTGGCCTCGACGACAACCGTGCCCACGGGGAGGGCGTCCGCTAGGTGGCTGGCCTGATCGAACGCTACGCCGCGGTCGTCTGCGACCTCGACGGCGTCGTCTACCGCGGGCCGGATGCGGTGGAGCATGCTGTCGGTGCACTGTCAGCGTTGACGGTGCCGACCGTCTACGCCACCAACAACGCGTCTCGTCCGCCGGAGGAGGTCGCTGCACACCTGACCGACCTCGGTCTGCACGTGAGCGGGCGGGACGTGGCGACGAGCTCAGAGGCGGGGGCCGAGGAGCTCGCCGCCCATCTTCCGCACGGGGCGCGGGTCCTGGCCGTCGGAGGTACTGGAGTGCGCGAGGCCCTGCAGGCCAAGGGTTTTCAGGTGCTGCAACCAGCACAGCTACGCGATTCCCCGACGCAGCGGGTGGCTGGCGTCCTCCAGGGCTACGGTGCGAATGTCACCGCGTCCGACCTGGCCGAGGCCGCGTATGCCGTGGCGGCGGGCGCCATGTGGGTGGCCACCAACACCGACGGCACCCTTCCGACGCATCGCGGTACCGCCCCCGGCAACGGGACGCTGGTGGCGGCCGTCCGTCGTGCCGTGAACCGCGACCCGGTGGTCGTCGGTAAACCCGAGGCTCCGCTCTACCACCTGTGCGCCGCACGGCTGGGGATCCGGACCCGCCGCATGCTTGCGGTGGGCGACCGCCTCGACACCGACATCGCAGGCGCTGTCAGCGCCGGGATGGACTCCGTCCTGGTGCTCACCGGTGTCGACTCGGTCACGAGCCTGGCCACTGCGCCCCCAGAGCTGCGGCCCACCTACTTCGTGCAGGACCTGCGCGCCCTCGAGGTCGAGTACGAGGGCGCAGAGAGCGACGACTCCTGGTGGGTGTGCGGCGGGGACCGGCGCCGGGTGGTCGACGGTGAGTGGGACACGTCGAGCGCGGGTACGGCGCTGGAAGCCGCTCGGGCCGGGATCGCTGCGCTGCACCAAGGGCTCGATGACGGTGACCTCGACGTCCAGACGGTGCGACGTCTCGTGCGGGACCTGGACGACTGGCAGTAGCGTGAACGACGAGCAGCGGCGCCCGGCCGCTCAACCCAGGAGGTCTCCCATGGCATTTGAGTCAGTGCGCGGCTACGTCCAGCTGGCGAGCGGCTTGGGGGAGCTGACCATGGCCAAGGCGATGGAGGCGGCCCAGGGCCTGCTCGCCCTCCCCGGAGCCGACGAGGTGACCCGCAAGGTCGTCCAGGCCTCGACCCTGGCCGAGGAGCTGCTCGACGTGGCGAAGTCCAACAGGGCCAACCTCGTGGCGCTGGTCCAGGGTGAGGTCGAGACAGCCCTCAAGCGCGCAGACGTCGCGCGGGTGGCGGACCTCGAAGCGGCTCGGACCGCCCTGGCCGGGGTGAGCAGGGAGCTCTTCGAGCTCAAGGCCCTCGTCGTGACGACCGGTGCCTCAGCAGTCGCGGGCGCCTCCCGCGGGACGCTCGGCCGATCTGGGGCCGTGTCGACCGCCACCCGGCCGATGGCCCCTCCTGCAGTCGCGAGCACGCCGTCCCCCGCTCCCTCATCCCGACCGGTGCGCAGGGCCAAGTCCACGGCCAAGTCCACCGCCAAGGCTCCGGACACCAAGGCTGCCCCGCGCCAGGCCGCCCCTCGAGCGGCCGCGACCAAGGCTGCCGCGAAGAAGGCCACCACCGCGAAGAAGGCCACCACCGCGAAGACCACCGCGAAGAAGACCACCACGCCGCGCAAGACTGCGGCGAAGAAGACCACCGCGAAGAAGACCACCGCCGGGACGGCGACGAAGAAGGCGACCTCATGAGTGAGTCCACCCCCGCCGACCGTCCCCGTCCGGCACCGAGTGCCCCGGCACGGACGGATGCTCCCGACCTCGGTGAGCACGCGACCGGCGACATCGTGATCGACTCCGCCCTGCAGGACCTGCGCGAAGCCCCGGCCGACGACCTGGACGGGCAGATCGAGGCCGGCCGACGCGTCCACCAGACCCTGCAGGGTCGGTTGTCCCACCTCGGCGGCGAGTGAGCGACACCACCCGGCTGGACGTCGAGCTCGTCCGGCGCGGCCTGGCGCGGTCGCGTGGTCAGGCCCGGGCGCTGGTCGAGGCCGGCGACGTCAGCGTCAACGGCACCGAGGCGTCCAAAGGCTCGGCTCCGGTCCACCTCGACGATGTCCTCGACGTGCGGCAGGCAGGGCCGCGCTGGGTGAGCCGCGCGGCATACAAGCTCGTCGGAGCTTTCGAGGTGTTCGGTGAGCAGGGGCTGAGCGCAGAGGGGAAGCGGTGCCTGGACGTGGGCGCCTCCACGGGCGGGTTCACCCAGGTGCTGCTGCACCATGACGCGGCCCACGTCGTCGCCCTCGATGTCGGACACGACCAGCTCGTGCGGGTGCTGGTCGACGACCCGCGGGTCACCGACCGGTCGCGCACGACCGTTCGTGGCCTCGTGGCTGACCAGATCGGTGGCGCGGTCGACCTTCTCGTCGCCGACCTCAGCTTCATCTCGTTGACGCTGGTGCTCGAGACCTTCCGGGGACTGCTGCGCGACACCGGCGACGCCCTGGTGCTGGTGAAGCCGCAGTTCGAGGTGGGGCGGACCCGGTTGGGCAAGGGCGGGATCGTCCGCAGCCAGGGTGACCGCGCCTGGTCGGTGACCGAGGTGGCTCGGGCGGCCATCGACGCCGGACTGCACCCGAAAGGCCTTGCAGAGAGCCCGATCCGCGGGGGAGAGGGCAACGCGGAGTACCTCCTGTGGCTCACCCCGCGCGCCGAGGAGTCCCTGGGATGGGAGGCTCTGGTGAGGACCGCAGACCAGGTGAGCCTGAAGGGAGCCCCGTGACCACTGCAGACCGCCGCAGGATCCTGCTCGTGGCCCACCCGCGCCGGCGGGAGGCCCACGACCTCGCGACCGCTGTCGCCAAGAGCCTGCACGCCGCCGGGATCGAGGTGGTGATGCAGCCCGACGAGGCCGTCACCCTCGGGCTGACCGACCACCCCGGTGTCCGCCTGGCCACGGCCGAGAACCCTGCCAAGGACTGCGAGCTCATCTGCGTCCTCGGTGGCGACGGGACGATCCTGCGTGGCGCAGAGATGTCGCGGGGGAGCGGTGCACCGTTGCTCGGGGTGAACCTCGGGCACGTGGGGTTCCTCGCCGAGGCCGAGCGCGAGGACATCTCCTCGACCGTCGAGCACATCGTCGCGCGCACCTACACGGTGGAGGAGCGGATGACCCTGGAGGTCACCGCCCACGTCGACGGCACCCCGGTCTACTCGAGCTGGGCGCTGAACGAGGTCACGGTCGAGAAGGCCAACCGCGAGCGGATGCTCGAGGTGGTGGCCGAGGTCGACGGACGACCGCTGACGACGTGGGGGTGCGACGGTGTCGTCGTCGCGACACCGACGGGATCGACGGCGTACGCGTTCTCCGCCGGGGGGCCGGTCGTCTGGCCTGACGTCGAAGCCCTCCTGCTCGTGCCGATCAGTGCGCACGCCCTCTTCGCCCGCCCACTGGTCCTGGGGCCGCACTCGCACCTCGCGCTCGAGGTCGTCCCTGGCACCCTCGGCACCGGCGCCCTGTGGTGCGACGGCCGTCGCGCGGTCGACCTGCCGCCCGGTGCGCGGATCCAGGTGGTTCGCTCCGACATCCCGGTGCGCCTCGCCCGGCTGAGCCGCTCGCCGTTCACCGACCGCCTCGTGGCGAAGTTCGACCTCAACATCCATGGCTGGCGCGGTCAGGCCCGGCTCGAGGAGGCGGCCCGCAACGGGCGCAGCACGTCGACACCCGGGTGACCTCCAGCCCGCCCGCCCGGGCGGCGGCGTCGCGGTCGCGTGAGAGGGTGGCCCCGTGCTGCAGGAACTGAGGATCCAGCGACTCGGTGTCATCGACGACGCCGTGCTCGACCTGCACCCCGGGCTCAACGTGCTCACTGGTGAGACCGGCGCCGGCAAGACCATGGTCGTCACCGGCCTGGGGCTGCTCCTCGGTGCCCGCGCCGACGCGGGCCTGGTGCGTGCTGGTGCCGCCTCCGCCGTGGTGGAGGGCCTCGTCGAGGTCTCGCCCACCCACCCTGCCGCGCTGCGCGCTGCCGAGGCCGGGGCCGAGGTGGGCGACGGCCTGGTCCTGATCCGTTCGGTGTCGGCCGAGGGTCGCTCGCGGGCCCACGTCGGTGGCCGGTCCGCTCCGGTCGGCGTGCTCGCCGAGGTCGGTGAGCACCTCGTGGCGGTCCACGGCCAGGCCGACCAGTGGCGGCTGCGCCACGGCGACCAGCACCGCACGATGCTCGACCAGTTCGGTGGGGCGCCCGTGGCCAAGGCGCTCAAGCGCTACACGGGGCTGCACGACGAGTACGAGGCCACCCGCGCAGAGCTCGCCACGCTGCGCGAGCAGGCCCGTGACCGGGCGCGCGAGGTCGAGGTGCTCCAGCACGGCCTCGAACAGCTCGAGCAGCTCGACCCACAGCCCGCCGAGGACGCCGAGCTGCGGGTCGAGGACGAGCGGCTCAGCCACGCCGAGGGGCTGCGCATCGCGGCGGCCCTCGCGCACGACCACCTCGGGGGAGCGCAGGAGTATGCCGCCGAGCCCAGCCCCAGCGCGGTCGAGACGATCGCCGCGGCTCGCCAGGCCCTTGCGGGGGAGGTGGAGCACGACCCGGCCCTGCGCGAGCTGGACCGCCGGTTGGCCGACGTCGGCTACCTCGTCTCCGACCTCGCTGCCGACCTGAGCTCCTACCTCACCGACGTCGACGTCGACCCCGCGAGGATGGCGTGGGTGCAGCAGCGACGGGCCGACCTCACTGCCCTGACCCGCAAGCACGGCGAGACCGTCGAGGACGCCCTGGAGTGGGGGCGCACGGCGGCCCAGCGACTCGACCTGCTGCTCGGCTCCGACACCCGGATCGAAGAGCTGGAGCCTCGAGTGGCCGAGCTCGACCGCTCCCGTACCACCGCGGCCATCGCCCTCACGACCGTCCGCACCACCTCCGCGGCCAAGCTCGCCAAGGCGGTGACCACGGAGCTGGCCCACCTGGCGATGGGTCAGGCCACCATCGAGGTGGCCGTGGCGCCGCGCAGCTCGGGCCTGGGAAGGGATGGCGCGGACGAGGTGGAGATCCTGCTCGCGGCCAACCCCGGGAGCCCGGCGCGCACCGTGGCCAAGGCTGCCTCCGGCGGTGAGCTGTCGCGGGTCATGCTCGCCCTGGAGGTCGTCACGGGCGCCGCGGGAGCAGCAGACGTCCCGACGTTCGTGTTCGACGAGGTGGACGCCGGTGTGGGTGGAGCCGCCGCCCTCGACGTCGGTGCCCGGTTGGCGGCCCTGGCCGAGCACGCGCAGGTCGTCGTCGTCACGCACCTGCCCCAGGTCGCGGCCTACGCCGACCGGCACCTCGTGGTCCGCAAGGCGAGCGACGGGCACGTCACGTCCAGCGGGATCCACGCCCTCGAGGGTGAGGACCGGCTGCGCGAGCTGGCCCGGATGATGTCGGGCGGCGAGAGCGAGGCAGCCCTCGACCACGCCCGCGAGCTCGTGGCCAGCACCTTCGCACGACGCACGGCCGCGGCGGCCCCCTGACCGAGGGTGGATGAGCAGCGCCGTCCACGCCAGCGTGGGACGCGCTGAACTGCCCTGCAGCCGTGGGAGGATGACGGCGATGCCCCTGAAGATCCCTCGCCAGCGTGCCCGCGAACCCGAGGTCCCCGGGGTCCGCGGGCTGGTCCGCGTCGACGCCCGCACCAAGAACCTCACCAAGCGGCTGCGTCCTGGCGACATCGCCGTGATCAACCACCAGGACATCGACAAGGTGAGCGCCGAGGCCCTGCTGGCCTGCAAGCCGGCAGCGGTCGTCAACGCGGCTCCCTCGATCTCCGGGCGGTACCCGAACCTGGGTCCCGAGATCCTCATCGACGCCGGGATCCCGTTGCTCGACAACGTGGGCACTGATGTCATGCACGACCTGCACGAAGGCCAGCAGGTCCGCCTCGACGGCGACGACCTCTGGCTCGGCGACGAGGTGGTGGCCACCGGCCAGGCCTTCGACCACGAGATCGTCGCTGCAGCGATGATCGAGGCCCGGGCCGGGCTGGCCGTCCAGCTCGAGGCATTCGCTGCCAACACGATGGAGTACCTGCGCCGAGAACGAGACCTGCTCCTCGACGGGGTGGGCGTCCCGGACATCACCACCGAGATCGACGGGCGGCACGCCCTCATCGTCGTGCGCGGCTACCACTACAAGGAAGACCTGCAGACGCTGCGCAGCTACATCCGCGAGTACCGCCCGGTGCTCATCGGGGTGGACGGTGGAGCCGACGCGCTCCTCGAGACCGGCCTGAAGCCCCACCTCATCGTCGGTGACATGGACTCGGTGTCCGACGCGACGCTGCGGTGCGGCGCGGAGATCGTCGTCCACGCCTACCGTGACGGCAACGCCCCCGGCCTGGAACGGGTCCGCCGCCTGGGGATCGAGCCTGTCGTCTTCCCCGCCACCGGCACCAGTGAGGATGTCGCCATGCTCCTCGCCGACGACAAGGGCGCCGAGCTCATCGTCGCCGTCGGCACCCACGCGACCCTGGTCGAGTTCCTGGACAAGGGCCGCAGTGGCATGGCCAGCACCTTCCTCACCCGGCTGCGGGTCGGCGGCAAGCTCGTGGACGCCAAGGGCGTCAGCCGGCTCTACCGCTCGCGCATCTCCAACCTCGCCCTGGCCCTCATGCTCCTGGTCGGGCTGGGTGCCCTGTTCGCGGCCGTGTGGTCCACGACGGGTGGGCGTGCCCTTCTGCAGGTCCTCGGCGCGCGCTGGGACGACCTGCTGTCCTTCGTCGTAGGAATCGTCACGTGATCGACTTTCGCTACCACCTCGTCTCCATCGTCTCGATCTTCCTCGCGCTCGCGGTGGGCATCGTGCTCGGTGCCGGGCCCCTCAAGGAGGACCTGGGCAACACCCTGACGTCGGAGGTGAAGAACCTCCGCGAGGACAAGGCCACCCTGCGCTCCCAGCTGGACGTCGCCGAGCGGGGCCTGAAGGCTCGTGACGAGTTCACGACGGCGAGCAACCGCAGCCTGCTGGCCAGCCGCCTCATGGACACCACGGTGGCCGTGGTCGTCCTTCCCGGTGCTGACGCCGCCCTCGTGAAGTCGACCACCGAGACCCTGACGGCGGCGGGGGCCAAGGTCGGGTCCTCCATCCAGGTCCAGGACGCGTGGGTCGACCCGGACAAGGCGACGTTCCGTGCCAGCCTCGGCCAGCAGCTGGCGAGCCAGGTCGGGGTGCCGCTCGATGCCCAGGGAGAAGTCATCGACGCGGTCCTCGCGAGGTCGGTCCTGACCAAGGCGGGCACGGCCCCGACCGGCGCTACCGCTGCGCTCGAGGTGATGCGCACGGCGAACCTCATCAAGTACAGCTCCGACACCGTCACGCCGGCCAGTGTCGCCGTCGTCGTCTCCGGGCCAGTGACCGGCTCGGACTCGGCGACACGGACCGCCCGAGCCACCGCCTGGGCCCAGCTGTCCGTCGCGATGGACGCGGCCAGCGCGGGTGCCGTGCTCGTCAGCGCCAGCGCGGCCCCCGACACCACGGACGTCGCCTCGGTGGTCACCACCGTGCGCGACGACAAGGACCGGTCGGCCGTGCTCTCCAGCGTCGATGACGGGGAGATGCCGATGGGTCAGGCGAGCGTGGTGTTCGGCCTCCTCGAGCAGGAAGCAGGGAAGGCCGGGCAGTACGGTCTCGCCAGTGACGCCACCGCTGCGTTCCCTCAGCTCGCGACCAAGTAGGTCCGGACGTGGGTTCGCTGCACCCTGTTGCGACCGGTGCGCTCGCCGGTGTCGTCGCCGCCGGCGCGTTGCGCCTGCTGCGTGCCAGGCCCCCGGGCGGCGCTGCGCGATGGGACCGCACCAACCATGCCGGTGCCGCCGTGACGCTCCTCGAGGGTCCTGCGTATGCCGTGGGGGCGGCCTGCGCCGCAGGCCTCTCCGGGGCGGGACCCGGGCCGGTGCTCGCAGCCACGGCTGCTGCCGGGTTCGGCGCGCTGGACGACCTCGTCGGCGACTCGAGCAGCAAGGGTCTGAAAGGTCATCTCGGTGCGCTCGCGCGCGGCGAGGTGACCACCGGCGCGGTGAAGGTCCTCGGTCTGGGCCTGACCGGGCTGGCCACCGCGGCGCTGGTCGACGGTCGCGCCCGCGGCCACGCTCGTGACGGGGCGCCCACCCTCGTCGACACGTTGGTCGGGGGAGCGGTCGTGGCGGGTTCGGCGAACCTGCTCAACCTGCTGGACCTGCGTCCCGGCCGCGCGCTGAAGGTGGCTCTGGTCTGGGGTGTCCTGACCGCGGGCCGACCGCGGTCCACCACAGCGGGCACCGCATCGGGCACCGCATCGGGTGCCGCAGCGGGCGCGGCAGCGGCTGGTGCCGCCCTCGGACTGCTGCGCCCCGACCTCGACGGTCAGGCGATGCTCGGTGACACGGGGGCCAACAGCGCAGGCGCAGTGCTGGGCGTCGCGCTCGTGCAGGCGACGGGTCGGCGAGGGCGCCTCGGGTCCCTGGCGGTGCTCAGCGCACTGACACTGGCCTCGGAGAAGGTGTCCTTCACCAAGGTCATCGAGTCGACCCCGGTCCTGCGCGACCTCGACGCCCTGGGCCGCCGATGACGGCCGGTCCAGCGAGGCCGTCCGGTCCCACGGACGCGACCGGCCGGCCTCGGCCGGTCCGTTCGGTCGGGTCGGTCGGGGCCTCGGTCGCCAAGGCTGCCGGGGTCATCGCCCTCGTCACGCTGTTGGCGCGCGGGGTGGGCTTCGCTCGGACGCTGGTGTTCTCCAGGAGCGTCGGGACCACCGGCGTCGGTGACATCTACCAGACCATCAACGTCATCCCGAACGTCGTGTACGAGGTCGCCGCCGGGGGAGTGCTCGCAGCCGTGGCCGTCCCCCTCATCGCCCACCAGCTCGGCCTCGACCGCACCGACGACGCCGACCGCACCGCCTCCGCCCTCCTCAGCTGGGCCGTCGTCGTCCTCACCCCCCTGAGCGTGCTGCTCGTCGTGCTCGCGCCCTGGCTGAGCGGTGCGCTGCTCGGGGACCGGGCCTCCGACGAGGAGCGGACCCTCGGCGCGCACCTGCTCGTGCTGTTCGCCCCGCAGGTGCTCCTCTACGGTGTGGGCATCGTCCTGACGGGGGTGCTCCAGGCGCGACGCAGGTTCCTCGCGGCTGCCCTCGCCCCGCTGCTGTCGAGCCTGGTCGTCATCGCGGCCTACCTGGCGTACGGGGTGATGGTCGACCGCGCGGCAACCGCCGCGAACGTCTCTGACGCCGCGGTCTGGGCCCTGGCCGGCGGCACCACCCTGGGCGTCGTCGTCCTCGGCCTGCCACTGTTCGTACCCGTGCGACGCGCCGGGGTGCGGTTGCGTCCGACCCTGGCCTTCCCCGACGGCCTGGCTCGTCGGGCCGCCTCGCTCGCCGGAGCCGGAGTCGTGGCCCTCGTGGCCCAGCAGGCCGCAGTCCTCACCGTCCTGTGGATCACCCACCACCGCACCGACGTGGTGGGCACGGTCAACGTCTTCGCCTACGTCCAGGCCGTCTACCTGCTCCCGTATGCCGTGCTCGCCGTCCCCATCGCGACCTCCGCGTTCCCGGCTCTGGCGCACACCGCCGCGGAGGAGCTGGCCGGGTCCGCCGGTTTCGTCGGGACCGCGGCCCGGGACACGCTCGCCCGGGCGCTGCAGGGGATCATCTCGCTGACCGCCGGTGCCGCGGCCGTCCTCATGACCGTCTCGCAGCCGGTGGGAGTGTTCTTCGGCAACTTCGACCGCGGTGCGGGTGCCGGCGGTGGGCCCGCCCTGGCGGCCCTGCCCGGGACGCTGTCCGCCTATGCGCCCGGGATCGTGGGCTTCGGCGTCGCCGCCCTGCTGACGCGTGCCCTCTACGTCCGCGGACGGCCCTCGCTGGCGGCTGCCGCCGTCGCGGCGGGCTGGGCGGTTGCGGCGCTCGTGCCACTGGTAGTGCTCCCGGAGGGCTCGTCCGCCGGCGCCACCCTGGGGATCCTGGGGGTCGCCTCGTCGATCGGCATGACGTTGTCGGCGGTCCTGCTCGGCCTGCTGGTCCGTCGGGCCTGGGGGGTCGAGGCCACCCGCGGCAGCGGCCGGACGCTCGGCGCGGCCGTGGTCGCCGTCGCCGTGGCCCTGGCAGCCGGTGACCTGGTCTCCCGGGCCATGCCGGCGGCCTCGGTGTGGAGCGCGCTGGGCAGCGGCTCCACGGTGGCGCTGGCCACGCTCGCGACCTACCTCGTCGTCATGGCGGTCGCTGACCGCGGCACCATCAAGGGCCTGCGCGACCGCGGTCGCAGTCGGCGTCAGGGAAGTGCCGAGTGAGGGTGACGATGGTGGTCGGTCGCTCCACCGGGGGCATCGGCCTGCACGCGGTCGACCTCACCAGCCACCTGCGCGACCTCGGCGACGACGTGGTCCTGGTCACCGACGACCTGACGGCCGACCGGTTCGGGCTCACCGACGCGCTGCGATGGTGGCCCACCCGCAGCGGCGGGCTGCGAGGCGCGTCCCGGTCCTTGCGGCGGCTGCACCGGTTGGCGCGGACCTCTGACGTCGTGCACGCGCACGGCCACCAGGCCGGGCTGCTCGCCGTCCTCGCCGCCACGGGCACGTCGACACCGGTGGTCGTCAGCCAGCACAACGCCGCGCCCTCGGGTGCCGGTCCCCGCGCCCGGTTGTCCGGGGTGGTGCAGGCCGTGGTCGCCCGCCGGGCCGCCCTGGTGACGGGTGCCTCGAGCGACCTCGTGGAGGTGGCGACCGCACACGGGGCCCGTGGGGCGCGGTTGGCCACCGTCCCGTCCCCCCGCGTCCGCGAGCTGGCTGCCGCCCGTCCGCCGGGCGGGCGTGAGCGCGCCGCCGCCGCCGAGGCACTGCTGGCCGCACGCGGCATACCGGCCTCGGGCGCCCTCGTGCTCACCATCTCGCGCATCGCGCCGCAGAAGAGCCTCGACGTCCTCGTCGCGGCAGCCGCCCAGGTGACCGCGCCGGTCCAGTGGGTCGTCGTCGGCGACGGCGACACCGCCCTGCTCGCCGAGCTGCGCCAGCAAGTGGGCACCACTGGTGCGCCGGTGCACTTCGTGGGCGCTGTCGCGGATCCCACACCGTGGCTGAGGGCCGCCGAGGTGTTCGTGCTGCCCAGCCAGTGGGAGGCACGGGCCCTGGTCGTCCAGGAGGCCATGGCCGCCGGGGTGCCGGTCGTCACCAGCGACACCGGGGGCCTGCACGACCTCGTGGAGGGTGCCGGCGTGCTCGTCGAGGTCGGCGACGCGCCCGGGTTCGCGGCCGCCGTCGACGCGATCCGCTCGGACGACGAACGCCGCGGACAGCTCTCCCGACAGGGGCGGGAGCGGGCCGCATCGTGGGAAGACGGCCTTGCCACGGCGCGTCGGTGGCGCGAGTGGTACTCAGCCCTGCTCGCATGACGTAGGCTCGAACCCCGTGGTGGAACAGACGAAACACATCTTCGTAACCGGGGGCGTTGCCTCCTCACTCGGCAAGGGTCTGACGGCCTCGAGCCTCGGACATCTGCTCAGCGCACGCGGCCTGCGCGTCACGATGCAGAAGCTCGATCCGTACCTCAACGTGGACCCCGGGACGATGAACCCGTTCCAGCACGGTGAGGTCTTCGTGACCGACGACGGCGCCGAGACCGACCTCGACATCGGGCACTACGAACGCTTCCTCGACGGCAACCTCGTGGGCAGGGCCAATGTCACGACGGGCCAGATCTACAACCAGGTGATCGCCAAGGAGCGTCGCGGGGAGTACCTGGGCGACACCGTGCAGGTCATCCCGCACATCACCAACGAGATCAAGGAACGTATGCGGGCGCAGGCCGCCGGCAGCCCCGGGGTCCCGCACGCGGACGCACCGGACATCATCATCACCGAGATCGGCGGCACGGTCGGTGACATCGAGTCGCTGCCGTTCCTCGAGGCAGCCCGCCAGGTCCGGCACGACGTGGGCCGCGACAACGTCTTCTTCCTGCACGTCTCGCTGGTCCCCTACCTCGCCCCGAGCGGCGAGCTGAAGACCAAGCCGACCCAGCACTCGGTGGCCGCCCTGCGCCAGGTCGGTATCCAGCCCGACGGGCTCGTGCTGCGCGCCGACCGGGAGATCCCGGACAGCATCAAGCGCAAGATCTCGCTCATGTGCGACGTCGACACGGAGGCCTGCGCCGCGGCCGTGGACGCCAAGAGCATCTACGACATCCCGAAGGTCCTGCACAAGGAGGGCCTGGACGCCTACGTGATCCGTCGGCTCGGCCTGAACTTCCGGGACGTCGACTGGCACGACTGGGACGAGCTGCTGCGCCGGGTGCACAGCCCCGAGCACACCGTCGAGATCGCGCTCGTCGGCAAGTACATCGACCTGCCCGACGCCTACCTGTCGATCACCGAGGCGATGCGCGCCGGCGGCTTCCAGAACGACGCGAGGGTGCAGATCCGCTGGGTGGCCAGCGACGAGTGCCAGACCGAGGCAGGGGCGCAGCGCGCGCTCGGCGGGGTCGACGCGGTGCTCGTGCCCGGAGGTTTCGGCATCCGCGGCATCGAGGGCAAGCTCGGTGCCCTGCGCTGGGCCCGTGAGCGGCAGGTCCCGACCCTCGGGATCTGCCTGGGCCTGCAGTGCATGGTCATCGAGTACGCGCGCAACGTCGCCGGGATCGAGGGAGCGAGCTCGACGGAGTTCGACCCGCAGACCCTGGCCCCGGTCATCGCGACGATGCAGGAGCAGAAGGCGTTCGTCGAGGGCGCCGGGGACCTGGGCGGCACCATGCGCCTGGGGTCCTACCCCGCGAGGCTCACCGAGGGCTCGGTCGTCGCCGAGGCGTATGGCGCCTTGGCCGTGGACGAGCGACACCGGCACCGCTACGAGGTCAACAACGGCTACCGCGAAGAGCTCGAGAAGGCGGGTCTGGTCTTCTCCGGGCTGTCACCGGACGGCACCCTCGTCGAGTTCGTCGAGCTGCCCCGCGAGGTGCACCCGTACTACGTCTCGACCCAGGCGCACCCGGAGTTCAAGTCGCGCCCGCACCGGGCCCACCCGTTGTTCGCCGGACTCGTCGAGGCAGCGATCAACGCCCAGCGCGCGGCGCGTCTGGTCGAGGTCGAGCGCCCGCGGGCGACCGCCGACGTCACCGCGTGAGCGAGCCGCTCGCGGACCGCTTCGAGAAGCGCCCGGTCGTGGCCGCCAGGACCGTCTTCGGTGGCCGCGTCTGGGACGTGGTCAGCGAGACGGTGGACCTCGGGGAGGCCGGTGAGGTGACGCGCGAGTTCGTGCGCCATCCCGGCGCCGTGGCCGTGGCCGCGGTGGACGACGAGGGCCGGATCTGCCTCATCCAGCAGTACCGCCACCCGATCCGCGCCTTCGAGTGGGAGATCCCCGCGGGGCTGCTCGACGTCGACGGCGAGGCGCCGCACCTCGGGGCCGCCCGCGAGCTGCACGAGGAGGCCGACCTCGTCGCCGCCACCTGGCACGTGCTGGCCGACTACGTCAGCTCACCCGGTGGGCTCGACGAGGCCCTGCGCATCTACCTAGCTCGCGACCTGTCGGCCGTGCCGCACGACGAGCGCCACGACCGCCACGGCGAGGAGCTCGGGATGCCGCTGCGATGGGTGCCGCTGGAGCAGGTGCGTGACGGGTTCCTGGCCGGTCAGCTGCACAACGCGACCATGGGCATCGCCGCGCTGGCGACGCTCGCCGCCCGCGATCAGGGCTGGGCCACCCTGCGCCCGGTCGATGCGCCGTGGCCACGGGGCAACGCATGATGGTGCTGTGCTCTCCTCCCTCGCTCCGGCCCGACGACGCCTGGTGCTGGCGGTCGTCGGGCTCGTGGTCGGGGCGCTCGCAGTGCTCAGCGCGTTCGCGTTCTCGGGAGACCGGTCCACCCGTCCGGTGGACCAGGCGGCGCCCGGGCCGGTGCTCCTGGTCCCCGGGTACGGCGGCTCGACCGCTTCGTTGGGCGCCCTCGCCTCTTCCCTGAGGTCGGCTGGGCGCGACGTCACGGTCGTCGAGCTGCCGGGTCGAGCCCTGGGGGACCTGCAGGGGCAGGCCGAGGCGCTGGCCGGGGCCGCCGCCCTGGTGCGTGGTCGCACCGGGGCCGGGTCGGTCGACGTCGTCGGCTACTCGGCCGGAGGAGTGGTCGCCCGGCTCTGGGTGCAGGAGGGCGACGGCGCCACCTCCGTGCGGCGGCTGGTCACCCTCGGGTCACCCCATCACGGGACACAGCTCGCCAGCCTCGGTTCGCTCGTCGGTGGAGCCTGCCCGGTGGCGTGCCAACAGCTGGCACCGGGGAGCCCGCTGCTCGCGCGCCTGAACAGCACGCCGCTGCCCACCGGTCCCCGCTATCTCGCGGTCTGGACGACCCAGGACGACGTCGTCGTCCCGGCGGCCTCGGCCGAGCTCGACGGTGCCACGAGTGTCTCCGTCCAGGACGTGTGCCCCGACGACCGGGTGAGGCACTCCGGCCTGCCCGAGGACGTGGTGGTCCAGGGCCTCGTGGCCGGGTCACTGGGCGCGGGTGCCATCCCCGGCTGGGGGCCGGCCGACTGTGCCCGGCTCAGCTCGTGACGTCCTTGGTCGCGAAGTTGGCCCACGCGGCACCGAGCAGCACGGCGACGTAGACGGCCTGCAACCCGACCCCGCGCTCGATCCCGCTGAGCAGCAGGGGGTCGCGGTACAGGTCGACGAAGGTCAGCCAGTACCGCGTCGGGAGGTAGGGCTGCAGGGGTCTGGCAGCGTCGATGGTGAGCAGGAGCGATGACCCGATGAGGAAGGCCAGCGCGCCGAGGGTCGCGGTCTGGGGCGAGTCGGTCAGGGTCGACAGGAACAGCGCCATCGCCGCCACCCCGAGCATCGAGAAGGTGATGAAGACGATCGCCACCATGGTTCGCCAGGCGATCTGGCCGGGGGTGAGCAGGGTGCCGGAGACGCTGACCATCGACTGGGAGAGGGGGGCGTTGCCGAGGGTGAGCCGCCCGACGACGAACCCGACTGCGGCGACGGTGAGCACCGAGACGAGCACGAAGGCCGCGCTCGCCACCAGCTTGGCGACGAGCAGCCGGGTGCGCCCCACCGGTCGGATGAGCAGGTAGCGCAGCGTGCCCGCCTGCGCCTCCCCGGCCACCGCCTCCCCGGCGACCACCGCGACCGAGATCGGCAGGAACAGCGGGAGCACGATGGCGAGCGCCGCGATCGCGAACAGCGACCCGTTGGCCACCACTGCCGACAGGAAGGCCGGCCCCTGACCCGGGCGGGGCGCGATACCGGTCACGGCCAGGAGCACGGCCACCACCGTCGGCAGCAGGTTGAGCAGGGCGATCGTCAACCAGGTGCGGCGCCGCCGGAACAGCTTGCCGAGCTCGACGAGGATCACCGGGCCACCTCCCCGGGCGCCCTGGCGCTGGTGCGCTCGGCGATGACGTCCTCGAGACGGCGCTGCTCCGGCCCGAGCTCGACGACGCGCAGGCCCGCGGAGACGAGCAGCGCGTTGATCTGCGCCGCGTCCGTGCCGCGGACGAACAGCCGGTCGTCCGCGCGCCGCTCGACGCGGCCATCCAGGAGCCGGTGCGCCTCGTCGGCGTCCGGGGTGCGGACCACCACACGGCCGGTGGGTGCCCGCAGGGTCGCGAGGTCCTCCTGGACCACGAGCCGACCACGGTCGAGCAGCCCGATGCGGGTGCACAGCTCCTCGACCTCGGCGAGGAGGTGGCTCGAGAGGAACACCGTGGTCCCGGCGGCGTTGAGGGTCTGCAGCAGTCCCCGCACCTCGAGGATGCCCTGGGGGTCCAGCCCGTTGGTGGGCTCGTCGAGCACCAGCAGCTCGGGTTGCCGCAGGAGGGCGCCGGCCAGCCCCAGCCGCTGGCGCATGCCCAAGGAGTATGCGCGCACAGGGCGGCCGCCCACCGCGGCCAGGCCCACGAGCGAAAGGGCGTGCGCCACCCGGTCGCGTCGACCCCGACGTCCACCGCCGAGCGGTCCAGGTGGCGCCGGGCCGCTCGCGTCGAGGATGGTCAGGTTCGCCGCCCCGGAGAGGTGGCCGTACGCGGCCGGCCCCTCGACGAGGGCACCGACCCGCGGCAGCACGCTCGCCGCGTGCTTCGGCATCGACTGCCCCAGGACGCTCACCTCGCCGGAGGTCGCGAGCACGAGGCCGAGCAGGCACCGCACCGTCGTGGTCTTGCCGGAGCCGTTCGCACCGAGGAAGCCGTAGACGTCGCCCCGCCGCACGTCGAGGTCGATCCCGTCGACTGCCGCGAGGTCGCCATACCTCTTGACCAGCGCCTCGGTGCGGATCACGGGGTGGCTCCCGGCCCGGTGAGCAGCTCGTCAGCGGCATCGGCCAGGCCTTCGGGGGTCATCGTGCCGCTGAGCAGCCAGCGGGTCCCCGTGCGGTCGGCCTTCGTGAGCAGCAGGGCGACCGGGCCGACGCTGACCACGGTGCCCGCCTCGACCGCCCGCGCCCCAGCCGCGAGCTGCAGCTGCTCGTCCAGTGAACGGGACCGCCGCGCCGGCAGCCCGGCCAC
Organism: Pedococcus sp.; assembly: GCA_039916625.1. Classification (GTDB taxonomy): domain Bacteria; phylum Actinomycetota; class Actinomycetes; order Actinomycetales; family Dermatophilaceae; genus Pedococcus. Next base: position 17,862 of record JBDSKZ010000097.1, read on the forward strand.
CGCCAGCTGGGTGACACCGCTGCCGTAGAGACCCACCCCGCGGGTGCCTGCCAGGGGCTGCTGGCGGTGGTACCCGCGCAGGACCGCGGGCGGTTCGGCCGGTGAGAACCTCGCGATCGCGTCCACCAGGTCGAACCGGTCGCCGAGCTGCACCCGAGCCGAGGGCGGGGGCGTGAACATCGTCGTCACTGGCGCGGGCCGGTCAGGGGTGAAGTCGAGGAAGGTCGTCGACAGCGCCGGACGGGGCTCGCCCCGGCCGTAGACCTCCACCGAGACCGGGATGCCCGAGGCCCGGTCCGCCCAGACGTCGACCCGCTCGATGCTGCTCCGCGGGTCCTGCGGTCGGACCCGCAGGCCGTCGGCCGGTCTGCCCGCGACCCTCCGGCTGGGCAGGAGGGAGGCCTGCCCGGGGCCGGCCTCGCTGAGCAGCCGGGCGGCCAGCGCCGGGGGGAGACCGTCGTCGGCCCTCGGCAGCCGTACGGTGCCGGCGATCTCGTCCGCGGCCCGAGTGGCCCGGCTGTCGGCGAAGTCCCACCGCCAGGTCCCGGACGGGCCGACCCGCAGGCTGTGCTCGCCGGCCGCGTCGAGGGTGTCGACCCGCCAGTCCCGGTCCCCGCGCCACCAGACCCGCAGCTGGGTGCGGCCACCCAGCAGGGTGGTCGTCTCGTCGAACTCGTTCCCGACGGGCAGCGCGAGCGACCCGGTCGACTCGGCGTACCCCGAGTAGGCCGCACCACGGGCCACGAGCACCCGGTGGAGCAGTCCCGCGGCCTCGTCCGGGCCGCCGCCGACCGGCAGGACGCGCAGCACCAGCGGGACGGCTGCGAGCGCCAGCGCCGAACCCACCACCACCGGCCAGCGCCACGAGCGGATCACCCCGCCCACGGTACGGTGCGAAACCGGAACGAGCGCCCGTCCGGCGGGCTCGGTTCGGCTACGGTGGCGCCGTGAGCGAGCAGGGGTCCGGCGCAGCCTTCGGGGCCGCGGTCCCCGGCGACTGCCCCTGCGGCGCCGGACAGCCGTATGTCGCGTGCTGCGGTCCGCTGCACGCGGGTGGGCTCACCGCCACCACGGCCGAGCAGCTCATGCGCAGCCGGTACGCCGCGTACGTCCTCGGGGACGCGGCATACCTCCTGCGCACCTGGCACCCGCGCAACCGGCCGGACCCGCTCGAGGTGGCCCCCGACCCGGGCTGGCTCCGGCTGGACGTGTTGGGCTCGACCGGTGGCGCGGCCGACGACGAGGTCGGGGAGGTCGAGTTCGTCGCCAGGCACGTGGACGGGCCGTTGCACGAGCGCAGCCGGTTCGTGCGCCGCGCCGGTCGCTGGGTCTACCTCGACGGCACCGTCCTCGCCTGACTGCTGCGACCGCTGGTGGGTCGAAACCGATTCGTGGGCGTCGCAGCCCGGTCCGTAGGATGAGCAGGCTCGCCCGAGCACCGCCAACTCCCCGAGATCGAAGGAACTTCTGTGCTTCGCACCCACGAGGCCGGCACCCTGCGTGCCGACCACTCCGGTCAGACCGTCACGCTCACTGGCTGGGTTGCCCGTCGGCGCGATCACGGTGGAGTGGCGTTCCTCGACCTGAGGGACGCCAGCGGTATCGCGCAGGTGGTCGTGCGCGACGAGGTGCTCGAGCAGGGTGGGGCCCACGACCTGCGCAACGAGTACTGCGTGCGCGTCGTGGGCGAGGTCCGGACCCGCCCCGAGGGCAACGCCAACGCCGACCTGCCCACAGGGGACATCGAGGTCATCGCCGGGGAGATCGAGGTCCTCAACGCCTCGGCACCGCTGCCCTTCCAGATCGACGAGCGCGTCACCGTCGGGGAGGAGGCCCGCCTCAAGCACCGCTACCTCGACCTGCGTCGCCCCGGTGCGTCGTCGGCCGGCGCCGCGATCCGGCTGCGCTCGCGCGTCAACGCAGCCGCTCGGACCGTGCTCGGCGCCCGGGACTTCGTGGAGATCGAGACGCCGACGCTGACGCGGTCCACTCCCGAGGGCGCCCGCGACTTCCTCGTGCCCGCGCGGCTCGCGCCCGGCTCCTGGTACGCCCTGCCGCAGAGCCCGCAGCTGTTCAAGCAGCTGCTCATGGTCGCCGGGATGGAGCGGTACTACCAGATCGCGCGCTGCTACCGCGACGAGGACTTCCGTGCCGACCGGCAGCCCGAGTTCACCCAGCTCGACATCGAGATGTCCTTCGTCGAGCAGGCCGACGTGCTCGAGCTCGGCGAGGAGGTCGTCAAGGCGGTCTGGAAGCTCATCGGCGTGGACCTGGCGGCGCCGTTCCTGCAGATGACCTACGCCGAGGCGATGCGCCGCTTCGGCTCCGACAAGCCCGACCTGCGGTTCGGCAACGAGCTCGTCGAATGCACCGAGTACTTCAAGGACACGCCGTTCCGCGTCTTCCAGGCCGAGTATGTCGGTGCGGTCGTCATGCCCGGCGGAGCCTCCCAGCCGCGCAAGCAGCTCGACGCCTGGCAGGACTGGGCCAGGAGCCGCGGCGCCAAGGGTCTGGCCTACGTGCTCGTCCAGGAGGACGGAACGCTCGGGGGCCCGGTCGCCAAGAACCTGTCCGAAGCCGAGCGTGACGGCCTCACCGCGCACGTGGGCGCCGAGCCCGGCGACTGCGTGTTCTTCGGGGCGGGGGCGACCAAGTCCTCCCGTGCGCTGCTCGGCGCGGCCCGACTCGAGATCGGTCGTCGTTGCGACCTCATCGACCAGGACGCCTGGGCCTTCCTGTGGGTGCTGGACGCCCCACTCTTCGAGCCCACCTCCGACGCCGTCGCAGCCGGGGACGTTGCTGTCGGCGGCGGCGCCTGGACCGCGGTGCACCACGCCTTCACCTCGCCCAAGGCCGAGTTCCTCGACACGTTCGACACCGACCCCGGCCCGGCGCTCGCCCATGCCTACGACATGGTCTGCAACGGCAACGAGATCGGTGGCGGGTCGATCCGTATCCACCGCCGGGACGTGCAGGAGCGCGTCTTCGCGGTGATGGGTCTCTCCCCGGACGAGGCGCAGGAGAAGTTCGGCTTCCTCCTGGACGCCTTCGCCTTCGGCGCCCCGCCGCACGGCGGCATCGCCTTCGGCTGGGACCGCATCGTGTCGCTGCTCGTGGGCACCGACTCGATCCGCGACGTCATCGCGTTCCCCAAGTCCGGCGGCGGCTACGACCCGCTGACCGCGGCGCCGGCCCCGATCACGCCCGAGCAGCGCAAGGAGGCCGGGGTCGACGCCAAGCCCGCGCTGGAGAAGGCGGACGAGAAGGCGGACGGGAAGGCCTGATCGGGGCGACGCGCCCCGACGGTGTCCTGCCCCCTGCGCGTGGGCGGGCGGCCCACCGTCGTCCTGGTCTAGGTGCCGAAGGCCCTGGCCAGCAGGTCAGCCCGGCTCGCCGCTCCGGTGCGCGCGAACACTGACCTGAGATGGTCCTGGACGGTGAGCTCGGTGATGCCCAGCCCCCGAGCGACCCCCCGCGTGTCTGCCCCCGTGGACACTGCCTGGACCACGTCGCGCTCCCGGGGGGACAGGGCGTGCGCGCGGGCGAACACGTCGAGCCGGTCCGCAGGTGAGGCCAGCTCGTAGCCCACGGCGATGCTGGCCCCCGAGACAGGTTGGCTGAGTCGCTCGGCCCTGACCGTGAGCCACGTTCCCGGCGCGACGGGGACACGGGCCATGGCCGGGTGGGCGTCGATGCCCGACTCCTCGGCGAGCAGCTGGGCGGCCACGTTGAGCGCACTGGCGGGCACGGGGCCGACGCCCGTCGCCGTCGGGAGCAGCGCACTGAGCCAGCTGCGCAACGCAGGAGTGCCTGCGACCGGCGTCAGGTCCTCGGCGAGCAGCAGCACCCCCGAACCGTGCGCGACCCTTCCACGCGTTGCCTCGCCGGGAGTGCCGGCCACGAAGGACCGAGCCACGGCGCCGCGCAGGGCCGTGGTCAGCGTGGGCAGCGCGGCGGCGACGGCCGCGACCTCGGTGTCATCGAACGCTCCGGTGAGACGCCACAGGTCGAGGAAGCCCCAGGTGCCGTGGCGGTCCCGGAGCACGGCCAGGAGCAGGTCGGTGACCCCGTGCCGGCGCAGGGCGCCCGCCCACTGGGGGCTGCGGTCGAGATCGCCCGCGGTGGCCGCGCGCAGCGTCGTGCACCCGGTCCGGCCGAGGGTGGTCCACCGCCCGGGCGCAGTCAGGTACTTGAGGCCGATGACGCGGGGCAGGTCCTCGAGGTCCGGGACCTCGGCCAGGGGTGAGATGCCGACCGCCGTCCGCGGATCGGTGAGGACGAACGCATAGAAGTCGTGGGGGACGGCGCGTCCGACGACATCGAGCATGCGTCGCCGAAGCGCTCGGTCGTCCAGCGACGGTGGCCTCGGGCCGGCAGGAGCCACCTCGAGGGCATGCAGCTCCCTGACGATCCGGTCGGCGCGGAGCAGTGGTCCCACGCCTTGACCCTAGGACTTCGCAGGCGCTCGCCACAGACCCCCGAAATCTGGGATGTCGGCGCCCTCCCCCCGCTGCCTAGCGTGGGGAGGGCAGCCAGCAGTCTGCGGACCGCGAGGAAACACCATGGCCACCCTGCACATCGAGCACGCGATCACCGACCTCACCACCTGGCGGACCGCCTTCGACCGGTTCGCGGAGCGCCGCAAGGCCGCCGGAGTCGTCGCCCAGCGCATCCACCAGCCCGTCGACGACGACTGCTACGTCGTCATCCAGCTCGACTTCCCCTCTACGGACCAGGCGTCAGCGTTCCGTGGTTTCCTCCAGACCCAGGTCTGGTCCACACCAGCCAGCTCGCCGGGGCTGATGGGCAGCCCGCGGGCCGTCGTCCTCGAGGCCGTGCAGGACAGTGCCGGGAGCCTTGATGGGCAGGGTGGGCAGGGTGGGTGACGAGCAGGCCTACTTCGCGAGGAAGGCGAGCAGGGCGCTGTTGAACTCCTCCTTGTGGGAGACGTTGATCCCGTGCGGACCGCCCTTGACGACGTGTAGCTCGCTGCCCGCCACGAGCTCGTGGGTCCTCTGGCCGGACACCTCGAACGGCACGGTGCCGTCGCTGTCGCCGTGGATGACCAGCGTCGGCACGCTCAACTTGGCGAGGTCGTCGCGGAAGTCCTCGACCCAGGCGGCGATGCTCTCGGCGGCAGCGTCGGGGTCGGCCTGGGCTGCGAGTGCGAGGGCCTCCTGCCGCTGGGACTCGGAGACCTTGAGCTCACCACCGGCACTGAAGAACCCCGTGGCGAACTGGTCGAAGAAGCCGGGCGGGTCCTTGCGCAGACCGTCCTGCATGCTCGCGACGGTGTCCCGGTCGAGTGCGCCGTCCGGGTGGTCGTCGCTCTTGAGCAGGAACGGCGGGACAGCCGAGGCGAAGACGACGCTGTGCACACGGTCGACGCCGTGCCTGCCGACGTAGCGCGCGACCTCGCCGCCACCCATGGAGAACCCCACGAGGGAGACATCGCGCAGGTCGAGCTCGTCGAGGACCGACGACAGGTCGTCGGCGAAGGTGTCGTAGTCATAGCCCTTGGCGGGCTTGTCGGACTCGCCGAAGCCGCGGCGGTCATAGGTCACGACGCGGTAGCCGGCATCGGTGAGCGCAGGCACCTGGTCGGCCCAGGACTTCCCGCTCAGCGGCCAGCCGTGGATCAGCACGACGGGACGGCCCGTGCCACCCGTGTCCTCGTAGTGCAGCTCGACGTCCTTGGACAGCAGGCCGGAGGATCCCTTGATCATGGGCATTGGTTCACCTTTCAATCGAAATTGCGACCTCTCGACCATAGGCACATCTCGCGGCCTCTGCAGATGTGCGGGTCGAGGGCGCCGCTCACTCGGTGATCCCGAACCGCGAGTGCCACCTCTTCAGACGGGCCGGCGCCCACCAGTTCCAGTCCCCGAGCAGGGCCATCGCGGCCGGGACCAGCAGCATGCGCACGAGGGTCGCGTCGAGCAGGACGGCGACCGCGAGACCGACGCCCGTCTCCTTGATGATGAGCAGCTGCCCGGCCACGAACCCGGAGAACACGATGACCACGAGGATCGCGGCCGAGGTGATGATCCGTCCCGACCGTTGCAGGCCCGCGATGACCGCTTCGTCGTTGCCGACACCGCGCTCGTGCAGCTCGACGATGCGCGACAGCAGGAACACCTCGTAGTCCATCGACAGCCCGAACCCGAACGCCAGCACCAGCATCGGGATCGTCGACTCGATCGCCCCTACCGAGTCGAAACCCATCAGTGCCTGCAGGTGCCCCTGCTGGAAAACCCAGACCACGACCCCGAGGCTGGCGCCGAGCGAGACGACGTTCATGAGCAACGCCTTGACGGGGATGACCACCGAGCCCGTCATGAGGAACAGCAGGACCAGCGTGGCCAGTGCCACCAGCGCGAACGCGTAGGGCGCGCGTTCGCGCAGCGAGTCGGTGAAGTCGCGCAGGCCGGACGCCTGCCCGATCACCTTGGTGGGGAAGTCAGGTCGGTCGGCCCGCAAGGCGGTCACGGCGTTGCGGGCAGCATCGTCGAGCGGGCCACCCGGCGTGTCGATCGCGACCAGGCTGAGGGTGTCGTCCACCTTCTCGACCCGAGCGGTGAGGCGCCGGCCGTCGACGACGGGCAGCGCGGCGGCATACGCCTGGGCCTGCTCGAGGCTCGCGGTGGCCACGACCTGGACGTCGGGTCCGGCCAGCTGGGGGTAGCTGCGCTCGAGGGTGGTGAAGAACTCGCGCTGCGGCGCGCTCACCGGGAGCAGCTCCTTGCCCGATGAGGTGAGCCGCAGGTCGAACACCGGTGCGGCCAGGGTCCCGAGGACGGCGAGCACGGCGATGATGACGAGCAGCGGCCGCCGGAACACCGCCGTCGCGAGCCGCGAGAAGACACCGTGCTCGGGCGCCTGCTCCGTGCCACGCCTCAGCAGCCGTTTCGCGCCGACGACACACAGGGCCGGCACGAGCGTCAGGGCGACGAGCATCGCGACGACCACGACGGAGAGCCCGGCCGAGCCGATGGCCTTGAGGATGGAGGCCTCGAAGACCAGCAGGCCACCGAGCGAGATCGCCACGGTGAGACCGGAGAAGACCACGGTGCGACCGGCCGAGTCGACGGTGCGGGTGATGGCGGACAGCACCTCTTCCTGGGTGATCTCGGAGGCGGGTCGGCCCTGCACGCGGCTGCGCAGCTCCTCCCGGAACCGGCTGACCGTGAGCAGCCCGTAGTCGATGCACAGTCCGAGCCCCAGGACGGTGACGACGTTCACCACGGTCGCATCGAGGTCGATGACGTGGGAGAAGCCGAGGAGGGACGCGAGCGCGCCCGCGATCGAGGCGATGGCACCCAGGATCGGCATGCCGGCAGCCACGAACCCACCGAAGACCAGCACCATGACGAGGAAGCTCACCGGCAGGGCGATGCCCTCGCCGGCGCGCAGGTCCTTCTCCACCTGGGAGGTGATCGCCTCGATGAGGTCGGCGAGTCCACCGGTCGTGCCGCGAGCGCCGGGGATCGCGGACACGAGTGCGTCGAACTGCTGGTCGACCTGTGCCTGGGCACGGTCGCGGGCGTCGCCCTCGAGGTCTGCGTCGAAGGTCACCACAGCCGCGAAGCCGGCCCCGGTCGTCGGCAGGAGCACCTTGGCCGGGGGGCTGTCCAGCCCCGCGGGCACCAGCTGTGGCGCTGCCACCGACGCGACGCCGTCGATGGCGCTGATCGCAGTGGCGGCCGCCCGCACCGCGGCAACCGTGGCCGGAGCGCCGGCAGCCGCATCAGTCACCTGCAGCAGGTGGGTCGACGTGGCCGACCGGCCGGCAGCGACGAGCTGTTCGCGGCCCTGGAGGTTCTCGCCCGCGACCGACGGGTCGCCGGACTGGAGGCGGTCGAACAACGACTGGTTGCCGAATGCGCCGGTCGCTCCCGCGAACGAGGCGACGACCGTCACGAGCCAGATCAGGATGATGGTCCGGGGGTGGCGCCCCACGAAGCCGCCGAGCCGGGACAGGGCCGAGGTCGACCGGTCGGGGTGGTCGGTCGCGTCGGTCACGGGGGACAGCCTGCCATTCTCGGCAGAGGGCACCACGAGGGGTTGTCGCGGACGCGGCTCAACGCACTCGTGCGGGCACCAGCTCGGCGCGCACGACCTGGCTGGTCGGCGTGCCGCCCTCGAGCAGGGCAATGAGCAGCTCGGCGCACGCCGCGCCGGTGCGCACCGGATCAAGGTCGAGGTAGTGCACTCCGTCGAGCGCGGTGGGGGAGTGTGCGTTGCCGGCGACGGACAGGGTCAGAGCCTCGGGCCCGCGTCCCAGCCTCTGCGCCGCCCGCTGGAGAGCGCGGCAGTAGGTCTCGTTCAGGCAGTGGACCGCGGTGACGTCGGCCCCTGCTCCGGTGAGGAACGCCCCGGCAGCGACCACGGGGTCCTGGTCGGCAGCCACGGTGGCGACCACGGGGTCGAGGTCATGCTTCGCGCACCATGTGCGGAAGGCCTGACTGGTGTCCTCGGTGTAGGAGTCCTGACGGGGGCCGGTGAACAGTCCGGGGACCAGGGGGTTCACCAGGGAGCCGAGATGCTCGAGCATCGCGGCTACTCCCGAGCCGATGTCCGAGGACACCGTCCGCAGGGTGTCGAGGGCGTTGGGTACCCGGTACTCGCCGTCAGTCACCACCGTCAGCCCCCGCGCCAGGAGGTTCTCGACCGTCAGCTCGCCCGGCACCGGGTCGACGACGATCACCCCGTCGAGGGCGAGCTCGGTGACCAGGGTGCCGTCGGGCTGGGTGGGCGCGGCGGCGATGGAGTAGCCGTGCTCGACGGCGGCCAGGGCGGCACCGGCGATGATGCTCTGGAAGTAGGGCAGGTAGGTCTTGTCCCACACCGCAGAGTGGCGGTAGGTCACGGCCACGCCGATGACCCGGGCCCGACCGGTGCGCAGGGCCTTGCCCAGGGCGTTGGGCTGATAGTCGAGCAGACTCCCCACGGCCCGCACCCTTCGCCGGGTGTCCTCCGAGACCCGACCCTTGTCGTTGTAGACGTTGGAGACGGTGGCGATGGACACGCCCGCCGCGCGGGCGACGTCGTGGATCGAGGCGATCTTCTGCTCTGGCACGGTCTGTGGCTCCCCCTGTGCTCTGGTGTTGACGAGCAGACGACGACGAGAAATGCATGGGTGGGCCGTTGACGCGAGCCCGCTGCCCGTGGATCATACGGGCGTCTGATTAAACGTTTATTCATTTGGAGGTCCTCATGCGGCACCCCGTCCGCCTCACCGCCGTCATCGCGGCCACCGTCCTCGCGCTCGGCGCCTGCGGTGGTGCCGACAAGACCGATCCGGCTGGCACCTCAGCCAAGCCCAAGTCCTACGGCGACTGCCAGGTCACCGGCACCCGCGGCAGCCACCCGCTCGAGACGGCCACCAAGAACACGCTGCTGATCAAGGCCGACCTGCCGTCACCCGGCTGGTACAACGGCGACACCGTCGAGCAGATCAGGAGCGGCTTCGACTTCTGCCTCGCCGCCAACATCGCCCACCGGGCCGGTCTGGACAACGTGCGCCTCGTCAACGCCTCCTTCGACGCGCTCGTCGCGGGCAAGGCCGGCGACTTCGACCTGTCGCTCAACCAGATCACCATCACCGACGAGCGTCGCAAGGTGATGGACTTCTCCGACCCCTACTTCGACTCCACCGCCGGGATTCTGGTCAAGAAGGGCGCCAACGTCACGGAGGCGAACCTGAGGACCGTGTCCTTCGGGGTCAAACAGGGCACCGTGGGCCAGATCCTCGCCACGGAGGCCATCAAGCCGGCCGAGATCAAGCCGTTTCCCGGTGACCCCGAGCTCCAGGCAGCAGTCGCGGCCGGGCGGGTCGACGTCGGGATCCAGGACCTCAGCATCGTGCTCGGTGCCGCGGCCAAGTCGGGCGGCAAGCTTGCTGTGGTCGGCCAGCTCAGCACCGACGAGTCCTACGGCGTGATGATGACCAAGGGTTCCCCGAACCTGACCACCATCAACACCATCCTCAAAGAGCTCAAGGACGACGGAACCATGGACGCGCTCAGCGCGGCCTACCTCACCGATGCGTACGGGATCGACCCCGCCACGGTGCCCATCTGGAAGATCGGATGAGGCCAGCGCCTACCGGCCCCCAGCGGGCCGCCTCGCTGCAGCTCGCCGGCGCGGCGATGGTGCTGGTCACCATCGCCGCGGCGGTGGGGGCCGCCTCGATGGCTCGGGTGGCCAGCGCCGACGGCGGTTCCTGGCAGGTGATCGTGCTGGTCTGGTGCACGCTGCTGGTCGGCTCGGCGCTGGCGCCACTGGTCTACCTCATCAGGGCCCAGCGTGAGCGCCGCCTGAGCGCCGCCGGGTATGCCGTGGACGATGGCGAGCGCGGACGCCTGCACGCGTTCCGCTCCGCCGGCGCCGGGTGGACGGTGCTCGGAGCCTGCCTCCCGGTGTTGTTCCTCGCCGGGTTCACAGCCTTCCTGTCGGCCAACGACCACGCGGTGCAGACGACGTTCTTCGACTGGGCGTTCATGCAGAAGAGCTCCGTCGAGGTCGCCAAGGCGTTCCGGCAGAACATCCTCATCGCCCTGGTCGCCGAGGTCCTCGTGCTCGTCTGGGGGCTGGTCGTCGCGGTCGCCAGGCTCGCCCCCGGCCCGGCCGGCCGCCCGATCCGTTGGCTCGCCACGGCATACGTGGACATGTTCCGCGCCGTGCCTGCGATCATCGTGATCTACCTCATCGGGTTCGGCCTCCCGCTGGCCGGGGTGCCGCTGCTCAGCGACCTCAGCCCCATGTGGGCCGCGGTGCTGGCGCTGACCCTGACTTACGGCGCGTACGTCGCCGAGGTCTACCGCTCCGGCATCGAGAGCATCCACTGGTCGCAGGTCGCCGCCGCTCGCTCGCTCGGGCTCTCGTACGGCAAGACGCTGCGCCACGTCGTCGTGCCGCAGGCCGTGCGCCGTGTCACCCCGCCGCTGCTCAACGACTTCATCGGACTGCAGAAGGACACCGCCCTGGTGACCGTCATCGGCACGGTGGATGCGTTCACCCAGGCGAAGATCTACGCCAGCAACTACTTCAACCTCTCCTCGGTGACGGTGGTGGCGGTGCTGTTCGTACTGGTGACCATCCCGCAGACCCGCTTCGTGGACCGGATGCTGGCCCGCGACGCCAGCCGACAGAGAGCGAGGAGCTGAGATGGCGTTTCTCGAGCTGAACCACGTCGAGAAGTACTACGACGACCACCAGGTGCTGCGGGGGGTCGACCTCACCGTGAACAGGCACGAGGTGGTCTGCCTCATCGGTGCGTCCGGGTGCGGCAAGTCCACCCTGTTGCGCTGCGTCAACGCCTTGGAGTCGATCAGCTCAGGGTCGATCCGCCTCGACGACGACACGGTCTCGGGCGAGGGCGTCGACGTCGACGCCCTGCGCCGCAAGGTGGGCATCGTCTTCCAGAGCTTCAACCTGTTCCCCCACATGAGCGTGCTGGACAACATCACGCTGGCTCCGTTGCGGGTGCTCGGTCAGAAGCCGGCGGCCGCTCGAGAGCGTGGCCGCGAGCTGTTGGCGAGGGTGGGACTGGCCGACAAGGCCGACGCGTTCCCCGATGCGCTGTCGGGTGGACAGCAGCAGCGCGTCGCGATCGTCCGCGCACTCGCGATGGACCCTGAGGTGCTGCTGCTGGACGAGATCACCTCGGCGCTGGACCCCGAGCTGGTGGCGGAGGTTCTGAAGATCGTGCGCGACCTCGCCGGTGAGGGGATGACCATCCTCATGGCCACCCACGAGATGTCGTTCGCCAAGGAGGTCGCCAACAAGGTGGTCTTCCTCGACGGCGGGGTGGTCCTCGAGCAGGGGCCACCCGAGCAGATGTTCGTCCACCCGCAGCACGAGCGGACCCAGGCCTTCCTGCGCAAGATCGTGGAGGCGGGTCGGCTGTGATGGGACAGGTTGTGCCGATGGAGACGACGTCCTCACCACGCATCCTCGTGGTCGAGCACGAGAGCAACGCAGGTGTCGGCCTGGTGGGCCGGTGCATCGCCGAGCGCGCCTGGCCGATGGACGTGGTGGGCCCGGCCCACGCCGACGTCCCGTCCAGCGCCCCCGGGTATGCCGGGGTCGTGGTCCTCGGGGGCACACCCGGGCCGGAGGACGACGACCTGGCCGACTGGCTGCCGTGCGTGCGCGAGCTCGTGCGCGACTGCCTGGATCGTGGGGTACCGCTGCTCGGTGTCTGCCTTGGCGCCCAGATCCTCGCCGTGGTCGCCGGGGGCGCGGTCACCGAGGCGTTGGCCGGGCCCGAGGTGGGCCTGATCGAGGTCGGCTGGGCCGCGGAGGCGGATAACGACCCGCTGCTGCACGGGCTGCCGGACGCCGCGCCGGCGCTGGCCTGGCACTGGCTCGAAGTGGTGGACCTGCCCGTCGGCAGCCACTCGCTGGCCTCGACGTCGCGCTGCGCCAACCAGGCGTTCCGCGTCGGCCCGGTCGCCTGGGGTCTTCAGTTCCACCTCGAGGCGCTTGCCGGCACGGCTCGCGAGTGGGCATCGGAGGAGGATCTCGAACCGCTCGGCCTCAGCGTCGAGGAGGTGGCGACCTCCGTCGCCGACGCCGAGCCGCGGCTCGTCGACGTCTGGTCCACCGTGTCCCGACGGTGGTTGGGCGTCGTCGCCGACGTGGCCGCCCGCATCGGGCCGGCCGAGCCCGCCCAAGCCCGCCCGAGCCCGCCCAAGCCCGCCCGAGCCCGCCCGAGCCCGCCCGAGCCCGCGTGACCCCGTGCCCTGAGCCGCCAGACGTCGCGGGATAGCCTGCCACCCGTGGTGACAGGCGACGGCGACGACCTCTTCGCGGCGGCCAGTGGGACAGCGCATCGTCCTGGTGCAGCCGGATCCGGCGACCGTGTGCCGTCGGGCGCGGCCCTGCCGCCGCTGGCCGTCCGCATGCGGCCGCGGTCCCTCGACGAGGTGCGCGGCCAGTCCTCGGTGCTGCGTCCGGGCAGCCCGCTCCGGCGGCTGATCGAGGGCTCGGCCGGTGCCGCAGGCCCGCTCTCGGTCATCATCTGGGGGCCGCCCGGCACGGGCAAGACCACCCTGGCGCACCTCGTGGCGACCGCGGCCGAGCGGCGGTTCGTCGAGCTGTCGGCCGTGACCGCTGGCGTCAAGGACGTCCGGCAGGTCATGGAGCAGGCAGCCCGCGACCGCGACATGTACGACCGGCAGACCGTGCTGTTCCTCGACGAGATCCACCGCTTCACCAAGGCGCAGCAGGACGCCCTGCTCCCCGGGGTCGAGACCCGACAGGTGATCCTCGTCGCGGCCACCACGGAGAACCCGTCCTTCGCGATCATCGCGCCGCTGCTGTCCCGGTCGATGCTCATCACCCTGGGCGCACTGACCGACGAGGAGGTCGCCGAGGTGCTCGTCTCGGCGGTCACCGACGAACGAGGTCTGGGCGGTGAGTTCGCGCTCGCCGAGGATGCCAGCGATCACCTGGTGCGTATCGCCGGGGGAGACGCGCGGCGTGCCCTCACCGCGCTGGAGGCCGCAGCCGGGGTCGCCCTCGACGAGGTCGCCCCCGGAGCCGACCTCGAGGGCCCGGTGCCGATCACGCTGGCCCACACCGAGCAGGCAGTCGCCTTTGCGAGCGTGCGCTACGACAAGACCGGCGACCAGCACTACGACGTCGCCTCGGCCCTGATCAAGTCGATGCGGGGGTCCGACGTCGATGCCGCGCTGCACTACCTCGCCCGGATGCTGGAGGCGGGGGAGGACCCGCGTTTCATCGCCCGCCGCATCGTCATCTCGGCGAGCGAGGACGTCGGAATGGGTGACCCCACCGCCCTGCAGACGGCGGTCGCCGCCATGCACGCCGTCGCGCAGATCGGCATGCCCGAGGCGCGGATCATCCTGGCCCAGGCGGTGGTCCACAACGCGCTCGCACCCAAGAGCAACGCGGCATACACCGGCATCAACGAAGCCATCGCGGACGTCCGCGCCGGACGCGGCGGTGCGGTGCCCCCGCACCTGCGAGGCAGTGGGTATGCCGGCGCCACGCGGCTCGGTCACGGCGACGGCTACGTCTACGCCCACTCCGAGCCCGACGGCGTGGCCGAGCAGGCCTACCTGCCCGACGACCTGCAGGGGCAGACCGACTACTACCGTCCGACCGACCGCGGGTTCGAGGAGCGCCTCGGCCCGCGGTGGGCCTGGCTCAGGTCCAGGATCCGCGGCACCTGAGCCGGCCCCAGGTGCGCGGAGTCGACCACGCGCACGGTGCAACGACTTCGCTCACCTGTCACGTGCGCGCAGTGGACACCTGAAGCGCGGAGCCGCTGGCTGACCGACCTGATCGCGCTGTCGGATGGCGTCCCCCGCATCGGGGTAGGGTTCCCGTCATGGATGTGAGTCTGGGCGATGTCGCCGGCATGATCGCGGCCCTGGCGTTCGCGTTCCTGGTCTTCCGACTGGGCAGCGTGATCGGCAAGGCCGGCAAGATCCTCGACGAGACACGGGTGGGTCTGCGCACCACCACCGAGAACGTCCAGCCGACGTTGGTCAAGCTCACCGACACGGTCAGCCTCACCAACGAGCAGCTCGCCCGGATCGACGGGATCACGACCAACGTCTCGGCCATCACCACGAACGCCAGCGCGCTCACCGCCCTCTTCGCGGCGACATTGGGCAGCCCGGTGGTCAAGGTCGCGGCCTTCACGTATGGCGTCCGGTCGGCCCTGAGCGGTGCCGGCACCACGTCGACCGGTGGCCGTCGCCGCCGCAGGGGCTGATCGCCGTGGCACGTCTGTTCTGGCTGGGTCTGGGTGCGGCCGCGGGGGTCTACGCGGTCCGTCGCGTCGGCAAGGCGGCACAGGCCTACACCCCTGCGGGTGTCGCCGACGGGCTGTCCGACTTCGGGGACGGCCTGCGCGAGCTCGCCGCCGCCGTACGCGAGGGCATGGCCGAGCGCGAGGGCGAGCTGCGGCTGGCCCTCGGCATCGACGCGGGCACCGCCGACGACCCCGAGGCGAGTGCCGCCCGCCTCGACGCCGAGTCGGCACGGGCGTTGCTCGACGACCCCACGGGCCGTCGCGCAGAGCGGGACTTCCGAGCCCGCTAGGGGCGTGCGCGCACCTGCGCGCTGCGCCCCGGCACACCGCTCGCCCCTACCCGTACGATTCGTCATGCCCGCCCACCCCTCCAGGGCATGCGCAAAGGACTGAGTACATCCATGGAAACCGCCGAGATCAGGCGCCGCTTCCTCTCGTTCTACGAGAGCAAGGGCCACAC
>JBDSKZ010000098.1:0-12355 GCA_039916625.1 Pedococcus sp.
CTTCTGCACCACACCCAGCGCGTTGACGATGCCGTCGCCGTAGAACCCGTTGAAGCGGGGACTGCCGACGCACAGGGCGTCGTACTCTGCCGAACGGCCTACGTCGGTGTAGGTCTGCAGGGCCGGCGTGGGACAGGCGTGGTTGGTCGCCGTGTCCATGACGAGGTCACGCACCCGGTCGGGGGCGAGCCCGAAACCGCGCTTGCCCATGACCTTCCCGTGCGCAGACACCGCCAGCGCGGCGACACCGGCAGCATGCGGTGACGCCATCGACGTGCCCTGCAGGTACTGGTAGTAGCCGCACCTGCTCGCCCCCTTGGCCGGACGGGCGGTGCAGTCCTTCATCGTGCCCAGCGACTCACCGAGGGGAGTGATGTCGCCGTTGGCGTCGACCTGCCCCTCCGCCACCATCACGTTCCGCGGCGCCGTCGAGAGGATGAGGTTCTCGTTGGTACGGAACGAGTCGGTGCCGAGGCCGTCACGGAACCAGCCACCCGGGGCCGAGACCTCCAGCTCACCCGACCTGAGGTCGCTGACGTAGTTGGAGAAGTCCGACTTGCGTTGCGAGGGCCCGAGCGCCGAGACACCGATGACGTGCGGACCCTCGACCGGGAGGTCGAAGCAGGTCGCGTTGTCGATCGTCCGGGGGTGCTCCGTGCCACCGGGGAAGTCGGGGCTCGAGAAGTCGGTCCGCGGGTTCGAGATGTCCTCGTGGTTGTTGCCCAGGGCAGCCACGAGGGTGACCCCCTTGCGGTGCGCGTAGTTGAGCGCCCGGTGCATGGTCTCGATGATGACGTCCTGCTCGGCGGCCTGCTCCGGGGTGTCCTCGGGGGCGCCTCCGCGGCAGTTGTAGAGCCACGGGTCGACGTAGAAGGACATGTTGACGACGTCGATCCCGACGTCGCCGGAGTAGGTCAAGGCGTTGGCGGTGGCGCCCAGGAAGAAGTAGCCGCTGTCCTGGCCTGCGCGGACGTTGACGATGCCCACGTTGGGGGCGACGCCCGATACGCCCATGCCGTTGAGGGCTGCAGCGATCGTGCCGGCCACGTGCGTGCCATGGCCGTTGTCGTCGACGTTCGCAGGGTCGACGCAGCTCGCGTACTCGCACGGGCCGTCGATGTCCGGCATGTCCGTGGTGAAGTTGCGGGACAGGCGGCTGTCGAAGTTGGCTGCCAGGTCCGGGTGGGAGGCGTCGACACCGGTGTCCATCACACCGACCCTCACCCGCTTGTCACCGCTGTCGATCCGGTGGGCCTGGGGGGCGTTGATCATGTCCATGCCCCACAGGAGCGAGTCCAACGGATCCGTGGACTTCTTCTTGCTCTTTGCGGGATGTGCGCTTCTGGCGGAGCTGCCTCCGGCGGCCTGGTGCTCCTTGAGGACGCGATCCTTGACTCGACCGGCGTCCGGCGCCCGGCCGACGACGCCCTCACGGGCGGCGAGCCTGACGCCGGACAGGTGACGCGCCCGGGAGAGGAAGGTGCTCGAGGTCGAGTTCACCGTCACCATGCCGATGGCGCGGTTGACCGACGTGACCCGGGCGCCCGAGCTCCTCAGCTCGGCTGCGAGGGCGTCCGCACCGGAGGCTTGCTCGGTGAGCACGACGTAGCCGGTGTCAGCTCCTGAGCTGCTCACCGACGTCAACTGGGTGGTTCCTACTGCCGCTGTTGCTGTCGTCCCAGCCAGAGCTGTCGTGGCAAGAGCCACTGCTCCGGTGATGGCGACCATGCGAGATCGTCGCATCAGTCCACTCCTCGATAGGGATGGGCCAAGACGGGATGGCCCAGCCGACACCGTAGGCCCCCCGCTCGCCGCGCGGAAGACCCAAAATGCTGGCCCCCGTCCGGCTCGCGCCGTGAGGCTCGGCGGTCGTCAGCCGCCGGAGACGGAGAGCTCGGCCTGAGCGACGACCGCTCGTGCTGCGTCGTTGAGCGTGCGCGAGTCGAGCCAGCCCTCGGGGAGCGCGACGTGACGCGGCGACCCGGCCCGTCCGCGCTGGCCCTCGGCGGCCTCCCCGGGCCACGGGGCATCGGCCTGCATCGTCGAGATCAGGGTGTCCAGGGCGTCGAGCGAGTCGACCAGGGCCAGGGAGTGGCGCACGGTCGACCCTGCGGGGAACCCCTTGAGGTACCAAGCGATGTGCTTGCGGATGTCGCGGCAGGCTTTGTACTCGTCGCCGTAGAACTCGACGAGGTACTCGGTGTGGCGACGCATCGTGGCCGTCACCTCACCGAGGCTCGGCTCGGCCCGCGCCGTCGTCCCGGCGAACGCTGCCGCGAGGTCGGTGAACAGCCACGGACGACCCAGGCAGCCGCGACCCACGACGACGCCGTCGCAGCCGGTCTCGGTCGTCATGCGGATGGCGTCCTGCGCCGACCAGATGTCCCCGTTGCCCAGGACGGGGATGGTTCGCACCGTCTCCTTGAGCCGCGCTATGGCGCTCCAGTCGGCCTGGCCCGAGTACGCCTGCGAGGCCGTACGTCCGTGCAGGGCGACCGCAGCGACACCGGCGCGTTCTGCCGTCAACCCTGCCTCGAGGTAGGTGAGGTGGTCGTCGTCGATGCCCTTGCGCATCTTCACCGTGACGGGCACGTCATACGCGCTCGCCTCCCTCACCGCGGTGCTGACGATGGCGGTGAACAGGTCCTTCTTCCAGGGCAGGGCAGCGCCACCGCCCTTGCGCGTGACCTTGGGGACGGGGCAGCCGAAGTTGAGGTCGATGTGGTCGGCGCGGTCCTCGGTGACGAGCATCCGCACGGCGGCACCGACCGTCGCAGGGTCGACGCCGTACAGCTGGATCGACCGCGGGGACTCGTCAGGGTCGTGCTCGATGAGCCGCATGCTCTCCGGGGTCCGCTCGACCAGTGCACGGGAGGTGATCATCTCGCTGACGTACAACGAGGTCGCTCCGCTCGCACCACCCTGCTCGAGTCCGTCGCGACCGTACTCGCGGCACAGCCGACGGAAGGCCCGGTTGGTGATGCCCGCCATCGGCGCGAGGACGACGGGCGACTCGATGGTGTGGCGCCCGATCTGCAACGGAGGCAGCAACGGGGTCGCGGTGGGGCTGGTCTGGGAGCAGGTGGCGGCGGTCATGGCGCCACCAGTCTCCCATCTGCTGCTTGACTGGCCGAATGAGAGCCCTCGTCAGCGCCGCCGACCTGCGAGCCGAGCTCGGCCAGCCCTCACCGCCGGTCCTGGTCGACGTCCAGTGGATCCTCACCGCAGCGCAAGGTCCCGTCGGCCGGAAGCGGTATGCCGCGGCGCACCTGCCTGGCGCGACCCACGTCGACCTCGACGCCGAGCTGGCCGGCCCCCCAGGGCACGGAGGGCTTGGGGGGCTCGGAGGTCGCCACCCGCTGCCCGAGGCGGCGGTGGTCGAGGCCGCGCTGCGACGTGCGGGGGTGGAGGAGGGCAGCAGGGTCGTGGTCTACGACCAGGGGCCGGGGTTCGCCGCTGCGCGCGCGTGGTGGGTGCTGCGCTGGGTCGGGGTGACGCAGGTCCGCGTCCTCGATGGCGGGCTGGCCGCGTGGACCGCCGGCGGCGGCGAGACGACGACCGTGGTGCCAGGTCCTCGCGCAGGTGGGTTCACCGCTCGAGGGGGTTCGCTCCCAGTCCTCGACGCGGACACGGCCGCCGAGGTGGCCCGCGACGGGGTCCTCGTCGACGCACGCGCCGCGGAGCGGTTCTCCGGTGCCACCGAACCGATCGACCCGGTGGCCGGTCACATCCCGGGCGCCGTGAATGCGCCGACCACCGACAACATGGCGCCGGACGGGCGCTTCCTCCCGGCCGACGAGCTGCGAACCCGGTTCTCCTCATGGGGAATCGGGGTCGACAACACACGGGTGGGTGTCTACTGCGGATCCGGCGTGACGGCTGCCCACGAGCTCCTTGCCCTGCACGAGGCCGGCATCGACGCGACCCTCTACGTCGGGTCCTGGAGCGACTGGATCACCGACCCGGACCGACCCGTCGCCACCGGCCGGTCCGGAGATCAGGTTGGTCCGATCGCGCCCGGCTGATCCGGTTGGTCCGATCGCGCCCGGCTGACCCGGTGGGTTCGGCTCAGAGCCAGCCGAACTGGTCGGCGATGCGAACGGCATCGCCACGGTTGCGCGCCATCGTCTTGCCGATGGCGCAGGACAGGTGGTTGCGCACGGTCC
This sequence comes from Pedococcus sp., assembly GCA_039916625.1. Taxonomy (GTDB): domain Bacteria; phylum Actinomycetota; class Actinomycetes; order Actinomycetales; family Dermatophilaceae; genus Pedococcus. Next base: position 4,167 of record JBDSKZ010000098.1, read on the forward strand.
CCTCAGACAGGCTGACGTGCTTGGCGATGTCGGCCACCGAGCCGCCGGCGCGGGCGGCGATGAGCACCTCGGTCTCGCGAGCGGTCAGGGGTGAGTCGCCGCCGGACAGCGAGTCGGCGGCGAGCGCCGGGTCGACGACGCGCAGCCCGGCATGGACGCGGCGAACGGCCTCGGCGAGCTGACGTGCCGGGGTGTCCTTGACGACGAACCCGCTCGCCCCGGCCTGCAGAGCGCGGCGCAGAAAGCCCGGGCGGCCGAACGTCGTGACGATGAGCACCCGCACCGACGGCAGGGCAGCGTGCAGGGCTGCGGTGGCTGCGATCCCGTCGATGCCGGGCATCTCGACGTCGATCAGGGCAACGTCGGGCGAGGTGCTTCGCGCGGCGGCCACCACCTCGTCTCCACGACCGACCTCGGCCACGACCTCCATGTCGGCCTCCAGGCCCAGCAGGGTGGCGAGGGCACCGCGCACCAAGGCCTGGTCGTCGGCCAGCAGCAGTTTGATCGTCATGCGTCCACCCTCTCCCCTGCCCCGAACCCGCCGACCAGCGGCGCGGTGGCGGAACGGACCGAGAGCTCGAAGCCGTGCGGCTGCAGGACGACCGCCCGCAGCTGGGCGCCGGCCGCCTCCGCGCGCTCGCGAAGTCCGATCAGACCCGTGCCGGCATCGGCACGGGTGGTCACGTCGCCGCTCGTGCTCGCTGGCGTGGAGCCGTTGTCGGACACCGTGATCCCGTGGTCGTCGAGGCTGACCCGGCACGAGGTGGCGCCGCTGTGCCGGATGACGTTGGTCACCCCCTCGCGCAGGGTCCAGGCACAGAGCTCCCGAAGCTCGGTCGGCACCTCGTCGGCCGCAGTCGGCAGGTCCGCCTCGATCCCGGCGGCGGCCAGTGACGACCGGGCCCGGGCCAGCTCGGCGGGCAGGGACATCTCCCGGAACCCGGCCACCGCCTGCCGCACGTCGGCCAGGGCGTCGCGTGCGAGCCGCTCGAGGTCGGCCACCTCCGCGCGAGCGCGTTCGGGGCTCACGTCGAGCAGGCGCGCGGCCAGCTCGGCCTTGACGGTGATCACGGTCAGGCTGTGGCCGAGGATGTCGTGGACGTCGCGCGCCATCCGGTTGCGCTCCTCCTGGATGGCGAGGCGGGCATTCTCCTGCCTTGCCTCGGCGAGCGCGCGCTGGCGCTGCGATGCAACCATGCCGCCGGTCACGGCAGCCATCGCCAGGACCATCGACATGGTGATGCTGGCGTCATGGTCCCACCCGTCGACGTGGAACGTCAGGAGCTCGTAGAGCACCACCAGCACCAGGCCGATTGCGAGGCCCAGACGCAACCGGAACGTCCACAGTCCCGACACCGCCAGGAAGACCCACGTGCTGGCGCCCTCCTGGCCGACGGTGATGGTCGACAGCGCGGCCAGCGCCGCGAGCCCGACCCACCCCGCGACACCGGTGCGCGTCACGAACCACCGGTGCGCCGCCGGTGTCGACTCCCCCCACACCCACTCGCGCAGATGGGTGAAGTGGGCGACGTAGAGGACGACGAACAGGGCGAGGACGACCAGGGCGGTGTCACCGCGCAGCTCGAGTCGGTGCTGCCACGCGGCCGAGAACGCGTCGGCGAGGAAGACCAGCCAGATCCCAGCGAAGACCACCCCGAGCCAGCGCCCCGGCCAGCCCTGGTCGGGGTCGCCGGCAAACAGTCGGGGGCGTGGTTCGGCGAAGCCGTCCCTGGGCCCGGATGCGGTCACGCCACTCAGCCTCTCAGAGTCCACCTCGGTCGCGGCGGCGAGGTGCAGACCACTGATGCTGCCGGGCTCGCCCGCATACACGTCCTTGGTGAAGCCGAGCGTGTCGCCGTAGAAGGCGTGGCCCTCTCCACGTCCGAGACGGGCAGGGGGATCAGTTCCAGCTCCAGCTTCATCGCGGTCGAGCCTCTCCTCGGGGACGTCGTCTGGGGCGAGCATGACACCTCGGACACCGTCGGACACCCGTGCCACCCGGTGGCAGGCATGGTTGTGCCCAACACCCCGGACGGCGGACACTCGGGGATCGGCGCGGCCCCTCGGAGCCGGTGCCCGCTTCCCGTCCCGGTGACCGAGGAGTCGACATGGCGTTCTACGCCGAGGTCATCGCAGTTCTCTCCCACCCGCTGACCGGCGCCTCGATCACGTTCGTCGCGGCGGTCGTGGCGTTCTGCGTGGGTCGGCTCCGCCCCGAGGACCGGACGTGGTGGCAGGAGGCGAAGGAGTGGCCGGGCAAGGTCGTGCTCGGCGCCACGCTCGTGCCCAACCTCGCGGCCGCCCTGCCCGGGGCGGTCTACGAGCTCCCCACCGCAAGCTGTGACCCCCTCCCGTGTCACTCGGTCGGCGGGGGCTACCGGGTGGTCGAGGGGACGGGGTTCGGCTCGTTCCTCGGTCAGCTCGTCCTCGGGGCGCTGGTCGACGTGCCGGTGGGCGTCGCAGGGAGCGCCCTCGGCGTTGCCGTCGCGACCACGATCCTGCGGGCGAGGACCGTGCCCCCAGCCTTCGTCCCTACCCCCGCGGCGGCCCCCGCGGCGGCCCCCGCCGCTGGGCTCGTCACGGGGCTCCTCGCGCAGGCCGCACCGTCGGAGGCCCTGCAGCTCGTCTCCATCAACGGCAAGACCGCCCACCTCCGGGACGACCGCGGCAGGTCCCTGTGCGGCAGGAACATGTCCCACTACCCCTCGTCTTCCAGCGAGGTCCGGCTCTGCACGACCTGCAGCCTCCGGCGGTGAGCCAGCCCGAGCACCTCTCGGACGATCCCCGGGCACGAACCCCGGCAGCTCTGGACAGCTCAGGCCCTGAGCACCTTGTCCATCGCCTTGCCCTTGGCCAGCTCGTCGACGAGCTTGTCGAGGTAGCGGATCTTCTGCATCAACGGGTCCTCGACCTCCTCGACGCGGATGCCGCAGACGGTCCCGGTGATGGCCGAGGCCTTCGAGTTGAGCGTGGCCTGGTCGAAGAAGTCCTCGAAGGTCGTCCCCGCGGCCAGGTGCTGCCCGAGGGCAGGCCCGTCGAACCCGGTGAGCCACTCGATGACCTGGTCCAGCTCGGTCTTGGTGCGGCCCTTGCGCTCGACCTTGGTGACGTAGTGCGGATAGACCGACGCGACGCTGACAGTGAAGATCCTGCTCATCCACCGAGGTTAGTGCGGCGCGCTAACCTCGGCTGCCCACCGCGAGGGCCAAGGCCCGCGGGTAGTCGACTCCCCCACCCTCGTCCAACCTCGTCACGTCGTAGACGCGACCGGTCTCGACGTTCCAGGCCAACACCCACGAACCGTCGTACCCGGCCGACCGGAACAGCAGGGTCGACGGGTCGGCCCAGCCCAGGGCCGTGCAGCACGAGACGAACCGCCCCGTCAGACCGTCCGGCGACTCCGGCGCAATCAGCACGCGGCCGGTCCGTGCCTCGGAGTCCACCGCGACCAGTCCCTGGTAGATCGGTCCCTCACCGCGAACGATCACCGGAGAGGTGACGACCTGGTCGAGGTAGGCGCCACTGGCCGACCACCGTCCCGCCGTCATCGTCTCGCCCACGAGCTCGGTCACCGGCAGGCCGAGGCCCTCGGTGGCCGGTGCCGGGACCGGGCCGGGGACGGCTCGTGGTGCGGGATCGGCGAGGTCGAGGGTGAAGGACCGCGAGGGGGTGCGCACGACTACATCGCTCCCCTCCCCCCACCCGGCGACCTCGAGGTCTGGGGCCGGCACGACATACCTCCCGACCTTGCCCGAGTCGAGGTCGAGGCGGACGACGGCGCCGGGCTGGGCGAACACGACCGACCGGCCGTCGGTGCTGATCGCCTTGGGGCCCAACGGAAGTCCCTCGTTGCCCGCGCCGTCGGAGACCGGCAGCAGGTCGAGCTCGTCGACGAGCACCTGGGTGCGGTCCTTGGGCACGAGGACGGCGCGGTAGTGCGTACCGGCCCGCCGGAGGTAGACGGCGACGATCGTCGACGGGGGCGACCGCAGCTTCGACAGGCTGACGACCCGGCCCCTCGGGTCGATGAGGGAGGGCAGGCCGGCGTCGTAGTCGGGGAGCTGGTCCTCCTTGCCCTCCCTCGGCATCGACGCGTAGACCGTGCCGTCCGGCAGCCGGTTCAGGACGCTCCTGGTCGGTGACGGCGTGGGCGGGACGGGCGGCGTCGTGTCCCGCCCGATCCCCTGGGCGCCGGCGACGACCACACCCACGGCGGCGATGCCCCCCAGACCCGAGAGGATCCGCCGGCGGCGCACCGCCTGTCCGGCCAGCGCCGTTGCCCAGGCCCGTTCGGCGAGGTCCACCTCCATTAGGTGCTGGCTGGAACGGTCGAGGAGCACCCCGAGCTCGCGGCCGGATCCCGCACCGAGCAACGACATCGCCGTGTCCAGGTGCCTGGCGGTCCTGTCCTCCGGCTCCCCCAGGACCTCTGCCGTCTCAGCGGCGCCGCGCTCCTCGAGATGGACCAGGACGACTGGGGCCCGCAGCTCCGGCCCCAACGCCTCCCAACCAGGCACCGGGTCACGGTCGCGCCCGTCCGACACCTTCTCGGCTGCGAGCACCGCCGACAACGAGTCGCGGCGGGCGCGCTTCGCGGCCGAGACCGCGTCCCGGTAGAGGTGCTGCCGCACCACCGGGTCGGGATGGTCACGCAGCCGCTCCCAGCGACCGGCGACGGTGGACAGGGCACGTTCGAGGACGTCCTGTGCCAGCCGGGTGTCCCCGCAGACGAGGTATGCCGCCCGCAGCAGTTGGTGCTGCCGCGCACGGACGTAGCGGGCGAAGTCGACATCCACGTCCTGCCGCATGCCACCTCCGTCGCTGGCGCAACGCACCACACGCGGCACCCTGCTCATGGAACTGCACCCTGCCCACGACGTTTCGTGGGCAGGGTGCAGTTTGGCAGGCAGAGTCGCGGGCCGCACGGCCCGACCGCGATCAGCAGCCGAGCAGACGCGCCCCGAGGTAGGACTCGACCTGGTCGAGCGCGACACGCTCCTGGGACATGGTGTCGCGCTCCCGGATGGTCACGGCATGGTCGTCGAGGGTGTCGAAGTCCACGGTGATGCAGAACGGCGTCCCGATCTCGTCCTGGCGGCGGTAGCGGCGCCCGATGGCGCCGGCGTCGTCGAAGTCGATGTTCCAGTGCTGGCGCAGGGTGGCCGCGAGGTCGCGGGCCTTGGGCGACAGGTCGGCGTTGCGCGACAGCGGCAGCACCGCGGCCTTGACCGGTGCCAGGCGCTTGTCGAGCTTGAGGACGACCCGCTTGTCGACGCCGCCCTTGGTGTTGGGGGCCTCGTCCTCGGTGTAGGCGTCGACGAGGAACGTCATGAGCGAGCGCGACAGGCCGGCCGCCGGCTCGATGACGAAGGGCGTGTACTTCTCACCGCTGGCCTGGTCGAAGTAGACCAGGTCGGTGCCCGAGTGCTCGCTGTGCGTCTTGAGGTCGAAGTCGGTGCGGTTGGCGATGCCCTCGAGCTCGCCCCACTCGCTTCCAGCGAAGTTGAAGCGGTACTCGATGTCGACGGTGCGCTTGGAGTAGTGGCTCAGCTTCTCCTGCGCGTGCTCGTAGTGGCGCAGGTTGTCGGGGTTGATGCCGAGATCGGTGTACCAGCGGGTGCGCTCGTCGATCCAGTACTGGTGCCACTGCTCGTCCTCGCCCGGCTTGACGAAGAACTCCATCTCCATCTGCTCGAACTCCCTGGTGCGGAAGATGAAGTTGCCGGGCGTGATCTCGTTGCGGAAGCTCTTGCCCGTCTGGGCGATACCGAACGGCGGCTTCTTGCGCGCGGACTGCATGACGTTGAGGAAGTTGAGGAAGATGCCCTGCGCGGTCTCGGGACGCAGGTAGTGCATCCCGGACTCGTCCTCGACGACACCGAGGTAGGTCTTGAGCAGGCCGGAGAACTGGCGGGGCTCGGTCCACTGTCCGCGCGTGCCGCAGTTGACGCAGGCGATGTCGGCGAGCTTGACGTCATCGGGGTTGTCGAGCTTCTTCTTCTCGGCGACGGCCTCCTGGAGGTGGTCGGCGCGGAACCGCTTGTGGCACGACAGGCACTCGACCAGTGGGTCGGAGAACGTCGCCACGTGCCCGGAGGCCTCCCACGTCTGGCGCGGCAGGATCACCGAGGAGTCGAGGCCCACGACATCGTCCCGGCTGGTGACGGTGCTCTTCCACCACTGCCGCTTGATGTTCTCCTTGAGCTCGACGCCGAGGGGGCCGTAGTCCCAGGCCGACCTCGTGCCGCCGTAGATCTCACCGCAGGGAAACACGAACCCCCGGCGCTTGCAGAGGGAGACGACGGTGTCAACGGTGGAGGGCGCAGCCATGCGGAGAAGGTTACTGTGCGCCCCTTCACCACTCGACGGGGTATGCCACGTGGCCGGCTTGCGCCACTCCCCCACGCTGGCGAGCACAGCCGCAACAGGGGTGTTGACCACCCTCTAGGGTTTCCGGTGTGTCCCCCCTGCGTGAGTCGATCCAGCGTGCCAGCCTTCCCGCCGTCGAACGGCTGAACGCGCTGCCCCGCTTCGTGCCCTTCCTCGTCATCCTGGGCCTGATGGTCGCAGGGCTGTTCGTGCCCGGCTGGGGTTGGGTCCTGGTGCTGCTCGTCGCGCTCTTCCTCCTGTGGACCCTGTACCTCGCGTGGCCGGCCATGGACGCCACGCAGCGCCTGATGCGGATCACCATCGTGCTCATCGCAGTCGCCATCACCCTGACCCAGGCCTTCCCCCGCTCCTGAGGCGACCTGGACGACCCGGTCGGGTCGCCCCGCTCGGGTCGCCCCGGCTTTGACAATGGTTCTCATTTGCGATGAGAATGGTTGTCATGAAGTCCCGCGTCCTCGCTCTGCTCGCGACCACCCTCGCCCTCACGCTCGTGTCCGCCTGCGGGTCGACCGGTGGGTCGGGCGATGGGGCGGGCGCCCAGGACGGCAAGGTCACCGTCGCCGCGGCCTTCTACCCGCTCGAGTACGCCGTGTCCCAGATCGGCGGCGACCACGTGGCCGTCCAGGCGCTGACCAAGCCGGGCGCCGAACCGCACGACCTCGAGCTCAACCCCCGGCAGGTGGCCGACGTCGCCCGGGCCGACCTGGTCGTCTACGAGAAGGGCTTCCAGCCTGCGGTCGACGACGCGGTGACGGGCGAGGCGACCGACAGTGCGTTCGACGTCTCCCCCGCGGCCCGCCTCACCCAGCACGCCGACGCCCCCACGGACCCGCACTTCTGGCTGGACCCGATGAGGTACGCCGACGTCGGCGACGCGATCGCCGCGGAGCTGGGCCGGCGCGACCCGGCCAACGCGGCGGCATACACGGCGAACGCCGAGGCGTTCCGCGCTCGGATGACCACGCTCGACGGGGAGTTCAGGACTGGGCTCAAGACCTGCAGGGTCACGGACCTCGTCACCTCGCATGCTGCCTTCGGCTACCTCGCCGAGGCCTACGGCCTCACCCAGGAGAGCATCACCGGCCTGACGCCGGACAGCGAACCCAGCCCGTCCGAGCTGGCCGACCTGGTCAAGCACGTCCGCGACAGCGGCGCCACCACGGTGTATGCCGAGACGCTGGTCAGCGAGGACGTCGCGAAGACGCTGGCCCGCGAGACCGGAGCCACCCTGGCCGTCCTCGACCCCATCGAGGGGATCACCACGAAGTCGGCGGGCCAGGACTACCCCAGCGTCATGCGTGCCAACCTGGCCACGCTCGAAGCGGGACAGGAGTGTTCGTGATGGACCCGATCATCGAGCTGCGCAGGGCCTCCTTCGGTTACGCCGACCAGGTGGTCGTCGCCGCCGCCGACCTCACGGTGGACGCGGGTGAGGTGGTCGCCGTGCTCGGACCGAACGGCTCGGGCAAGTCCACGCTGGTGCGCGGGCTGCTCGGGCTCAACGACCAGCTCGGCGGGGAGGTGCTGCTGTTCGGCCAGCCCCGTGAGTCCTTCCACGACCACGCCCGACTCGGCTACGTCCCGCAGCGGCACACGCTCTCTGCGTCGGTGCGCGCCACCGTCCAGGAGATCGTGGCCGTCGGTCGCCTCCCGCACCAACGGTGGTGGCGCCCGGTCGTCCACAGTGCGCAGGACAGCGCCATCATCGACAAGGCCCTCGACCTCGTGGGTCTTTCCGACCGCGCCACCGCTGACGTCTCGACCCTGTCGGGCGGGCAGCAGCGCCGGGTGCTCATCGC
>JBDSKZ010000099.1:0-30409 GCA_039916625.1 Pedococcus sp.
AGGTGAACTCGCCCGGTGTTCGCCGGCGTGTTCACCTCTACCCGTGCGGGGCCGCCCGCCGGTCAGGCCTCGAGGGCGGCGTACCCCGGCTTCACGATGTCCTCGATGATGGCGAGTCGCTCGTCGAAGGGCAGGAACGCGGACTTCATGGCGTTGATGGTCACCCAGCGCAGGTCCTCGACCGTCCAGCCCGCCTCGTTGACGAGCAGGCCCATCTCACGCGACATCGAGGTGCCGCTCATCAGCCGGTTGTCGGTGTTGACCGTGACCCGGAAGCGCAGTCGCTTGAGCAACGTGATCGGGTGCAGCGCAACAGATTCCGCGGCTCCGGTCTGGATGTTGCTGCTGGGGCACATCTCGAGCGGGATGCTGGTGTCGCGGACGTATGCCGCGAGCAACCCGAGGTAGATGTCGGCAGGGTCGGCGTCGAGCGCCTTCGCCGGGTCGGCGGCGAAGGGTCGGTCGTTGACGATGATGTCGTCGACGATGCGGACGCCGTGGCCGAGCCGGTCGGCGCCGCACCACTGGATCGCCTCCCAGATGCTGGGCAGGCCGAACGCCTCCCCGGCGTGGATCGTGAAGTGGGCGTTCTCGCGGCGCAGGTACTCGAACGCGTCGAGGTGGCGGGTGGGCGGGAAGCCCGCCTCGGCCCCGGCGATGTCGAACCCTGCGACACCCTGGTCGCGGTAGCGGACCGCGAGCTCGGCGATCTCGCTGCTCTTGGCGGCGTGCCGCATGGCCGTGACCAGGGCGGTGACCCGGATCGGCGTGCCCGCCTTGGCCGCTTCCTTCTCGCCCTCTCGGAAGCCCTCGTTGACGGCCTCGACGACATCCTCGAGCGCCAGGCCCGCGGACAGGTGCTGCTCGGGGGCGTAACGGCTCTCGGCGTAGACCACGCCGTCGGCCGCCAGGTCCAGGACGCACTCCTTGGCCACGCGCCGCAGGCCGTCGGCGGTCTGCATGACGGCCAGGGTGTGGTCGAACGTCTCGAGGTAGCGCACCAGCGAGCCCGAGTCCGCACTCTCCCGGAACCACGTGCCGAGGCTCTCGGCGTCCTTCGCCGGCAACGCGTCATACCCCACCTCGTCGGCGATCTCGAGAATCGTCTGCGGGCGCAGGCCGCCATCGAGGTGGTCGTGCAGCAGCGCCTTCGGCGCGCGCCGCACGAGGTCCTCGACCGTGCCCGGCTCGGGGGCCGTCATGGTGTCGCTCTTGTCCTTGCGTCCGAAGATCATTCGCCCTCTTCCTCACGTCCGACGTTCTCCGGGGAGAACGCCGGGAGACACACGGCAACGTACTCCGCTCCCTGCTCGCCGGTGGAGTAGCGGATCCGCTCCCCCGCCGAGGTGATGACACTCTGACCCGCCTCGACGCGCAGCTGACCACCGTCGTGGTCGATGAGCACGGCCCCGGCAAGCACGAGGGTGACCTCGTCGAACTGCGGCGTCTGGAAGGGCTCGCGCCAGTCGGCCGGAGCCTTCATGTGGGCGACGGACACGGCGTCCGTGCCGGTGGTGACCCTGCCGACGTGCTCGTCGATGACCTTTCCACCGGGGACGGGGATGGTCGTGGGCGCGGTGATGAGCTGGGGCACGGCGGCCTCCTAGGAGATCTTCTCGATGACGAGCGGGAGCAGGTCGGGGCTGCTGCCCGGGGGGGCGATGGTGAACGAACCCGCGAGCGATTCCAGCGCCCGGTCGAAACGGTCCGGCGTGTCGGTGTGCAGGGTCAGCAGCCTCTCGCCGGCCCGGACGCAGGCACCCGGCTTGGCGTGGATCTCGACCCCGGCGCCGGCTTGCACCGGGTCCTCCTTGCGCGCACGTCCAGCACCGAGGCGCCACGCAGCGACACCGATCTTGAGGGCGTCGAGCTCGGTGAGCACCCCGTCGGCGGGCGCGAGCACGTCGTGCGTCTCCTTCGCCACCGGCAGCGTGGCGTCCGGATCGCCACCCTGGGCGCGGATCATGGCCTTCCAGGCGTCCATCGCCCGGCCGTCACCGAGCGCGTCCGCGGGATCGACGTCACCGCGACCGGCCGCCGCGAGCATCTCGCGGGCCAGTGCCAGGGTCAGCTCGACGACGTCCTCGGGTCCGCCACCGGCGAGGACCGCGACCGACTCACGGACCTCGAGGGCATTGCCGGCCGTGAGTCCGAGCGGCACCTGCATGTTCGTCAGCATCGCCACGGTCTTGACGCCAGCGTCGGTGCCGAGGTCGACCATCGTGCGCGCGAGCTCGCGGGCGTCCTCGACGGTCTTCATGAACGCACCGCTGCCGACCTTGACGTCGAGGACGAGCGCGCCCGTGCCCTCGGCGATCTTCTTGCTCATGATCGAGGAGGCGATGAGCGGGATGGCCTCGACGGTGCCGGTCACGTCGCGCAGGGCGTAGAGCTTCTTGTCGGCGGGGGCCAGGCCGTCGCCGGCGGCGCAGATGACCGCGCCGACGTCCTCGAGCTGGCTCATCATCTGCTGGTTGCTCATCGCGGCCTGCCACCCGGGGATGGCCTCAAGCTTGTCGAGCGTGCCACCGGTGTGGCCCAGACCGCGGCCGGACAGCTGCGGCACCGCGACCCCGCAGGCAGCCACGAGCGGCGCCAGCGGCAGGGTGATCTTGTCGCCGACACCGCCGGTCGAGTGCTTGTCGGCGGTGGGTCGCGACAAGGACGAGAAGTCCATCCGCTCCCCGCTGTTGATCATGGCGTGGGTCCAGCGAGAGATCTCGCGACGGGTCATGCCGTTGAGCAGGATCGCCATGGCGAGGCTCGACATCTGCTCGTCGGCGACGGTGCCACGCGTGTACGCGTCGATCACCCAGTCGATCTGCCCGTCGGTCAGCTCGCCACCGCCCCGCTTGGTGATGATGACGTCGACGGCATCGAAGCTCTCGCTCATGGCCTCATCGTGTCAGACCCCGCGCCGGCCCGGTCACCCGCGGTTCACCCCGGCCTGTCCCGTACGGCCCCCAACCATCCGTGGTCCCGGCGCCACCGATGGTCGTGGCCGGCGCGCCATACCGACCATCGATGGCTTTTCCGACACGTATGGCGCCCCGCCCTGTGCGGTGCGCTGGCCCCGTATGGCGCACCCCCACGTATGGCGCCTCGGCAAGCCTCAGGCCCACCCCGGGAAGTGCAGCCGCCACTCCTCGCTGGTGACCTGCGCCGCCATGCCGCACTGGTGCATCGCGTCCACCACCCGGTTCAGGGTCTCCTCGGGACGACCGTGGATCCCCTTCGCGAGGACGACGACCAGCCGCCAGCCGTCGCGGTCGAGTTCCTCGCGGCGCTCGACGTCGCGCTCCCACTGTTTCGGACTCTCGGCGTGCTGGCGGCCGTCGTACTCGATGGCCAGGCGGTGCTCCGGGAAGGACAGGTCGAAGCGCCTGCGCCACCGGCCGTCCTCGGTGTACTCGATGTGGTTCACCACCGGCTCCGGCAACCCAGCGAGGACCAGCAGCAGCCGCAGGCGGGACTCCATCGGCGAGTCCACCCCGCTCCTGACCAGCGACACAGCACGACGGGCCACCCGCCCGCGGGAGCCACGGGCCCGGTCTGCTGCGGACTGCAACTCCGCGCAGCTGGTTCGTCCTGCCTTGACCAAGGAGTCCCCCAGGACGACGAGGTCGACCAGGGGGAGCTCCCCTGCGAGGTCGACGAACGTGTCCTCGGCGGTGGTGAGCAGGAGTGCGCCCATGCGCGCATGTCGTGCGTATGCACCGCGCCGCCCGTCGATGCCGGGGACGCGCAGCCGCCCTTGGGGCAGGGCCAGGTGTAGGTCAGGGGTATGGGGGACCACCCCGCCCATCAGGACGGCCGCGGTGTGCCGGGCCACCAGGGCACCGGTCGGGGCGATGACGAGCGCGGCGACGGCGCGCAGCCTCGTGTCGACCACGACCCCGGCCCGGACGTGCACCCGGCTGAACAGCCTGCGGTACCCGGGCCCGCGCAGCTCACCGGGCGTGATGCCCAGTCGGCGGGCCTGGCTCCGGGTGAAGGGCTGGTCGGCGATCTCTGGCACACCTCGAGCCTGCCCGAACCGCCGGTGGCGCGTACCTGCTCATCCACAGGCAGCCATCGATGGCTCCAGAGCCACCGATGGTCGCCTCCCGCGCCGGGTCACGACCATCCGTGGCTCCAAGGCCACGGATGGTCGAGGCGCGGCAGGCGAGGCGCGGGGCCGGGGCAGGCGGGGGCGCGGCGCGAGGCCGGGTCAGGCGGGTGGGGCGGCGATGGAGAGGTTGTCGGGGCCGAACGCCTGGGGCAGGACCTCGCTCATCGGCAGCACGCCTTCTGGAGTGAGCAGCAGGCAGGTGGGACCACCGTTCTCCCACAGCAGCTGGCGGCAGCGACCGCAGGGCATGAGCGGCTCACCGTCCCTCCCGACGCACGAGACCGCGACGAGGCGGCCCCCTCCGGTGGCGTGCAGGTGCGAGACCAGGCCGCACTCGGCACACAGCGCAACACCGTAGGCGGCGTTCTCCACGTTGCAGCCCACCACGACCCGGCCGTCGTCGACGATGCCGGCGACCCCCACGGGGAAGCGGGAGTACGGTGCGTAGGCGTTGCCCATGATCTCGATCGCCTTGCTGCGCAAGGCTTCCCAGTCGACCTCGGGGGTATGGCGCTCGGCCGGCTGCGCGGCATACCCCGCCGGTTTCTGTGGGGTGGGCTCGTCGCGGGAGGACTCGGCGGCCACCTAGTGCCCCTCGCCCTTGCGGTAGATCTGGCCGTCGGCGGCAGGCATCCGGAGCCGTTGGGAGGCGAACGCAAGCACGAGCAACGTGGTGACATAGGGCGTGGTGCCGGTGAGCTCGGCAGGGACGGTGTCCGTGACGAGGTACCACCAGCCGACGAGGACGCCGACCACGATCGCCAGGACGCCCTGCATGGTGCGGTGGTTGCGTACGACCTGCCAGATGCCGACGCCGATGAGCACCACCGCGAACAGCAGCAGGAGGGCGTGCACCGTCGCGCCACCGCGCAGCTGCACCGCGTCGGTGTAGCCGAACAGTGCGGCACCGGTGAGCAGGCCTCCGGGGCGCCAGTTGCCGAAGATCATTGCGGCGAGGCCGATGTAGCCGCGGCCACCGGTCTGGCCGTCGCGGTAGATGTTCGCCGCGACGAGTGCGAGGAACCCGCCGCCGAGGCCCGCGAGGCCACCGGAGATGAGCACGGCCATGAACTTGTAGCGCAGCACGTTGACGCCCAGGGTCTCCGCGGCGACGGGCGACTCGCCCACCGAGCGCAGCCGCAGGCCGAAGGCCGAGCGCCACAGGATCCACCAGGTCGCCACGAACAGCAGGACCGCGATGATCGTCAGGATCGACAGGTTGGTGCACATGGCCCGGAGCACGGCCGCGAGGTCGCTGACGAAGAACCAGTGCTTGTTCTCCAGGTCACCCAGCGCCGGGGAGATCCCAGGGAGGGTGAACCGCGGCAGCGACCTGATCTGCGGTGACTGCGTGGGTCCACCACCGGGCAGCCCGTCGAAGAACCGGGCAGCCAGGTACTTGGCGACGCCGAGGCCGATGATGTTGATGGCCACGCCGGAGACGATGTGGTCGACTCCGAAGCTCACCGTGGCGACCGCGTGGATCAGACCTCCGACCATGCCCATGGCGATGGCGCCGAGGATGCCGGCCCACGGACCCATGTGGTAGCCGAAGAAGCCAGCACCCCAGGTGCCGAGGATCATCATGCCCTCGAGGCCGATGTTGACCACACCCGCGCGCTCGGACCAGAGGCCACCGAGTCCGGCGAGGCCGATCGGGACCGCGAGGCCGATGGCAGCCGCGAGGGCGCCCGACGACGCGATGTCGTTCGCGCCGGTGACGACGCGCAGGACCGCGATGACCGCGATGGCGCCGATGGCGACGACGCCCCACTCCCTGGGTCCGAAGCGGCGGCGCTTGGCCTGGGCGGTCACGGTCGTGGTCTCGACCTCGAGTCCGGCGGCGCTCATGCGGCGGCTCCTTCCTTGGACGCGGACGCAGGCCCTTGGGCGGCCAGCTCCCGGGCGACGCGGGTCTGTTCGAGCCGCTTGTCGGCCCGGCGGATCAGCTCGTAGGCGATGACGACGGCGAACAGGATGACGCCCTGGATGATGTTGACGAGCTCCTGGGCCACGTTGGCCTGGATCTGCAGCGCGTTGGACTGCACGTCGAGGAAGGCCCACAGCAGGGCGGCGAACCCGATCCCGACCGCGTTGTTGCGCCCGAGGAGCGCGATCGCGATGCCGGCGAAGCCCAGACCCGACTGGAACGTCGTGCCGTAGTTGTGGTCCTGCCCGAACAGCAAGGGCATGCCGACCAGTCCAGCGAGGGCACCCGAGGCGATCATCGCGGTCATCACCATCCGAGGGACCTTGACGCCGCTGGCGACGGCCGCGCTCTCGGAGCTGCCCGTCGCGCGCAGGTCGAACCCGAACCGCGTCTTGCCCAGCACGAACCAGTAGAGGAACCCCACGAGCACCGCCAGGAACAGCAGCGTGTAGACGCGGTTGGTCGCTCCCGGGACGAGCAGGAAGCCCTCCAGCTGCGAGGACTCGGGGATGGTCTTGGTGTTGATGCTGTTGCTGCCCTGCTTGCGGTCTGCGACCTTGAAGAGCAGCCAGCTCACGATGCCGGTCGCGAGGGCGTTGAGCATGATCGTCGAGATCACCTCGGAGACTCCGCGCTTGACCTTGAGGTAGGCCGCGATGCCCGCCCATAGCCCACCGGCCACCATGGCGACCAGGATGCTCACGGTGATGTTGAGCCAGCCGGGCAGCCACGCCTGGCCGGCGAAGACGGCCGCGGCGAAGACGGCGATGCGGTACTGGCCGTCGACGCCGATGTTGAACAGGTTCATCCGGAAGCCGACCGCAACGGCGATGGCCGACAGGTAGAACACGGCTGCGGCGTTGATGATGTTGACGCTCTGGCGCGGTATGGGCACGGCGAGGATGGTCTTCCACACCTCGACCACCGGGTCGCCCACCGCGAGGAGCACCAGCGAGGTGACGACGAAGGCTACGAGGAGCGCGAGGAACGGCGCTGCCACGCTCATCAGGATGCGGCGGGGGTTGAGGGCCTTCATCGGGTCTGCTCCTTCTCGCCGGCGCCGGTCATGGCGGCGCCGAGGTCCTCGGCCGTCACCTTGTCGGGGTCGAAGTCGCCGGACAGCTTCCCGCGCAGGATGACGCGGATCGTGTCGGACAGGCCGATCAGCTCCTCGAGGTCCGCGGAGATCAGGAGCACCGCGAGCCCTTCTCGCCGGGCAACACGGATGAGGTCCCAGATGCTCGACTGCGCGCCGACGTCCACGCCACGGGTGGGGTGGGCGGCGACGAGCACCTTGGGGTGGTGGCTCATCTCGCGGCCGATGATGAGCTTCTGCTGGTTGCCACCGGACAACGACCCGGCGGTGACGAAGATCGACGGCGTGCGCACGTCGTACTCCGCGACGATGCGCTCGGTGTCGGCCTTGGCAGCCGCGGCGTCGATGAGCTGGCCCTTGACGTTCGGCGGCTCGGTCTGGTGTCCGAGGATGCGGTTCTCCCACAGTGGCGCCTCGAGCAGCAGGGCGTGGCGCTGGCGGTCCTCGGGGATGAAGCCGACTCCGGCCTCGCGGATCTCTCGGGTGCCCCAGTCGGAGATGTCGGTGGTCTCGAGGTGGACGGTGCCCGAGCTGGGCTCACGCATCCCCATGATGACCTCGACGAGCTCGGCCTGGCCGTTGCCCTCGACACCGGCGATCCCGAGCACCTCACCCGCGTGGATGGTCAGCGAGATGCCGTCGAGCAGCGGTCGGCCGGAGCCGGCAAGGACGAGGTCCTCGACCGACAGGAGGACGCGGTCGGTGACGGTCGACTCCTCGGTCGTGGGTGAGGGCAGCTCGGAACCGACCATGAGCTCGGCCAGCTGGCGCGCGTCGACCGACTTCGGGTCGACGGTGTCGATCGTCGTGCCGCGGCGGATCACCGTGATCGAGTCGGCGACCTTGAGCACCTCGTCCAGCTTGTGGGAGATGAACAGGACCGTCAGGCCCTCGTCCTTGAGCTCGGCGAGCTGGTCGAACAGCTCGTCGACCTCCTGCGGCACGAGGACCGCGGTCGGCTCGTCGAGGATCAGCGTCTTGGCGCCGCGGAACAGCACCTTGAGGATCTCGATGTGCTGGCGGGCGCCGACCCCGAGGTCACTGACGAGTGCGTCCGGGTCGACGTCGAGCTTGTAGGCGTCGGAGATCCGTTGGATCTCCTGACGCGCCTCGTCGCCGATGCCGTGCAGCTTCTCGGCGCCAAGGACGACGTTCTCCAGGACCGTGAAGTTGTCGGCCAGCATGAAGTGCTGGAAGACCATGCCGATGCCGGCGGCGATCGCATCGGCCGGGGAGTGCAGGTCCACCAGGTTGCCGTTGACCTTGATGGTCCCCTCGTCTGGACGCTGCACGCCATACAGGATCTTCATCAGGGTGGACTTGCCGGCACCGTTCTCCCCCACGATCGCGTGGACCGTGCCACGGCGGACCGAGAAGGTCACGTCCTTGTTGGCGACCACGCCGGGGAAGCGCTTGGTGATGCCCGCGAGCTCGACCGCGGGAGGACCTGCGTCGGCGGTGGTCTGCGTCAGGGGTGGGGAGGCAGTGATGGCGACACTCCTGGTCCGGGCCTGCAGCGGTGCAGGCGATTTCGGCGCATGTGGTGACTTGCCCGGATTACGGGCGAGGGGGTCGGTTCGCGGTGCGGGACAAGCACACGGCCCGGGCCAGACGCTACCGCGCCGCCCGGGCCGTGTGGACCATCAAGGAGATCAGGGGGTGAGGGGCACCTTGATCTTGCCGTCGATGATCTGCTGCTTGTAGTCATCGAGCTTGGACTTGATGTCGTCGACCTGGCCACCGGTGGTCGAGTAGTCGACACCGCCCGACTTCAGGTCGTAGACGTTGTTGCCGGTCTTCTCCGTGCCGTCAGCCGCCGACTTGATGAAGTCGAACACCGCGACGTCGACCTTCTTGATCATGGAGGTCATGATCACGGGGCGGACGTCCGCCGGAGCGGTGAGCGCCTGGTCGGAGTCGACACCGATGGCGAGGCCACCAGCAGCCTTGGCGGCGGTGAAGACGCCACCACCGGAGCCACCCGCGGCGTGGTAGACCACGTCGGCGCCGCCCTGGAACATGCCCTCGGCAGCCGTCTTGCCCTTGGCCGGGTCACCGAAGCCGCTGAAGTCCGGCGGCTGGGTGAGGTACTGGCTGTCGATCTTGATGCTGGGGTTCACTGCCTTGGCACCAGCGATGTAGCCGGCCTCGAACTTCTTGATGAGCGGGACGTTGACGCCACCGACGAAGCCGATGTGGTCCGACTTCGACTTCAGCGCGGCGGCCGCACCGACGAGGAACGAGCCCTCGTTCTCGGCGAAGGTGATCTGGTCGACGTTGGCGCCCTTGGAGTCGTCGGACGCGTCGTCGACGATCGCGAAGTTCACGTCGGGGTTGGCCTTGGCGGCCTTGCCCACCGAGGCGGCGTAGGCGAAGCCCACCGCGACGATGTGGGTGTAGCCGGCGTCCACGAGCTGCTGGAGGCGCTCCTCACGAGCAGCCTCGTTCTCACCGTTGACGGCTGCGGCTTCCTTGATCTCCACGCCGAGGTCGGTCTTGGCCTTGTCCAGACCAGCGGCGGCAGCGTCGTTGAACGACTGGTCTCCACGGCCACCCACGTCATAGGCCATGCCGACCTTGATGTCGCTCTTCTTGGTGTCGCTGGAGCTCGACCCGCTGGCGCTGGGCGCATCGCTGCCCGAGTCACCGCACGCGGTCAACGTCAGTGCTGCCACTGACACGACTGCTGCAACCTTCATCGTGTGACGCAAGGCTGTCTCCTGTTCCTAGGTATGCCTGAGGCGCTCTGGTGCGCCACTAGGCCGTGAGGATAGCCGTAAGGACTGCGGCCCCCCCCAGCCTTCTGACGGAGTTCTTGCAAACCGTTACCGTCTTGCGACTGTCGGTTCCGCGCTGTTCTTGACCACACCAGCCACAACCGCCCCAGCCAGCAGGCGTGCGCCCTGGAGGACGGAGCCCTCGTCGACCACGAGGTCGCCCTGGTGGAGGTCGTAGGTCGTGCCTCCGGGTGTGCGCGTCCCCAGCCTGGCCATCGCCCCGGGGACCTCACGCAGGTACCAGGCGAAGTCCTCGCCGCCGAGCGACTGCGGTGTGCCGACGGGGCCGAGCCCCATCTCCTCGGCCGAGCGCCGCAGGACCTCGATGGCATCGGGGTCGTTGACCACGGGCGGCACCCCCTGCGCGTGCTCCAGCACCGCCGTCACGGCATACGGGGCGACGATGTGCTCGAGCGCCCCGGCGAGGAGGGGGCCGACGGTGGTCCAGGCGGTGGCGTCGAGCATGCGCAGGGTGCCGGCCACGGTGCCGCTGGAGGGGATCACGTTGGCGGCCTGGCCCGCGTGCAGCTCGCCCCAGACGAGCGCGAACGCGGTCCGCGGGTCCAGCCGCCGGGAGAGCACGGCCGGCAGCTCGGTGACCACCTTGGCCAGGGCGAAGGTGAGGTCCTCGGTGAGGTGCGGACGAGAGGTGTGGCCACCACGACCACTGAGGTGGACGACCACCCGGTCGGCGGCGGCGGTGATGGCACCATCGCGCAGTCCCACGCTGCCGACGTCGAGGCTGGGGTCGCAGTGCACGGCGAAGATCGCGTCTACACCGTCGAGGGCGCCCTGCGCGAGGAGGTCCACGGCCCCTCCGGGGATGACCTCCTCTGCCGGCTGGAACAGCAGACGGACGGCGATCCCGCGCTCGCGGAGCTGGTCCTCGTGCTCCTTGAGCGCCAGGCCGGCGCCGAGGACAGCCGCGACGTGGACGTCGTGTCCGCAGGCGTGGCAGATGCCCTCGGTCAGCGAGGCCCACGGGACACCGGTGCGCTCCCCCACCGGGAGAGCGTCGAGGTCGGCGCGCAGCGCGACGCGGTAGGCCGGCTGCTCGGCACCGAGGTCGGCCACCAGCCCGCTCACCGCCAGGGAGCGGGTCGCGACGCCGGCGGTGCGCAGCAGCCCCTCGACGCGAGCGGTGGTGCGCACCTCCCCGCGGGACAGCTCGGGGTGGGCGTGGATGTCGCGCTGGAGGGCCAGGAGCGCGGGGGCCAAGGCGTCGATGGAGTCGCCGAGATCGGCCAGGAGGTGGTTGTCGCTCATGTCACGGCGCACTCTACCCGCGCGCGCAGGTAGCGGCCGGGTCATCGCCGGCCCCGCTCCATACCTCGGGTCTTTGAGCGCCTGACCCGGTCAGGACCGGGTCAGGCCTTCAAAGACCCGACCGGCGGGAGGCGGGCTGGACGGCGGGACGGCGGGCGGGAGGTATGGCGCGGGGGCGGCCCGGTCAGAAGGTCTCGTGGGGGACGTAGAGACCCCAGACGTCGCGCAGGGCGTGGCTGACCTCGCCGCCGGTGGCGCGCAGCCGCAGCGCCTCCCTCATGGGGTACAGCAGGTTGTCGGTGCCTCGGGCCGCCTCGCGCACCTCCTCGAGGGCGCGCTCGACCGCCTCGTTGTCGCGCTCGGCCCGCAGGGCGGCGAGGCGCTCGCGCTGGTCGTGCTCGATCTGCGGGTCGACGCGCAGCGGCTCGTACGGCTCCTCCTCGTCGAGCGCGAACCGGTTGAGCCCGACGACCGTGCGTTCCTTGCTGTCGATCTCGAGGGCGATGCGATAGGCAGAGCGCTCGATCTCGGACTTCTGGAAGCCCTGCTCGATGGCGGCGACCGAGCCGCCCCGGTCCTCGACAGCCTGGATGAGCTCCAGCGCGGCAGCCTCGACGTCGTCGGTCATCGACTCGACGACGTACGAACCGGCAAACGGGTCAACCGTTTTAGTCACGTCGGTCTCGTAGGCGATGACCTGCTGGGTCCGCAGCGCGAGGCGAGCGGCCTTCTGGGTCGGTAGCGCGATCGCCTCGTCGAACGAGTTCGTGTGCAACGACTGGGTGCCACCGAGGACGGCGCCGAGCCCCTGCAGTGCCACGCGGACGAGGTTGACCTCAGGTTGCTGGGCGGTCAGCTGCACGCCTGCGGTCTGCGTGTGGAACCGGAGCATCTCGCTCTTGGGGTTCTTCGCCCCGAACTCCTCCCGCATGATCCGCGCCCAGATCCGGCGAGCCGCGCGGAACTTGGCGACCTCCTCGAGCAGCGTCGTGCGGGCGACGAAGAAGAAGGACAGCCGCGGCGCGAAGTCATCGACGTCCAGGCCCGCAGCGATGGCGGCGCGGACGTACTCCTTGGCGTTGGCGAGGGTGAAGGCGATCTCCTGCGCGGGCGTCGCCCCGGCCTCGGCCATGTGGTAGCCGCTGATGGAGATGGTGTTCCAGCGCGGCATCTCCTTGTGGCAGTAGGCGAAGATGTCGCTGATGAGCCGCAGCGACTCCTTCGGCGGGTAGATGTAGGTGCCGCGGGCGATGTACTCCTTGAGGACGTCGTTCTGGATCGTCCCCGCCAGCTTCGCGCTGTCGGCGCCGTTCTCCTCGGCGACGAGCTGGTACATCAGCAGCAGGGTCGCGGCCGGGGCGTTGATCGTCATCGAGGTCGACAGCTCGCCGAGCGGCAGGCCACCGAAGAGCGTCCGCATGTCGTCGATGGAGTCGATGGCCACGCCGACCTTGCCGACCTCGCCGCTCGCGATGGCCTCGTCGGAGTCGTACCCCATCTGGGTCGGCAGGTCGAAGGCGACGGACAGCCCGCCGGTGCCGTTGGCGACGAGCTGGTGGTAGCGCTCGTTGCTCTCCTTGGCGGTGCCGAACCCTGCGTACTGCCGCATCGTCCACGGCCGCCCCGTGTACATGTTCGGGTAGACGCCACGGGTGTAGGGGAACTGGCCGGGCTCCCCCAGCTGCTCCTGCGGGTCGAAGTCCGCGAGCGCCTCCGCGCCATACACGGCCTTGATCGGGAGGTCGGACTCGGAGCGGGCTTCGGGGACGTCAGCGGCCATGGTTCGGAGCCTAACGGCGCGGTATGCCGCCCGCTCCGGCCCCGTGGCCAACCTCACCCGTGCCGGGGCCCGCCCATCTCCGTGCCGCCCGCCGCTTCTCCCACCACTCGGCGACACCTCGCGGCGCGGCCCCGGCTCACGCTCCCGGGCAAGGCTGCAGGGGTCAGTACCGTGATGGCATGACCACCGTGATCCGCACGGCCGGCTTGCGCAAGGAGTTCGGCCACACCACCGCCCTCGACGGTCTCGACCTCGAGGTCCGGCAGGGTGAGGTGCACGGCTTCCTCGGTCCCAACGGTTCGGGCAAGTCGACGACCATCCGGGTCCTGCTCGGGCTGCTCCGTGCCGACGGCGGCGAGGCCACCCTCCTCGGCGGCGACCCCTGGCGTCAGGCCGCAACCCTGCACCGCCGCCTCGCCTACGTCCCGGGCGACGTGGTCCTGTGGCCCAACCTCACTGGCGGCGAGGTGATCGACCTGCTCGGCCGGCTGCGCGGGGGCCAGGACGGAGGCCGTCGCGCCGAGCTTCTCGAGCGCTTCGACCTCGACCCGACGAAGAAGGGCCGGGCCTACTCCAAGGGCAACCGCCAGAAGGTCGCCCTCGTCGCCGCGCTCAGCTCGGACGCCGAGCTGCTCATCCTCGACGAACCCAGCTCCGGCCTCGACCCGCTCATGGAGGAGGTCTTTCGCGCGTGCATCCGCGAGGTGCGTGACCAGGGCCGGACCGTGCTCCTGTCGAGCCACATCCTCAGCGAGGTCGAGCACCTCTGCGACCGGCTCACGATCATCCGCTCCGGCCGCACGGTGCAGACGGGCAGCCTTGCCGACCTGAGGCACCTGTCGCGCACCACCGTGGACGCCGAGCTCGAACGTGAGCCGGTCGGCCTCGAGACCGCACCCGGCGTCCACGACGCGCACGTCGACGGCAGCCACGTCCACCTCAGTGTCGACCCCGACGAGCTCGGCAGTGTGATGAACCTGTTGGCGCGGTGCGGGATCCGCCGCATCACCAGCGCTCCCCCCAGCCTGGAGGAGCTGTTCATGAACCTCTACCGCAGTCCCGCCGACCCGCAGCGAACGGCAGGAGCGCAGCCGTGAACGCCGTGCCCGGCACGGGCTCCCTGCTACGCCTGGCCATGCGCCGCGACCGCATACTCGCCCCGGTGGTCGTCCTGGGGCTCGCCGGTATGGCGTGGAGCAGCGCGGCAGCCACCGTCGCCCTCTACCCCGACCCGGCCCAGGCCGCCTCCGCGGCCATCGCCGCCAACGCCTCCCCCGCTCTCGTCGCCCTCTACGGCCCGGTCCACGCCTCGCTGGGTTCACTGGCCAGCCTCAAGATGCTCTCGACGGGAGCGGTGGCCGTGGCCCTGGCCGCAGTCTTCCTCCTGCGCCGCCACACACGCACCGAGGAGGAGATGGGCAGGGTCGAGCTCCTCGGTGCCGGTGTCCTGTCGCGGCACGCACCACTCACCGCCGCGATCCTGCACACCACGACCGTGGTGGTCCTCTCGAGCGCTCTCGCCGCCATGGGATACGCCGCCTCCGGACTGCCGGTGAGAGGCTCCTTGGCCCTCGGACTCGCCTGGCTCGTGGTGGGCCTGGGGTTCACCGGCATCACCGCCGTCGCCGTGCAGCTCACGCCGAGCGCTCGCACGGTGGCCGCGCTCGCTGGGGGCGGCGTCGCAGCTGCGTACCTGCTCAGGGCCGCGGGAGACGCCGCAGGCGACGGACCGGGGCGCGTCCTCGTGTGGCTCAGCCCGCTCGGCTGGGCCCAACAGGTGCGCCCGTATGCCGACGAGCGCTGGTGGGTGGGACTGCTCGGCCTGGCGTTCGCCGCGGCCACGACCGCCCTGGCCTTCCTGCTGCGCAGCCGTCGCGACCTGGGGGCAGGACTCTTCGCGCAGCGTGCGGGTCCGGCCCACACCACGATGGGGTCGCCCCTGGCGTTGGCCTGGCGGCTGCAGCGGGCGGCGATCCTCGGATGGTCGCTGGCGACCGTGCTCGCCGGAGCGCTCCTGGGCGGCCTGACCTCCAGCGCGGCAACGCTGCTCGACTCGCCCGAGGCCCGGGACCTGATTCGCAGCCTCGGCGGCCCCGGGTCGCTGGCGGACGCGTTCATCGCCGCAGAGTTCGGCATCATGGCGGCGGTCGTGGCGGGGTTCGGGATCGCCGCAGCCCTTCGGCCGCTCGGCGAGGAACGCTCCACCCGTGCCGAGCTGACCCTGTCGACCGCCACGTCACGGTGGTCGTGGCTGATGAGCCACGTGAGCCTGGCCCTCGGGGGCAGCGCCGGGATCCTGGCGCTGCTCGGGGTCGGGGCGGCTGTCGCCGACGGCGCGACCCTGGGCGATCTCGGCGAGGCGTTCGCCCGGGTGCTGCCCGCGGCGCTCGTGCAGGTGGCCCCGGTCTGGGTCGTCATCGGGGTCGCGGTGCTGCTCTACGGCACCGCCGCACGGCTCGCGATCGGCGCCTGGGTCGCGCTCGCCGCCTGCCTGGTGATCGGCCAGTTCGGCGAGCTGCTCGACCTGCCGAGGGTGCTGCAGGAGGTCTCGCCGTTCCGACACGTGCCGCCGCTGCCTGGCGGGGCGTTCGACCCGACCCCGGTGGTCGCGCTCGTCGCGATCGCCGGGGTGCTGGTGGTCGCGGGTGGCAGCCTGTTCCGCCGCCGCGACGTGCACTGACCCGGCCCGCTACCGGGGCGGGACGCCCTACGTGAGGTCGGTCCGGCCCTGTGCCTTGAGCGCGTCGACGATGCCCTTGACATCCTGTGCCCGCTCACGCGCCATGACGAGCAACGCGTCCGGGGTGTCGACCACGACGACGTCGTCGATGCCGACGAGGGCGACGATGCGGTCCGCGCCAGGGACGACGACACCCGTCGAGTCCAGGACGCGGACACGCTCGGCGTCCCCGAGCACCCTCACCCCCGGCAGCCCCTCGGCGTCGGTGAGCAGCGAGCCGAGCGAGGCGAAGTCGCCCACGTCGTCCCATCCGAACCCACCCGGGACGACCGCGACCCGGCCCTGGGCTGCCGCGGGTTCGGCGACCGCGTGGTCGATGGCGATCTTCTCCAGGCCCGGCCAGACGTCCTCGAGGCGGGTCGGGTCAGCCGCAACTGCGCGTAGTCCGGCCGCCAGCTCGGGATGCCACCGGGCCAGGAGGTCGAGCAGCACCGTGGCCTTGACGACGAACATCCCGGCGTTCCAACGGAACCGGCCCGTCGCGAGGTAGCCCATCGCGCGTTCACGGTCCGGCTTCTCCACGAACTGTGCGACGGCGCGCGCCGGGCCGGCACCCAGCGTCTCGCCCATCTCGATGTAGCCGAAGCCGGTGGCGGGGTGCGTCGGCTCGATGCCGATCGTCACGACGTGGCCGTCGGCGGCTGCCTCGGCGGCTGCCGCCACACACTCGCGGAACTGCTCCTCGTCACCGATGACGTGGTCCGCGGCGAACGACCCGAGCACCGCCTCCGGGTCACGGGCCTCGAGCACCGCTGCTGCCCAACCGATCGCGGCCATGGAGTCGCGTGGCGAGGGCTCGGCGAGCAGCTGGTCGGCCGGCAGCCGGGGCAGCTGAAGGGTCACCGCCTCCACGTGGGGGACGCCGGTGACGACCAGCACCTGCGTGCCTGTCAGCGGCTCGAGCCGGTCCCACGTCGCCTGGAGCAGGGAACGCCCCGTCCCGGTGAGGTCGTGCAGGAACTTCGGTGACCGTGCGCGCGACAGCGGCCACAGCCGAGTCCCGGCGCCGCCCGCGGGGATGACGGCCCAGAAGTGCTCGTTCGACATGGCGCGAACGCTAGCCCACGCCCTGCGCGGCACCACCAGGTCACCGTGCGCTCGTCCGACCCACCCTCGTCCGACCCTGCTGGGGCCGCTGGATACCCGCTGCCACCCACTGGGTACCCGCTGGTAACCCTGCCTGTCTGCTTTCTCACAGCCGGGCCGCGCGCGCTCCACCTGCACCGCCAGATAACCTGAGGGTCGACGTACGGCCAGATCCGCCCTCGAGCGGCTGCCGTGACAACTCTGCTTGGAAAGGGACGCGCAGTGGCGCAGGCAGCCAACGGGACCCTCTACCGCGGCCGTGAAGGCATGTGGACGTGGGTCGCCCACCGCATCAGCGGCGTACTGATCTTCCTCTTCCTCTTTGCGCACGTGCTCGACACGGCGCTGGTCCGGGTCTCGCCCGAGGCCTACAACGAGGTCATGGACGCCTACAAGAACCCCATCGTGGGGCTCGCCGAGGCCGGGTTGGTCGCAGCCGTGATCTTCCACGCACTCAACGGCCTGCGGATCATCGGCGTGGACTTCTGGGCCAAGGGCCCGAAGTACCAGAAGCAGATGTTCTGGGCGGTCTCCGCCGGGTTCGTGCTGCTGTTCGCGCCGTTCGCGGTCCGGCACCTGACCATCGTCTTCACGCACTGAGAGGGCGGACCATGAGCGCCACCACCAACTACCACGCCGGTCCTGACGCGGTCGCTGCGAAGACCTCCCGCTACCGCCGGGTCTCCAAGCCGCGCGGCAACTTCGAGCTCTGGTCCTGGGTCTTCATGCGCGCCAGCGGCGTGCTGCTGCTCGTCCTGGTCTTCGGTCACCTGTTCGTCAACCTCATGCTGGGCGAGGGCATCCAGGGCGTCGACTTCGCCTTCGTCGCCGGCAAGTGGGCCAGCCCGTTCTGGCAGACCTGGGACATGGTGATGCTGTGGCTGGCCGAGCTGCACGGCTTCAACGGCGTCCGCACGATCATCAACGACTACACCGAGTCCAGCCGCACCCGCTGGATCCTCAAGGGACTGTTGGTCGCGAGCGCCCTGCTCGTCCTGGTGCTCGGCACGCTGGTCATCTTCACGTTCGACCCGTGCCTCGACCCCTCCACCACCCTGTCCGTGTGCACGGCCAAGTAAGGAAACAGCCCTGATGCAGACGCACAAGTACGACGTCGTCATCGTCGGCGCCGGCGGCGCAGGGATGCGCGCGGCGCTGGAGTCGTCGACGCGCACCCGCACCGCGGTGCTCACCAAGCTCTACCCCACGCGGTCCCACACCGGCGCGGCCCAGGGCGGCATGTGCGCCGCCCTCGCCAACGTCGAGGAGGACAACTGGGAGTGGCACACCTTCGACACCGTCAAGGGCGGCGACTACCTCGTCGACCAGGACGCTGCAGAGATCATGTGCCGCGAGGCCATCGACGCGGTCATCGACCTCGAGAAGATGGGCCTGCCGTTCAACCGCACGCCCGAGGGCAAGATCGACCAGCGCCGGTTCGGTGGCCACACCCGCAACCACGGGGAGGCCGCGGTCCGCCGCTCGTGCTTCGCCGCGGACCGCACCGGCCACATGATCCTCCAGACGCTCTACCAGAACTGCGTCAAGCAGGGCGTCGAGTTCTTCAACGAGTTCTACGTCCTCGACCTGCTCATGAACACCGGTGCCGACGGCGTCGAGCGCGCGGCCGGTGTCGTGGCCTACGAGCTGTCCACGGGCGAGATCCACGTGTTCCAGGCGAAGTCGGTCGTCTTCGCGACCGGTGGCACCGGCAAGGTGTTCAAGACCACCTCCAACGCCCACACCCTCACCGGTGACGGCATGGGCGTGGCCTTCCGCCGCGGCCTGCCGTTGGAGGACATGGAGTTCTTCCAGTTCCACCCGACCGGCCTGGCGGGGTTGGGCATCCTGCTGTCCGAAGCGGCTCGTGGTGAGGGCGGCATCCTGCGCAACGCCGACGGCGAGCGCTTCATGGAGCGCTATGCCCCCACCATCAAGGACCTCGCTCCGCGCGACATCGTCGCCCGCTCGATGGCCAACGAGGTTCGCGAAGGCCGTGGCGCCGGTCCCAACAAGGACTACGTCCTGCTCGACCTGACCCACCTCGAGCGGGCGCACATCGACGCCAAGCTGCCCGACATCACCGAGTTCGCCCGCACCTACCTCGGGGTCGAGCCCTACACCGAGCCCGTCCCGGTCTACCCCACCGCGCACTACGCGATGGGTGGCGTGCCCACCAATGTCGAGACCGAGGTGCTGCGCAACAACACCGATGTCGTCCCCGGCCTCTACGCCGCCGGCGAGGTCGCCTGTGTGTCCGTCCACGGCTCCAACCGCCTGGGCACGAACAGCCTCCTGGACATCAACGTGTTCGGCCGGCGTGCCGGCATCGCCGCCGCCGAGTATGCCGCGAACGCCGCCTGGGTCGACCTGCCGCAACGCCCCACCTCGCTCGTCGACGGCATGGTCGAGGGCATCCTTGGCCGAGTGAGTGGCGAGCGGGTGGCTGACCTGCGCAAGGCCTTGCAGGAGACCATGGACCGCAACGTCCAGGTCTTCCGCACCGAGGCCTCGATGAAGGAGGCCCTCGGTGTGATCGAGGAGCTCAAGGAGCGCTACGCCGACGTCGTCGTGCAGGACAAGGGCAAGCGCTACAACACCGACCTGCTCGAGGCCGTGGAGCTCGGCTTCCTCATCGAGCTGGCCGAGGTCATCACGATCGGCGCGCTGGCCCGCAAGGAGTCGCGCGGGGGCCACTTCCGTGAGGACTACGAGACGCGCGACGACGTCAACTTCATGCGGCACACGATGGCCTACCGTCCGCCCCTCGCCGGCGAAGGCTTCGGGGCGGACACCCCGCTGTTCTCGGACGAGGTCCGCCTCGACTACAAGCCCGTGACCGTGACCCGCTACCAGCCGATGGAGCGCAAGTACTGATGACTGCCACTGTCGAAGACCAGACCGAGGGCAAGGTCGGCGCCGTCCCGACGTTCACCGTGACCCTGCGGGTCGCGCGCTTCAACCCGGAGGCCGACACCGAGGCCCACTTCGAGGACTACCAGGTCACCGCGCACGCGACCGACCGCGTGCTCGACGCCCTGCACCAGATCAAGTGGGAGCAGGACGGCTCGCTGAGCTTCCGCCGCTCCTGCGCCCACGGGGTCTGTGGCTCCGACGCCATGCGCATCAACGGCAAGAACCGGCTGGCCTGCAAGACGCTGATCAAGGACGTCAACCCGGACAAGCCGATCACGGTCGAGGCGATCAAGGGTCTTCCCCTCGAGAAGGACCTCATCGTCGACATGGAGCCGTTCTTCGACGCCTACCGCGAGGTCATGCCGTTCCTCGTCACCACGGGCAACGAGCCGACGCGCGAGCGGATCCAGAGCCAGAAGGACCGCGACCGCTTCGATGACACGACCAAGTGCATCCTGTGCGCCGCGTGCACGACCAGCTGCCCGGTGTTCTGGAACGACGGCCAGTACTTCGGTCCGGCCGCGATCGTCAACGCCCACCGCTTCATCTTCGACAGCCGCGACGAGGGTGGCAGCCAGCGGCTCGAGATCCTCAACGACAAGGAAGGTGTGTGGCGGTGCCGCACCACCTTCAACTGCACCGATGCCTGCCCGCGCGGTATCCAGGTGACCCAGGCGATCGCCGAGGTCAAGAGAGCACTCCTCACCAGCAGGTTCTGAGGGACACTCTTCGCGTGCCCCGACGACATGCGCCCGCCGCCGCCGCCATCCTCGTGCTGGCGGTCGGCGGCGCCGTCGTGTTCGGGCCCGCCGCGACGGCCCGTGCGACGACGACCGCGAGCTCGGTCCGCGCAGCACCGAGCACCTCGGCCACCGCAGCAAAACCGCGGCCCGGGCCGACCCCGACCAAGCCCGACCAGACCAAGCCCAACCAGACCAAGCCCACCCCGACCAAACCTGCGCTGCCCGTCCCCAAGGCGACGGTGCTCCCCGAGCTGTCGATCGGCGGCCCCGCGCTCGCGGGCACCGGCATCGTCACCGACCTGCCCGCGGGGGTGCCTGCTCCCCCCGTGCTGCGCAACGTCGCCTGGCTGCTCGCCGACCTGGACACCGGCGAGGTGGTCGCCGCCAAGGCGCCCCACGCCAGGCTGCTGCCGGCGAGCACCCTCAAGGCGCTCACCGCCCTGACCCTCATCCCCGAGGTCGGCGCCGGCCAGGTCGTCACGGCCACCGACGCCGATGCCAACGCCGACGGCACCCGGGTCGGCCTCGTCCCCGGGCTGGGCTACACCGGTCGCCAGCTGTTCGAGGCCCTGCTGATGTCGTCCGGCAACGACGCTGCCTACGCCCTGGCTGGGGCGGGAGGTGGTCGCGACGCCACGCTCGCGGCGATGAACGCTCGCGCGCGCCACCTCGGGGCCCACGACACCGTGGCCAAGGACCCGTCCGGGCTGGACGCGCCGGGGCAGACTTCGAGCGCCTACGACCTGGCGCTGATCGGCCGGGCCGCGATGAGGCTTCCCGACTTCCGCCGCTACGTCACCACCAAGCGGGCGCCGTTCCCGGGGCGGGTCGACCCGAAGACGAAGAAGCGCGCGTCGTACGTCATCAACAACCACAACAAGCTGCTCTACAACTACGCCGGCACCATCGGTATCAAGAACGGCTACACCAAGGCGGCGCACCGCACCTACATCTCAGCCGTCTCCCGAGGCGGCAAGACCTACCTGCTCACCGAGATGTACGGTCTGGACGGTTCGTGGCGACCGCAGGCCGCGATGTACGACTGGGCGTTCCGGTACGGTGCCCGCGCCCACCCCGTCGGCGCCCTCGTCGAGCCGGGCACGGTGCCGACCCCGCCCCGCCTCTCTGTCACCCCCAGCGCACCGTTGACCCCGCCCTCCGCGGTGCCCGGCGACGCCCCGCCCGGCGACGCCCCGTCCGGCGACGCCCCGCCCGGCGATGCCCTGCAGCCCGGTGCCCCGCAGCCCGACGGCTCTCTGGCGGGCGCCGAGCGCGCGACGGCCGCAGCAGCCGCCCTTCCCCGCGGGGTCGCCGACCACGCCGCTGCTCCCTGGGTCGGGGTGGGCACCCTGGGCGTCATCGCCGCACTGTTGGTGTGGCTCGGCTCACGCGCAGCCACCGCTCGACGTCGCCGCCACGCCCGCCACTGACCACCTTCGTCGCCCGTCACTGACCACCCTCGTCGCCTGGCGCGGCGCCATCGAGGGCAACGGGCCCTGCGGCTAGGGTCGGCCCGTGCTGCACCTGCGCCTGGCTGTTCCCGACGACCTCTTCGCCGACGTCCTGGCCGTCCTCGAGCCCGACCCCTGCGTCTGCAACCTGGCAGTGACCCGCGGGGGCAGCCTGAGGCCCCCCGGTGACCTGGTCGAGGCCGACATCGCCCGCGAGGCGACGGACGGGATCCTCAACCGGCTGCGGGCCCTCGGCCTGCACGACCGGGGCGGCATCACCATCCTCAATGTCGAGGCCTCACCGTCTCGCAACGCCGTGGAGGCCGAGCAGCACGCACCGGGCGCCCCCGACGACGCCGTGGTCTGGGATGCCGTCCGTGACACGGCCGAGGGCCAGTCGCACGGATCTTGGTCCTACTACGCGTTCCTGTGCCTGGCCACCCTCATCGCCTCGGTCGCGGTGGTGACCGACTCGGCGATCCTCGTCGTCGGCGCGATGGTCGTCGGCCCGGAGTTCAGTGCTGTCGCCGCCCTGGCGGTGGGGCTCGCCCTCGGCCGCCCCCGGCTGGCGGTGCGCGCCCTGGGCCTGCTGGTGCGCGGGTTCGCCGTGGCCATCGCCCTGACCACCCTGCTGGCCCTCGTCGCCGTGGCCGTCGGCTGGTTCGACTCGACGACGGTGGCCGCACCGCGGCCCTTGACCGGGTTCATCTGGCGCCCGGACCACTGGTCGGTCGTGGTGGCGGTGCTCGCCGGCGTGGCCGGCGTCCTCTCGACGACGGCCGGGCGCAGCAACGCCCTCGTCGGCGTGTTCATCTCGGTGACGACCGTGCCCGCCGCTGGCGACTTCTCGGTCGCCCTCGCGTCCGGTGCGTGGGGCCAGCTCGGAGGTGCCGCAGCCCAGCTCGGCCTCAACCTGCTCGGCATGACGGTCGCCGGGGTCCTGACCCTGCTCGGGCAGCGCGCGCTCTGGGACCGCCTGCTCCGTCGACGCGATCCGGCGCCCGCTGTCTGAGGTGGGTCCCGGGGGCGGCTGGCCGGCGTCCGTGGCAGTGGGCCTGACGGCCTCCCTGGCCGCCGCGCCTCAGCGGCGGCGCAGACCGCGTATGCCGCGGCCGAGCGACCCGACCGCGATGGCACCGACCGCGCCGAGCAGCGCTCCGGCAGCCACTGACGTCCGGTCTGCCGCGCGTTGCCCGAACGTCGGCAGGCCGGCGTCGGTGCGCTCGCGGATGCTGTCGGCCAACTCGGGGGCGGGACCTTCGACAAGCTTGTGCCGCTGGGCCCCGGTGAGCCCGTCAACGGTGGTGTCGACGTCGTTGGCAGACCAGGCAGCGGCGATGAGCATGATCCGCGAGATGAGGTTCAGCCACAGGAGCAGCCCGACCACGACGGCGATCGAGGCGAACAACGGCTTGTCACTCGTCCCGGCAACCAGGCGTGAGCCGGCCACCTTGAGCACGGTCAGCGCGACCCCGCCGAAGACCGCGCCGTTGCGCAACGCAGTCCATGGCATCTCCACCCCGCTGAGGAAGCGCAGCATCAGGGCCACGAGGCCGGTGTCGAGCACCACGCCGACCAGGGACCCCACGACACCGACGATCCACGTCTGCGACCCGAGGCCGATCGCCTCGGCCACGGTCTGGGCGACGCCGCCCGCCACGACCGTGACCACGGCCGAGACGAGCACCCCCAGCCCGAGAACGGCCATGATGCCGAGGTCGCGCAGCTTGAGGGTGATGAAGTTGCCCGGCTGCCCGCCCACCCCGAAGATGGCGCGGATGCCGTCACGCAGGGCCGACAGCCACCCCAGCCCCGCGAACAGCAGGCCGGCGACGCCGACGATGCCGGTGACGGTCAAGGCGTTCTTCTGCGGGATGGCGATGGGGATGACGCCCTTGCCGGTCTGCTCGTCCTTGACGAACCCCGGCAGCGTCTGGTCGACGTACTGGCGCACCTCGTCGAGCAGCTCGGGCCGCCCTCGCAGCACGATCCCACCGATGGTGAAGGCCAGCGCCACGGCCGGGAAGATCGAGAAGAAGGCGAAGTAGCCGACGCCACCGGCGAGGACGTTGCCCTTGGCGTCGCCATACCGCTTCCACGCCTGCCACGCGTGCGTGGCCTGCAACCGAGCCCACCAGTGCTTCAGGGTCTGCACGCGTCACCCGCCCAGCACGAAGGAGCGGACCGGGCGCCACACGGCGTCTTCGCCGTGCTCATAGAGGTGGAACTGCTCGACGGCGAACTCGCACTCGAAGTCGGCGAGCTCGGCAAAGGCGCGGTCGAGGTCCTCCTCGGACACGTGGTGGGCCACGGTGACGTGCGGGTGGTAGTGGAAGTCCAACGACCGGTCGAGCGGCCCCCGCCGGATGTCCTTCTCCAACAGCTCGCAGTCGGCGAGGCCTCCGGACACCTGGACGAAGACCACCGGTGAGGTGGGCCGGAAGGTGCCCGTGCCGCGCAGCACCATCTGGAAGGGGTGTCCGTCGGCAGCGGCCTCCTCGAGGTGCTTGAGCGTGTCGGCCAGCTCGACGTCACCGACATCGGTGGGCGGCAGCAGCGTGACGTGGGTGGGGATGGAGTCGGCCAGCGGGTCGCCGAACGAGGCCCGCTTGGCCTGGAGCATCTCCGCGTACGGCGAGGGGATGGCGATCGAGACGCCAATGGTGGGCACGAATCGACCCTATCGAACGCTCGGGAGCAGACCCACGCGGTCACGCACCCGCACCATCGTCGCGCGGGCCACCTCCCGGGCCTGGTCGGCTCCGGCGGCGAGGGTGCGGTCGAGCTCGGCGGTGTCGTCGAGGAGCTCGGTCATCCGCGCGCGGAAGGGCGTCACCGCGCCGACCACCACGTCGGCGACCTCCTTCTTGAAGTCGCCGTAGCCACTGCCCTCGAAGCGGGACTCGATCGCGGCCAGGCTCTGCCCCGACAGCACGCTGTGGATCACCATGAGGTTGGAGATGCCGGGCTTGTGCTCGACGTCGTAGCGCACCTGCGTGTCGGTGTCGGTGACGGCGGAGCGGATCTTCTTCGCCGTCTTCGCCGGGTCGTCCATCAGCCAGATCAGGCCCTTGTCGCTGGAGCCGGTCTTCGACATCTTCGCCGTCGGCTCCTGCAGGTCCATGACCTTGGCGGACTCCTTGAGGATGTGCGGCTCGGGCACGACGAGGGTGTCACCGAAGCGCTTGTTGAACCGTTCGGCGAGGTCGCGGGTGATCTCGAGGTGTTGGCGCTGGTCCTCCCCCACGGGCACGCGGTCGGCGTCGTACATGAGGATGTCGGCCGCCATCAACATGGGGTAGGTGAACAGGCCGACGTTGGCGTTCTGTCCCTTGGCGGTCTTGTCCTTGAACTGCGTCATCCGGCCGGCCTCGCCGAAGGCGGTGAGGCAGCTCATCACCCAGCCGAGCTCGGCGTGCTCGGTGATGTGGCTCTGGCAGAACACCGCGGCCCGTTGCGGGTCGACCCCGGCGGCGAGGTACTGCGCCGCCGTGATGCGGGTGCGCCGGCGCAGGACCTCGGGGTCGGTCGGCACGGTGAGCGCGTGCAGGTCGGCGACGAAGTAGTAGGCGTCGAACCCGTCCTGGAGCCCGACCCAGTTGACCAGGGCCCCGAGGTAGTTGCCGAGGTGCAGGGAGTCGCTGGTCGGCTGCATCCCGGACAGGATCCGGGGCAACCCAGCAGGGGCGGAGGGCGCGGGCATGCGGGCCATTGTGTCAGGTGAGGTGGAGCAGGAATCCCTGGGCTGGGGCCAGCACCGGGAGGGCCAGCCCGACGTGGGTGAGCACCGCCCCGCTGACCCTGACCCCGTCGCCGAGGGCCTGCTCCCACCACTGCGGTCCGCGTACCTGGGTGACGGCGGGCAGGCCTGCCTCGCTGCGGACGCGCACGGTGTAGGTGCGGTCCGGGTCGAGCCCAGGCAGGGGCAACAGGCCCGGCTCGGCGGCCGGCCCGGTCCAGGTGCGCAGGACGCTGTATGCCGCCTGCCCACCGTCCGCCGCGACCGTGCCGGTCACGAGCAGGCCCTGCTCCTCGGGCAGGTCGGCCCGGACGAGGTCACCGGTGTGCAGCAGCGGACGCAGCTCGCGGTAGAGGGCCGACCACCCGCGCAGGGCCTCCAGCTCGTCGGGCGTGCAGGCCGCGATGTCCCACTCCAGACCGGCGTGGCCCTGCAGGGCCAGCAGCATCCGGAACGGCAGGTCGAGGGTCCGGTGCGTCGTGTGCGCGATGGTGGGTCCGACATGGGTGCCCATCAGCTCGGCGGGCACGAGCAGCGAGGTCCACCGCTGGATGGCGGCTCGCTCGAGGGCGTCGTTGCAGTCACTGGTCCAGATGCGGTCGGTGCGGGCCAGGACGCCGAGGTCGACCCGGGCGCCCCCGCTGGAGCAGGACTCGATCTCGAGGTCGGGATGCGCGGCACGCAGCCGGTCCAGCAGGGCGTAGAACGCCTCGGTCTGCAGGTGCACGGCCGGCCGGTCGGCGCCCGTGGCGTCGGAGCGCACCGCCTCGTGCAGGTCGCGGTTGTGGTCCCACTTGATGAAGTCGATGCCGAGCTCGGCGACCAGGGCGCTGATCTGGCCCTCGACGTGGGCCGCGGCGCCGGGGTTCGCGAGGTCGAGCGCGTGCTGGTGCCGTGACGGACGCGGCAGGCCGGCCCTCGGCCCGAGCACCCAGTCGGGGTGGGCGCGCACGAGGTCGGAGTCGATGTTGACCATCTCGGGTTCGAACCACAGCCCGAACTCCAGGCCGAGTCCCTTCACGTGCTCGACGATCGGGGCGAGGCCGCACGCCCCCATGCCGGGCGACACGACCCAGTCGCCGAGGCCGCTGCGGTCGTCGCGGCGGCTGCCGAACCACCCGTCGTCGAGGACGAAGCGTTCGACACCGATCGAGGCAGCGGCGTCGACCAGGCCCTTGAGCCGGTCGACGTCGAGGTCGAAGTAGACCGCCTCCCAGGAGTTGAGCACGAGTGGCCGGGGGTCGTTGCTGTGGACGGCGGTGGCACGCTGGCTGCGGTGCAGGTGGCGTGACAGGCCGTCGAGGCCGTCGGCGGAGTGGACGAAGACGACGTCGGGCGCCGTGTAGGTCTCCCCCGGCCCGAGGCGCACCTCGCCGGGCTCGAGCAGCTCGCCACCGCCGAGGACCGCGGCATGCACCCCTGCCCCCTCAGGCAGCCGCTCGACGAGGTGCTCGTGGTTGCCGCTCCACGCGACGTGGACCGACCAGACCTCGCCGCCGCGGAAGCCGAAGCCCGACGTCCCGACGGTGAGCAGCAGGGTCGCGTCGTGGCCGGTGCGGCCGCGGCGCGAGGCGCGCAGATGGGTGCCGTCCTGCAGGGTCGAGCGCTGGGGGGCGCGTTCGCGGCACCAGCGACCCGTGAGGTCGAGCACCTCGGTGGCGCGGGAGGGCAGGGGCAGCACGGCCCGCAGGGCCCCGAGGTCGAGCGTCGTCGCGGCGCTGTCGAACCCGGGGCTGTCGGACCCGGTGCTGTCGGACCCGGTGCTGTCGGACCCGGCGCTGTCCGACCCGGCGCCGAGGTTGGTCACGGAGTTCCTCACGCGCAGGACTCCATGGTCGTCCAGCGACCAGACACCCCGGACCTGCGTCGCGCCGTCCCGCGCCGTCACGACGAGCGAGCGCTCGCCGTCCTGCTCGGTGGTGACCACCCAGCGAGCAGCGGCCGCACCGCCGGCGCGATGCGCTGCATACGCCGGGGTGCCGAGCCAGCCGTCCCCTGCGGTGGGGAGCACCGTGAGCGGCCACGGCTCGTCGAGGGCGTTGTGCGGGACAGGGCCGCCGACGACGCCGGCGAGCTGGCCGACCGCCGCGTCGGGCAGGTCGACCCCCCAGTGCAGGACGCGGGGCAACGCGCCCTCGGGGAGCTCGACGACCAGGCAGGTGCCTGCCGACCGGAGGGTGGTGGTCGGGACGGTCATCCCTTGGTCGCGCCCAGCGTCAGGCCTGCGACGAACTGCTTCTGGAGGGCGAAGAACACGATGAGCGTGGGCAGGGCGATGACGACCGACCCTGCCGCGACCAGGTTGTTGTCGGTGAAGAACTGGCCCCGCAGGTTGTTGATCGAGCTCGTCACCGGGAACTTGTCCCCCGACTGGAGCAGCACCGTCGCCCAGAAGAACTCGTTGTAGATCCAGGTCACCTCCAAGGTGGCCAGCGCCGCGAGCGGTGGTCGGCACAGGGGCAGGGTCAGCTGGAAGAACTGGCGCAGGATGCCCGCACCGTCCACCACGGCGGACTCGTAGAGCTCGCGCGGCAGCGTCTTCATGTAGTTGGCCAGCACGAACGAGCAGAACCCGGTCTGGAAGGCGACGTTGACCAGGATCAGGCCCCAGTAGGAGTTGAGCAGGGTGCCCGAGTCACTGAGCCAGAACGGCACCTCGATCGCCCGGAACATGCGGTAGACCGGGATGAGCAGGGCCTGCGGCGGCAGCAGGTTGGCCGCCGTGAACAGCCCCAGGAGGGCGAGGTTGAACTTGAAGGAGAACCGCGCCACGACGAAGGCGACGCAGCAGGACAGGAAGAGGGTCAGCAGCACCGCCGGGACGGTGATGTAGGCCGAGTTGAGCATCGTGTGGGAGAAGTTGGCCTGCTCCCACGCGTTCTTGTAGTTGGACAGGGTGAACCCGCCGAACGACAGGTAGCCGTTCTTGGAGGTGTAGGCGTAGTCCCGGAAGCTGTTGAGCAGGGCGTAGCCCACCGGGAAGATCCAGACCAGGGCGATGACGGCCAGGAACACCTGGACTGCCCGGCTGCCCCCGCTCTTGGACCCCGGCCCCTGGGGGCGGCGGGTGGTGACGGGGTTCTTCACCTTCGCCGCTGCGAGCGGCGTGTCGCTGCTGGTGGTCATCTCTGCTCCTTCATGACGACGCGTAGGTAGATGACGATGAAGACCGAGGAGATGAGGAGCATGAAGGTGGCCAGCGCCGAGCCGAAGCCGATCCGGCTCGCCTCCCCGACGATGTTGCTCGTCACCAGGGTGGAGATCAGCTCCAGGCCGTTGCGGCCCTTGTTGATGACCCAGACCAGGTCGAAGGCTCGCAGCGACTCGATGACGGTCACCACCAGGACGATGATGTTGATGGGGAACATCACCGGGAAGACGACCTTGAAGAAGGTCTGGCGCTCACTGGCGCCGTCGACCTTGGCGGCCTCGCGCAGCGTCGGGTCGACGCCCTTCAGTCCGGCCAGGTAGAGCAGCATGACGTAGCCGACATGGCGCCAGCTGGAGGCGAGCAGGGCCGCCCACAGGTTGTAGCGCTGGTCGCCGTACCAGTCGATGCTGCCGCCGGTGATCTGGTTGATCAAGCCCTGGTCCCGGCTGTAGATCAGCTGCCAGATGAAGCCGACCAGGGCCAGCGACAGCACGACCGGCAGGTAGATCGCCGTCTGGTAGATCCGGCTGCCCCGCATCTCCCGGTCGAGCAGGACCGCGAGGAACATCCCGATCGGCGTCGCGATGAAGAACATCACTGCGAGCCAGATCAGGTTGTGCTGCAACGCGGGCCAGAACGGCGGGTAGATGGTCACCACGTTGACGTAGTTCTTCAGCCCGACCGGTTTGGCCGAGGAGATCGCGCCGATCCCGTCCCAGTTGGTGAAGGACAGCAGGACCGACCCGATCGCGGGGACCCAGACGAGCCACAGCACCAGCAGGGTCGGCACGGCGATCATGACGGCGACGACGACCCGGTCGGTCAGGCTGAGCTGGTCGATCCCCCTGTACTTCGACTTCGACTTCGGCTTCGACTTGGTGAGTATGGCCATGGCAGAGCTCCTTGTCAGGCAGGGATGCGAGCGGGTCAGCTCGCGAAGATGCTCTGCTTCTGCTTCTCGATGCTGTTGACCAGCCCGTCGATGTCCTTCGGGTTCTTGATGAAGGACTGGATGGCGGGGATCATCACCGTCGACGCGAAGTCGGGGCGGGTGTCGCGGTCCATGAACTGCGAGATGGACTTGGCCGACTTGACGTACTCCGCCGACTTCTTCTGCAGCTCGGTGTAGCTCGCCTGGTCGGCCTTGTCGTTGGTCGCGATGACGCTCGGGTCGGCCTTCACCGCGAGGTTCTGGGCGTCGGGACCGCCGACGAAGGACAGCAGCTTGAGGGCCGCGGCCTCGTTCTTGGGTCGCTTGGCCATCATGTAGCCGTCGATGGGCGCCTCGATGGCGTCGGCACCGATGGTGGAGTCGACCTCGGGGAAGTTGAAGAAGGTCAGGTCGTCCTGCTCGCCACCCTTGGGGAACTGCTGGGCCAGGAACGAGCCCAGGACATAGGTGCCGGCCTTCTTCTGCTGCAACGTCTGGGCGGCCTCCTGCCAGGTGCGGCCGAGGGAGTCGGGCTGGTGCATCTCGAGCAGACCGGCCCAGGTGTCGAAGACCTTCTTGACCTGCGGGCTGTTCCAGCTCTCCTTACCGGCCATGAGGTCGATGTGGTACTGGTAACCGTTGATCCGCATGTTCAGCTGGTCGAAGGTGCCCATGGCCGGCCAGCCGTCCTT